>NZ_VICD02000253.1 GCF_006546735.2 Marilutibacter maris | reverse complement strand
GGCAGGTGGCGGACGTGGCCACGCTGGAACCGGCGATGCTGCCGGCGGCCGACGCGCCCGGTCTGGTCGTCTGCAACCCACCCTACGATGCCCGCCTGGCCGCAGACCCGGCGCTGTACCGCGCGCTGGGCGATGCGCTCAAGCGCGCGGTGCCGGACTGGCGTGCCAGCCTGCTGTGCGGCGATGCCGAGCTGGCCCGCGCCACCGGCCTGCGCGCGGCCAAGGTCTACCCGGTCTTCAACGGCGCGATCGAATGCGCGCTGATCGCGGTCGATCCGATCCGTCCCGCGGCGCGCGCGGACGAGGGCCCTCGCGAGCTCAACGAAGGCGCGACGATGGTCGCCAACCGGCTGCGCAAGAACCTGCGCAAGCTGAAGGCCTGGCGCCGACAGGGCGGGATCGACTGCTTCCGCGTCTACGATGCCGACCTGCCCGAGTACGCCGCCGCGATCGATGTCTACATCGCCGCCGACGATCGGGACGCCGCGCCACGCACCTTCCTGCACGTGCAGGAATACGCCGCCCCGGCGAGCATCCCCGAGGCCGACCAGCGCCGTCGCCGCAACGAACTGCTGGCCGCCGCGCGCGAGGTGTTCGCGGTGCCGCGCGAGCAGTTGGCGATCAAGACCCGCGCGCGCGGCAAGGGCGGCAGCAAGTACGGCGCCTTCGACCAGCGCGGCGAGTTCGTCGAGGTGCGCGAGGGCGCGGCACGCTTGCGGGTCAACCTGTTCGACTACCTCGACACCGGTCTGTTCCTCGACCACCGGCCGATGCGCCAGCGCCTGCACGACGAGGCGCGCGGCAAGCGCTTCCTCAACCTGTTCGGCTACACCGGCGCCGCCACCGTGCAGGCGGCGGTCGGCGGCGCGGCCGCGACCACCACGGTCGACCTGTCGGCGACCTACCTGCAGTGGTGCGCCGACAATCTCGCCGCGAACCGGATCGGCGGCCGCGACCATGCCTTGGTCCAGGCCGACGTGATGGCGTGGCTGGCTGCCGACCGGGGCCGGTACGAGCTGGTGTTCTGCGATCCGCCGACCTTCTCCAACTCCAAGCGCGCCGACGACTTCGACGTGCAGGCGCGGCACGTCGAGCTGCTGCGGCTGGCGATCGCACGACTGGCGCCGGACGGGGTGCTGTACTTCTCCAACAACTTCCGCCGTTTCCGTCTCGATGAGGCGGCGGTGGCGGCATTCGCCGAATGCGAGGAGATCAGCGCGTCGACGATCCCGCCTGATTTCGAACGCAATCCGCGCATACACCGCTGTTGGCGACTGCGCCCGCGGCAGCCAGACTGAACCGCCGTACGGAGCACTCCCATGGATCTGTGGCAGGCCTTCCTGACCGTCACCGTCGTGCATCTGCTGGCCGCCGCCGCGCCGGGGCCGGACTTCGTGCTGGTTTCGCAGCAGTCGCTGGTCCACGGCCGCCGCGCCGGCGTGCTGTGCGCGCTGGGCATCGCGCTGGGGCTGTCGATCCACATCGTCTATTCGTCGCTGGGCGCGGCCTCGCTGGTCAGCCAGTCCAGCGTGTGGCTGACCGTCGCCAAGTACGCAGCGGCCGCCTACCTGATCTATCTGGGCATCCGCGGGCTGCGCAGCCGTCCGGCACCGCCGATGGAGGCGGCGCCGGCGCCCGAGCGCCGGCCGGCGCTGAAGCTGGTGGCGATGGGCTTCACCTGCAATGCGATCAACCCGAAGGCGCCGTTGTACTTCCTGTCGCTGTTCACCCTGGTGTTGTCGCCGCAGATGCCGGCGGTGCAACTGGTCCTGCTCGGTGTCTGGATGATGCTGGTGCAGTTCGGATGGTTCGCGACGGTGGCGTTGCTGCTGTCCAAGCCGGCGGTCCGGCGGCGCTTCCAGCGGGTCGGGCACTGGGTCGACCGCGCCCTGGGCACGCTGATGCTCGGCTTCGGGCTGCGCATCCTGTTCGCCCGCGGCAGCTGAAGCCGGGCGGCGGCGGCCGGTCCTGAACGCGGCGGGCGCGCAGTCATTGTTCCGGTATTGGAACTAATATCCGCATTGATGGGTGTTCCGTTTCGATAATGGCGGCGCATCCTGTGTCCAACGCCGATCCCGGCGCCCAGATGAGGACACTCCCATGACCACGACCGCTGCCGACCGCCGCAATGCCCGCGTCAACCGACTGGTGCGCGGTGAGGCGACCTCGGACGGTGCCGGCGTCCGCCTGACCCGGGTGATCGGCGGCCCGGCGCTGCCGGACCTGGATCCGTTCCTGCTGCTGGACGAGTTCGGTACCGACCGTCCCGAGGACTACCTGGCCGGCTTTCCGGACCACCCGCATCGCGGCTTCGAGACCGTGACCTACATGCTCGACGGCCGCATGCGGCACAAGGACAACCATGGCAACGAGGGCGTGCTGGTGCCCGGCGGCGTGCAGTGGATGACCGCCGGGCGCGGGCTGGTGCACTCGGAAATGCCCGAGCAGGACGAGGGCCGGATGCGCGGCTTCCAGCTGTGGGTGAACCTGCCGGCGAGCGCCAAGATGAGCGAGCCGAAGTATCAGGAGTTCGCTCCCGGGCGGATTCCGCAGGTCGAGCCGGCACCCGGGGTGTCGGTGAAGGTGATCGCCGGCGAGGTCGACGGCACCCGCGGGCCGATCGCGCAGCCGGCGACCGATCCGGTGTATCTGGACATCGCGCTGGAACCCGGTGCGGTCTGGAGCCACGACCTGCCCGAGGGGCACAACGCATTCGCGTATGCCTACGAGGGCGAGGCGACGGTCGGCGATGGCGAGGATGCGCGCGCGCTGCCGACGCAGACCCTGGCCGTGCTCGGCGGCGGCGAGCGCCTGCGCCTGGTTGCCGGCGCGACGCCGGCGCGGCTGATCCTGGTCGCAGGTCGCCCGTTGCGCGAGCCGGTCGCCCGTTACGGCCCGTTCGTGATGAACACCAAACAGGAGCTGATGCAGGCCTTTGTCGATTTCCAGGAGGGCCGGTTCTGATGGCCGTGCGCGAGCATCGTTACCGGATCACGGTCGAGCACCTGGCGGCACCGCGCGCGGATGCGACACTGCATCCGCCGCTGGTGTTCGAGGACGGCAATCATGACGACCTGTTCCGGATCGTCGGCCTGCAGCGCGCCGGCGGCCGCTTCGCCAGCGACGACGAGGCGGCCGCGTTCGCGGTCGGGCTGAAGCTGTTGAGCGAGGCGGTCCTGCGCAACCGCGACGATGCCCTGCTGCAATCGCTGAAGCCGGCGTTGGGCGATTTCATCCGCCGACTGAAGGCGGCGGCCGGGAGTGGCGGTCCCGGCGCGGTCGACTGAAGGCCGGCGCGGCGATCCACCGGAAACGACAAGGCCGCACCCGTGGGCGCGGCCTTGTCGATGCTTCCGGCAGGACTCAGTTGTCGCCGACCACGTCCGGCCGCTCCGGGCCCAGTGCCTTGTAGAGGAAGCCGCCGAGCAGGCCGCCGAGGATCGGCGCCAGCCAGAACAGCCACAACTGCGACAGTGCGCCTGAGCCTGCGAACAGCGCCACGCCGGTCGAGCGGGCCGGGTTCACCGAGGTGTTGGTCACCGGGATGCTGATCAGGTGGATCAGGGTCAGCGCCAGGCCGATCGCGATCGGGGCGAAACCCGCCGGTGCCCGGCTATGGGTCGCGCCCATGATCACGACCAGGAACATCGCCGTCATCACCACCTCGCACAGGAACGCCGCGGCGACGGTGTAGCCGCCCGGCGACAGTGGCCCGAAGCCGTTGCTGGCGAAGTTGCCGGCCGCCGACGGGTCGGGCGCGAAGGCCGCGGAGCCGCTGGCGATCTGCCAGAGGATGAAACCGGCGAACAGCCCGCCGAGCACCTGGGCGACGATGTAGGGCACCAGGTCGCGGGTCGGGAAGCGTCCGCCGGCCCACAGGCCGAAGCTCACCGCCGGATTGAAGTGCGCGCCGGAAATGTGCCCGAACGCGTAGGCGCCGGTCAGCACGGTCAGGCCGAATGCCAGCGATACGCCGAGCAGGCCGATGCCCAGGGGGTTGCCATCGCCCCCGAAATTGGCCGCCAGCACCGCACTGCCGCAGCCGCCCAGCACCAGCCAGAACGTGCCGATGAACTCCGCACCGAGTCGTTTGATCATGGACTTTCTCCCCGAAAGTAGAGGTGGTCGGCCAGTGCCGCGCACTGCCGGACAGCGGCCACTGCCGACGCTAGATCAAAGGCCGTGCATGCGTGTTCCAAATTGGTTAAACGGTGTGCGGCGGCGGTTTGCGCTCACAAGGGGCGCTCGTTGGCGCGCGCACGCGCCTGTGCCGGGCCCGGACCGGGGCTCGGCCGATGCGATCCCGACGCATTGCGTCCGTCGTGGTGGCGGCCGGTCGCGGCGCCTCCATCACGAGGCGCCGCTCCGGTCACGCTGATCCCGGCCCGGGGCCGCCCGCTCAGTTGCTGCTCAACTGCCGCTGCTGTGGATCGAATCGCAGGGTCGAGGTCTGCTGGTAGGACTCCTGCAATTGCTGCTCGTCCCGGGCCTGGACCCAGATGTGGGCGACGCGGTTCTTGCCCACCTCGAGCAGGGTCTCGCGGGCGATCACGTCCGGCTTGCCGGCCAGTTCGCTGCGATACCAGACCACCTGATGCCCGTCGATCCTCCCGTCCTCGGCCCTGTTCGAGCGCTTGGGCTCGAACGCCGGGTCCTTGGAGATGTACATGCCGAAGGCCTCGCTGCCGTCATCGCGCATGGCGCGGCAGAAGTCGGCGTCTCCCATGCCCTGGTATTCCCAGGTCAGCCCGGTATCGGCCGGAAGTTCCGGACACCCTCCCTGGACATCCTGTGCGTGCGCATCCGTGATCGAGAGCAGGCCCAGCAAGGGCAGGCTCAGCACGCAGAACGTCTTGCAACGTGTCCCCATCTTCATGAAACCCCCTGGTTACCGCATGACTCCGGTCTGTGTGTGTTCCGGTATGGGCGTGTCGGCCACGCGTGACCGACGTCACGACCATAATGCAGTCGAGGGGGTCTTGACAAATCATGAACAAATCCAAATGCGCGATTCGCGTCACGATTCCGGAAATGATCCGGCCGGTGGCCGATCAATGGTCGGGCAGGGGGATGAACTCGTCGTCGCCCTCGATCTTGCCGAACCGGCCTTCCAGCCAGTCCTGCTTGGCCTGTTCGATCCGCTCCTTCGAGCTGGAGACGAAGTTCCACCACAGGTGGCGACGGCCATCCAGCGGCTCGCCGCCCAGCAGCATCGCCTTGAGCGGGGTCTTCGCGCGCAGGCGGGCACGGCGGCCGGGGTCGAGCACGATCAGGTGCTTTTCCGGGATGTCGGCGCCGTCGAGCTGGGCATCGCCCTCCAGCACGTAGAGCGCGCGTTCGGCATGGCGATCGTCCAGCGCCAGTTCGGCATCGGCATCGAGGTCGATCGCGACGTACAGGGTGTCGGCGAAGACCTTCACCGGCGCCTCCTCGCCGAAGCCGCGACCGGCGACCACGCGCAGCCAGCTGCCGTCGCGGCGCTGCTGGGGCAGGGTCGCGGCGGGGTGGTGGTGGAAGGACGGGGCGGTTTCCTCGTCGGCCAGCGGCAGCGCGACCCAGGTCTGCATGCCGTGCAGCGGGTGGCTGCCCTCGCGCAGCGCCGCCGGAGTGCGCTCGGAATGGGCGATGCCGCGGCCGGCGGTCATCCAGTTGACGTCGCCGGGGTTGATGTCCTGCACGCTGCCGAGGGTGTCGCGATGGTTGATCGTGCCCGACCACAGGAAGGTCACCGTCGCCAGCCCGATATGCGGATGCGGGCGCACGTCGATGCCGCGGCCGGGCTCGAACAGGGCCGGCCCCATGTGGTCGACGAACACGAACGGGCCGACGCTGCGGGCCTGCAGGGTGGGGACGGCGCGGCGGACCTGGAAGCCGCCGAGGTCGTGGGTGCGGGGGGCGATGATCGTGGTCATGGTCGGGCTTCGCGATTCGGAGGCCGTCAGCTTGGCACCGCTGGCGTGAAGGCGGGCGCCGAGGATCGCGACACAGCGTTGCAGGCGCAGGGCCTCAGGGCAGCGGGATGTCGCTCAGGCGGACGCGACCGTCGCCATCGATGTCGATGAGGTAACGGTGGTCGTACTCGTCCTCGCCCATCGCTGCGACCTCGCAGGCGCACAGGGCGGCGGCGATCGCGGGCGCGGTATTGCTGTGCCCGACCACCAGCACCGTGCCGCGCGGATGCGCGTCGCGCAGTGCGTCGACCAGTGTCGGCGCCGGCTGTCGCGGGTCGTACTCGGTGATCTGCAGGCCATGCATGTGCGCGGTCGGCAACGCAGTGTCGCGGGTGCGGCGATAAGGGGTCGCGTAGACCGCCACCACCGGATCCTCGGCGAGCGAGGCGGCCAGCCGCGCCGCGCGCTGGCGGCCGGCGTCGGTGAGGCTGGGGTCGGAGGCGGCCGCCGTGCCCGTCTGCTTCTCGGCATGGCGGACGACGACGAAGCGCGAAGCCGGGGCGGTGGTTCCGGGGCCGCGAGGTGTGGGTACGCCGGCGCAGGCGACAGCCGCCAGGGCCAGGAGGGCGGCGCAGCCGCGTCGGAATGCGGAACTTCTCATGGGGGCATCGGCCTCAGTCCGTTCGCTTGGCGGCCGCCAGCGCGATGGCGGCGGAGATCATCAACACCGCGGCGACCGCGAAGGCCGGGTGCCCGGCCAGGAATCCCGGCGTGTCCATCGGCGCCAGGCTGTCCGGGCCGTGGCCGGAGAAGCGGTGCAGCAGGAGCGACACGCACAGCAGCGGCAGCGCCAGGACATTGGCGATCGTGCCGGCGCGAAGCAGCCCGAGGCGCGATGGGCGCCGGCCCGGAGCATGCGCAGGACGGCCGGAGCGGTTCCCGCGCTCGCGCCTCAGCAGGCAGGCGATGGCGATCGCCAGTCCGATGGCGGCCGATGCGATGGCCAGCAACAGGGTCGCGGAGTGGAGCAGGTCCATGGCGCCGATCATCGGCCGCCGGGCCGGCGCTTGTCATCTCAGCGCGCAGGCGGCGCGACGTGCACGGGCTGGACGCCACCGTCGTGGTCCGGCACTGCATCCGCCTGCAGCGTGGGGTCGTCGATCTCGATCACCGCATAGCGCTCGCGGGCGCCACGCGCGACCCGGCAGCTCACGGTGACGTCGTCGCTGTGGACGCGCAGCCGACCTTCCACATACAGCACGTTGCCGCGGTCGCGATACGAAGCGGCCCATTGATAGGGCGTCATTCCCAGTCCGATATAGCGGGCCTCGGCTTCCTGCCTGCACCACGGCACCAGTTCGCTGGCCTGGTGGAAAACCCGTTCGTCGTCGTGAGCGAGCGCGGCGGGCGCCGGCAGCAGCAGGGCCGCGAGCAGGGCTGGGATTGGCAAGCGTCTCATCGTCGACCTCCATGTGATTCCAGGACATCGGCAATCTAACCGAATCGCCGCGCTTGCCGGCGCCGGACCGCCGCCGTCGTTCAGGCTGGGTAGGCGTCCAGTCGCGGGGCACCGTCGATGCGATCTTCCCAGTCCGCCCGGCTGGCCATGAACAGGTGGGCATCGGGCGTATTGGGGAGCGCAGTGTCGAGGCTGCCGGCCGGTACCACCAGCAGGGTGCCGTCGCCCTGGAGGCTGGGCAGGGCAGAACCGCAGGTCGAACAGAACGCCCGGCCGTGCCGGGTCGAGGGTAGGTTGAAGAACCTCACCCGCTCCTCGCCGCAGCGCCACTTCAATGTCGCCTGCGAGGAGAACAGGTTGGCGGCGTGCGCCGAGCCGGTGTCCTTGCGGCAGTGCTGGCAGTGGCAGAGGTAGAAGCGTTCGAAGTCGCCGATCACCTCGTAGCGCACAGCGCCGCAAAGGCATGAGCCGACGTGGGTCTGGGGCATCCGGGCAGTCCTCCTTGATCGTGGGTCTTGGCCGCGTTTCGCGGTTGCTCGCCGTTTCCGCGGATCCCAATCAATAACAGTTCGATACGCGCCTTGCATCTGCAGGCGATTCGTCCGCGCCGATGCTGCCGTACTCGGCGAGGGCCTGATGGAAAAGGCGGTTCAACACAGCGGTGATGTCCGGCGTCTCGGGCTTGGGTGGGACATCGCCAGGGCCGCCCTCCAGCTCGGCTTCGATGAAGGCGTTGAGCAAGGGCACGGCCGGTGCCAGTCCCAGTTCCGGAGCGTTCCGCTTCTGTTCGAGCAGGTGCCGGATCTCGGCCAGTACCTCGGGCTCGTTCCGAAGCAGCGTGAGCAGGGTCTCGAACTCGATCGGCGCAGCGCCGGCGTTCGCCATGATCCAGCGTGCCGCCAGCAAGGGGCGCAGTACGTAGAAGTACTTCTTCAGGCGCACCATGGGCTCGCGCAGGTATCCGCGATAGTTGGTCTTGGCCATGCTCCGGTAGTGGTAGATGCCTTTCGTCGGCGTGTAGACATGCGGCAGCGCCTCCAGTGCGCTCTGGCGGAACCGGCCCCGGTCAAGATAGGTGATCGGAGACTGTATCCATTCGACGAATGCCGGGTTGGACTTCCAGAACAGGCGCAGCGCCTTTCTGAGGTCCCAACCGTTGAGATCGATCTCGTCGACGATCGGGTACTCGATGACGTCGCGACGTTCCTCCAGATCGACCGCCTGATACCAGCCGGGTTCGCGCATGTAGATGAAGCGGACGTCGTAGTCGCTGTTGGGCGAGGCGAAGCCCCAGGCGCGGCTGCCGGACTCGATCGCGAGCAGTATTCGCACGCCATGCTCGGCTTCGGCGCGGCGCAGGCGCAACAGGATTTCGGAGCGCACGTCTTCGGGGATCATAGGTTCGTTCATGTGGGAGGCTGCCGTACGAGGCTGGGTCGAGGTGACGAGCCGAGGAGTGTCCATGTGCGGTGGGGGTGCGTCCAGCCTGGAGTCAGCTACCGATTACCGCCGGGCGACGGACGATGTGTGCGTGGTGAGCGCGATTGGGGTGGCTGTACTGAGCACCCGGCTTGCCGGGGCGGCGCCTGGCTGCCATCAGCCATCGGCGAAGGAGCCAGCAGCCAACTGCAATCAGACGCGCAGGCCGATGGCGGCGGGCCAGCCAGAATGCACGTGGACGGCCGTGCCGGAAGCGGTTGGCACGATCGCTCACCCGTCGACCAGTTCATTGCAGTCGACGGGTGAGGTTTGTTGCCGGTGTCTCAGTCGCTGCCGGATCTGGCTCAATGGCGGAGCCTCGTTTGCCGGGACAGGATGCGTTGGGGCGGCGGAGGGGCGACATGTTGTTCGCCATGAGCGGCTGCGGCAATCATGGCCCGGACATCCCGTCCCCGATCAATGCCGCTCCGGCGACGATGGCGGCGACGACCAGCAGCGCGATCAGCAATCTGCGTCGGGCTGCGCGTATTCCTGCCGCATCGATGCTGCGAAGCGCGAACATCGATCCGAGCACACGGCCGCAGATCCATATGCCGACCGGGAACAGAAGCAGGGCCCACCATGACCTGAGGACCAGGGCCACGACGATCGATCCCCAGAACAGCACCTCCCAGGACAGGGCATTCAGCCATTGCGACCATGCGGACGCGTACGAGCGCGTGCCGCATTTCGGGCAGACCGCCGGCGAGATCGGTGTGGCGTTCATTTTCGCCAGCGTGCCGATGGTGTCGCGATCGCAGTTCGGGCATCGGTGCATTGTGGAAGCTCTCGTTCTGTGCGCTGCTCGGTGTCGTGTCGGAACACTGACGACTGTGGAGCGCCGCGCTTATTCGCCCGGGAATACCTCGGCCTCGTGGGAGCGTCTGTCGACAACCACGAGGAAGTGGCGACCGTACCCACCGTCCTGTGGATGGGCACGATACAGAAAGTGCCAAGTCTGGCGATCATCGCTGACCGGGTCGCCGAACGTATCCAGTTCGTAGTTGGCCAGGTCATAGCCGTATTGCCGTGCGGCTGTCCGGCTGATCTCCAGCCCTTGGCTTCTGTCGAGGAGGGTGGCTCGATTGAGGGTGTCCGGAGCATCCCGGGGGCAGGCGGGCAACGACAGCAGAGTCGCCGTCACTGTTACGAGCCAGATGGGTCGTACGAGCGGCATCGTTCACGACTTCCATGGGACGGACCGGTCTTTCGATCATAGCTTGTGCCCCGGCTCGGGGGCTTCGTGCACTTCATGGATGGGAGCGGGGCGATTTCGGCTGCAATGGCCATGCGCGTGGGGTCTCGCCGGCTTCGGTACCTGTCCCCGGGATGCTCCACCTCAGCGTCGCGGGACCGGAAGAAAACGGGGCACCTTCCGCTGAAGCAGTTGGATCAACACCGGGTCCATGTAGTCGTAGTCGTCGGGGATGTCCAGGCAGATCAGTCGTTTGCCGTTGAGGTGGGCGCGGAACTTTCTGCGCAGCTTGTTGAGATGACTCTTTTCCATCACGAACACGAGGTCGGCGCGCGCCAGCAGTTCGGGCGACACCGGGGTGTCGGCGCCGTTGCCGATCCCGGCCGACGCGGTCTCGATGCCGGGCCAGTCGGCGAACACCTGCTCGGCGGTGGGGCTGCGAAGCCGGTTCTGCGCGCAGATGAAGAGTACGTGGTGCACCGGGCGGGTTCCCTGTCGGATGTGTTCAGTCGGCGGCCGGGGCCGCCGGGTGTGCATCGGGTGCGACCAGGCCCAGCGCAAAGTCGGCGACGGCTTGGGCGCACGCTGCGGTCGCGGTCTGCAGCAGCAGGTGGGGTCCCTCGATCACCCGCGTGCGGCTATCGCCCCATTGTTCCGTGAGCTGCCGGCCGGCGGAGCGGGTGAGAAGCCGGTCGCGACCGCCGATCAGATTGAGCACCGGCAACGCCATATCGCGCAACGACGGTGTTGCGTCGACACGCAGCGCGGCGATGGCGCGGGCGCGCAGGGTTGCCGGCGCGACCTGGCACAGGGCGTCGCGCAGGACCGCCCGCAGGGAGGGCGTCGTCCAGCGACCGAGCAGCCACCAGGACAACAGGGGCATGGGCGGCCGGCCCGGTGCGAAGCGGACCAGTCCGGTCAGGGATTTCGGCACCAGCACCGGCGAGCGGGCGAAGGTGGTCGAGAGCACCAGTCCGACGAGGTTGGGCGGCGGTACGGCGGCCAGCCGGATCGCGAGCGGCCCGGAGAACGACTCGCCCAGCAGGATGAAGGGCCTGGATGCGGGTAGCTGCGGCCGCACCAGGGCTTCGAGTTCGCGATAGCCCAGCGGCCGATCGGGCGGATAGGCCATCACGGTCGCGGCCAGGCCGAGCTGCTCGAGGCTGGCCCGGAATGCCTCCAGCAGTCTGCCGGTGCCGTCCATTCCGGGCAGGATGATGATCTGCGGCCTGATCACGTCATCGCGTCCAGGGGGGACGCGCGTTGCGCGCCCTTTGCGATATGACCTCCCGCAGGCCGCTCACTGGATCGCTCAAGAGCCGTTGCCGGCCTCGGCTTCGTCGTGCGGCCACTGCGGCATCCTGCGAATCCGGTCGCGGTGAACCCGGAACCGGGTGGCGACCTCGTTGCACGTCTCCACGTTCGCGCCGCACAACATGGACACCCCGAGCTTGTGGCCGGTACTGCTCATGTAGGGCCTTGTCTTGATGATCGTCGGGTGCGCGGGATTTAGATGAGTGGTGATCGACCAGCTGGAGAGTCCATCCCGCTCTGAGATCGAGATCCAGCCGTGCGACTGTCTGACGAATGCACCCCGCTGATTGAGCAGTACCTTGAGCGCCTCCTCAGGCGAAGCGTATTCGATCTCGATGGTGGACTCGTCCCCGAGCCACTGGGCATGACAAAGCGGGCTCATCAGCAGTCCCGTTGCCAACAGTAGTGTTCTCAGTTCCATCTGCTTCACGAGTCTCGCTGTATTGATGACCGGGCGTGCGTGTGCGTGCACTTCGTCCGGACGCCTTCTCATGCGGACGACAGGTATGGATAGGATATATGAAGATCGCCAGTGCGATCGCGGTGGCCCAGAATACCAGTCCGACCCAGGCGCAGGCGTTGTCGCTGGGTTCCGAGTGGGGCCGGAAAAGCTTGATCAGGGCGTAGCCGACACCCTTGATCGCCAGCTCGAAGATGATTTCAAGTGCGACGCGTGAGATGACGCGCAGTGCGCCCTTGAGCATATCGCCTGCAATGTCTTCCAGTGGCATGCAGCGGGTCTCCGGACAGGGACGGCCAGTCGTCGGTATCGCGATGGCCCCGGGCCGTCGTCCGCGACGCCTTGCCGGGTCGTTGGTGTTCGCCGAGGGCCCGTCGCGTCAGGTCAGGTTGATGGGGTGCCGGGTTCGTGGATCGTTTTCGAGTATGAGGCACGATCGATATCCGAAACCTCGGCACAGAGCTGTATGCCCGGGCAGTCGGACCGGCAGATGCAGCGCAGCGCCTCCAGCAGGGCTTCGGACAGTGCTTTCTTGATCTCAGGGGCGCGTCCGTCCAGGATCGCCAGCCTGGCGTGAACGAACCCTCGACCGGCGGTTTGCGTGCCAACCGCGAAGGTTCCGATCGGGACCGCGCGGCTCTTGATGTCGGCTTCCCTGAACTGCCCGGACGCCATCAGCGCTTCGTTGAGTGTACGCAGCGCCGATACGGTGCCGATGCCCTGCACGTTGTCGGTGTATTCGATGGTCAGATGGGGCATGAGGCAGGGGGCCGTGGCGATGGAGGCGGGAGGCTGCGATCATTGCAGCTCGCGCGCCGGAAGGGCGAGGTCGTCGTCGCAGTGACGAGGGCGGTGCGAGCACGGGCAGGGATTGCCTACCACTCCCGCCACGGCTCGGTGATGTCCTCGCCAGCTCCCACACCGGACGCGGCCGCCGCCTGGATGATCAGTTCGCAGATCAACTCGCGCTGGTCGGTTTCGATCAGGCCGTGGTCGCAACTTTCGTTGAGGGCATTGAACGCCAGGACGGCCTCCTTGACCGCAGCCATCACGGCATCGCTGTCGTTGGCATGGGCCGAAGCGACCTTCGCCAGGAAGACGTTCAGAATCGTCTCGCATCGGACGATGTCCGTTTCGGCATAGCCCGGGTCGCCGCCGTCGCTGGAAACATCGTGCATGTACGTACGCATTCCATCGAGCAGCTCCAGCTTGATCTGGGGCAGGTCTGCCTGGACTTCCGGTTCCATTCTTGCTTCCTGTGGGTGTTGCCTGGGTGTGTCCGCATGCCAGACGTCCGGCTCGGAACGCCCCTCGGGTGATCCGTGGCCACGTGCGCCATCAGCGCATGTCGGGATGATGGCGAAGGTACTCGCGATTGATTTCGGTTAGCGGCGCGAGCGTCATGATGAGATTTCTCGCCATGTCGCGAATCGGCTCCCAGGCCGGGTGCCGCATGGCGGCCAGGTTCACCGCCCGGCCCGAGCCGGCCGGCATGTCGTTGACGGGGATGGGGCGCACGGCGGCGAGGAGTTCGAGCACCGCGGACTCCTGTGGTGCACTGAAGAATCCGGTGCCCATCAGGTAGTGGCCTGCCAGTGCATCGTCCCGCATCTCCCAGGCGGTATTGAAGTCGCCCATCAATTCGCACTGCGTCTCGGGGGCGGCCGCGAGCGCTTCGAGCGTATGGAGGAAGGTCCGGTAGGTGATGTGTCGTGCTTCTTCTTCGGAACTGGGGAGCATGTCGGTTGCGGGAGTGTTCAATGTGCGTTGCCGGCTGGATGGCCGATGCGGGTGCAGGCTCGGTGGCGGCGCGGTAAGGGGCCTTGGGTGTCGCAGGGGTGTCGCGACGATCATCGTGTTTGAGTTCAGTCGCTTCGGAGCTGTTCCGAAAGCCACACTTCGCAGTAGCGCATCCGGGAGAGGTTACCCCGAGCTTCCAGTACGCCCTTTGCGATGAGTTGACGGACGCGTTCAGCGTAGTAGACATCGGGGATGCCGCGAGCACGGGCCGGGCCGGTCATTGCGTGGGCAACGAGGAAGGCAAGCTTGCGCCAGTCGGCGGAGGCTGCCGCCAGCAGGGCGGCATCGATGGCCCTGATCCGGGCTTCGCTCAGTGCTGCGATCAGCTCCAGTTCTTGCGCGTCGGGAAGGCGATCCTCATCCGAGTCGATTGTCATCGCGACCAGTCTGATCCGTTAAAGACGGGCGCCGGTCCAGTTCCGAAGGGCGCCCGTCGTGCTGTTCTACGGGCCTTGATCCAGACCGCAGGTGGCCGCAAACGTCGCCTCCAGGTCAGGGACGAACTCGTTGTCGGGTGGAATGCGGGCCTGCCAGGCGCGCTCCAGCAACCTGCGGAACAGCGCCTCGTCCGTCAGCGAGCGGACCAGCGAGTCGCCGAACAGGGAGACGGAGCCGGTCTCCGGGGTCATCGGAACCTCCGATTGCGGGCTGGAGTTGCGTTGCAGCAGATCGGCGACCTCGGCGAAGTCGAAGGTGCCCGGCTCGATGTCGATCGTGTGGGGGAGGGCGGCAAAGGCGATCGTGCCGCCGCCGCTTTCGCGCACATTCACGCGGCAGTGGCCATGCGGGAAGTCGACCGATACCACGTCGCCGGCGACGTCTCCGCCGGAGGCGAGCATCAGTGATAGCAGCAGCGATGGTACGTCCATGTGCGGATTCATCCCGATTGGAGACCGCCGAGGCGGGGTATGGCGGAGATTGGCAGCGGTGAGCTTCCGGCGACAGGATACCTCCGTATCGCCCGGACATGATGGCGTCGGGCAAGCCAGACGGATTTCGCCGGGGCGGCGACGCTAGCCCGTGATCCTGATTGTCACACTTCTGACACCAAGGTCATGGCGGCTATCTGTGAGGAAGCCTTTCAGGTAGGCGAGGTCCTGAGACAGCACGAACTCGATTCGTGGCGATAGCCGTAGCCATCGCAGTAGCGCATGCCGCTGGGACTGGAGCTTCCCGATGGCATGGAGCAGGAGCGAACACGCTAGTTGCCGATGCCTCTGCGTCTCCGGGGCTGAGTCGAGCGGTGTGTACATCCTATCTGTGGGTGAAGCAGCGCTACTGTCCGTCCCGATGGAGGTGATCGTGTCGTCGTCGTTTACGGTAAGACAGGGGGGAAGCACAAGCTCCTGTCCGTGGCGAGATCCCGGATTTCGAGCCGTTTCCGCGTGAGCCGGATTCTGAAGCTGGGCGCGAACATACGATTCCTTGTATTGGTGGGATAGCCGGCAAGGAGGGCGTGTTGGCTCACCCATCAGGCGCGCCGGCCACGCCGCATCGAAAAAGCCCGCCGGTGGCGGGCTTTCCAGCTGAAGCGGGCGTCGGGCCGTGGCCCGCGACGCCGCTCAGGTGTTGTCTTCGATATCGGTGGTGGTGCCGTTGTTCTTCACCGACTCGATGCCGGCATCGCGCGAGGCGGCGCTGGCGTACATCTGGCTCTGGCCGATGACCTGGTGGTTGCCGGCCTTGAGGGTGAAGTAGTGCTTGCCATTGCTGGACTCGGCCCTCTCGTAGCGGTCGTCGTCGCCGCAGTTCTTCTGCACCGAGGCAATACCGTTCTTGGCCGAGTCCTTGGACTCGTACATCTCGCTGCTCAGGATGATCTCGCCGTTGCCGGCCTTGAGGTTGAAGTGGAACTGGCCGTTCGTGGCCTTCTTGAGTTCGAACTTGCCTGCCATCGGGCTTCTCCTGGTTTCTTCTCGGTTCTGGCGGATGTGCGTCGGCGGATGCGGGTCACCTGCCGGCGGGGGCCGGCGCGGTCCCTCGCTGCCATAACGGCGCGGGGCGCCACTTGTGAACGGATACCGGGCCGTCAAGCCGGGCCCGCGACCGATCCGGTCCGAGTCTGGTCCGCCGATGTTTCACTTGCAACCCGGCGGCGATCGCCTGGTGGCCTCCGAGCCGGTTGCCAGCGCCATCGCTATGCGGCGAAGTGCGTCCTGGTCCGGGTTCGGCCAGGGGCGAATCGCGATAGAGTGAGCGCCAGTTTTGGAGGGGTACGGGCCTGCATGCAGTCGATCGAGGATGTCCGTCTGGCCGTGGTCGGGCTGGGTTACGTGGGGTTGCCGCTGGCGGTGGCGTTCGGCCGTCATTTCGATACCGTCGGCTACGACATCGATCAGCGCCGCGTCGGGGAGTTGAAGCAGGGCCGCGACCGCACGCTGGAAACCTCGGCGGAGGAGATCGCGGCCGCGGGGCGTCTGTCGTTCGCCTCCGCACCGGCCGATATCGCCGGCTGCAATGTCTACATCGTCACCGTGCCGACCCCGGTCGATGAGGCGAACCGACCGGCGCTGGATGCGGTCGAGGCCGCCAGCCGCATGGTGGGCGGGATGCTGAAGCGCGGCGATACGGTCATCTACGAGTCGACCGTCTATCCGGGCACCACCGAGGAGGTCTGCGTGCCGATCCTGGAGCAGGCGTCGGGTCTGCGCTTCAACGAGGACTTCTTCTGCGGCTACAGCCCCGAACGCATCAATCCCGGCGACCGCCAGCGCCGGCTGGAGACGATCACCAAGGTCACCTCGGGTTCGACCGCCGAGGCCGCGGATTTCGTCGACCGCCTGTACGCGAGGATCATCGAGGCCGGCACCCACCGCGCGCCGAGCATCAAGGTGGCCGAGGCCGCCAAGGTCATCGAGAACACCCAGCGCGACGTCAATATCGCTCTGGTCAACGAGCTGGCGATGATCTTCAACATGATGGGGGTCGATACCCGCGACGTGCTCGATGCGGCGGGAACCAAGTGGAACTTCCTGCCGTTCACGCCAGGCCTGGTCGGTGGCCACTGCATCGGCGTCGATCCGTACTACCTGACCCACAAGGCGACCGTGCTCGGCTACCACCCCGAGCTGATCCTGACCGCGCGGCGGATCAACAGCCGGATGGGGCTGCACGTGGCCCATCAGGTGTTGAGGCTGATGGCCGGCAAGCGCATCCACGTGGTCGATTCCAGGATCCTGGTGCTGGGCCTGACCTTCAAGGAGGATTGCCCGGACCTGCGCAACACCCGGGTCGGCGAGATCATCCGCGAACTGCAGGCCTCGCATGCGCATGTCGACGTGTACGATCCGCTCGCCGATGCGGACGAGGCGCAGGCCGAGCTCGGCATCCGCCTGATCGATGCGCCGCGGGCCGGCGACTACGACGCGGTGATCCTCGCCGTGCCGCACCGTGCGTTCGTCGAGGGTGGGATCGGGACGGTGCGCGGTTACGGCAAGCCCGGCTGCGTGGTCTACGACGTGAAGTCGGTGCTGGGCGCGGAGGGCGTCGACGGCCGGCTGTAGGGCGGATATCGGCGGTGTCGTCCGTCGCAAGGGCGCCGTTGCCGGTCTCACGGCCTGCGACCGGGCCCGGGTACAGTACCCGTCTGTGGCCGTCGCATTCCGGGGGCGCTCCGTGGCCGGGATGACCGCGGAGGCGCTTCGATCCGCGCGGTCGGTTTCCATCGCCTGACCCGGTGCACCCTGAATGGCCATCAGCCCGTCCAAACCCGCCCGATCCTCCAAGTCGAAGGCCCGCACGGCCTATGTCTGCGCCGAGTGCGGTGCCGATCACAACAAGTGGCAGGGGCAGTGCGCCGAGTGCGGGGCCTGGAACTCGCTCAGCGAATTCGTCGTCGAGCCGGCGGCGACGGCCGCCAAGGGCGCGGCCTCGCGGCGCAGCGGCTGGGCCGGCAAGGTCGATCCGCCGAAGGTCACCGCGCTCAAGGACGTGACCCATACCGAGGCCGAGCGGGTCTCCACCGGCATCGGCGAGCTCGACCGCGTGCTTGGCGGCGGTCTGGTCCACGGCGCGGTGGTGCTGGTCGGCGGCGATCCGGGCATCGGCAAGTCGACCCTGTTGTTGCAGGCGGTCGCGAAGATGGCCGGCGAGCTGCCTTCGCCGGACTTCACCAGTCTGTACGTGACCGGCGAGGAGTCGCTGGCCCAGGTCGCCGGCCGCGGCGCGCGACTGGGGCTGCCGCTGGATGGCGTGCATGCGCTGGCCGAGACCGGGATCGAGAAGATCCTCGAGCAGGCCGCCGAGATGCGCCCGCGGCTGATCGTCGCCGACTCGGTGCAGACCTTGTGGACCGAGTCGCTGGGGGCCGCGCCGGGCTCGGTCAGCCAGGTACGCGAGAGCGCCGCGCGATTGGTCCGCTACGCCAAGGAGACCGGCACCGCGGTGTTCCTGGTCGGCCACGTGACCAAGGAGGGTGGCATCGCCGGGCCGCGCGTGCTCGAACACATGGTCGACGCGGTGTTGTATTTCGAAGGCGAGAGCGGCAGCCGGTTCCGGGTACTGCGCGCGTTCAAGAACCGTTTCGGCGCGGTCAACGAGCTGGGCGTGTTCGCGATGGGCGACAAGGGCCTGCGCGAAGTGCCCAACCCCTCGGCGATCTTCCTGTCCGGCAGTCGCGAGCCGCAGCCGGGCAGTTGCGTGATGGTGACCCGCGAGGGGACCCGTCCGCTGCTGGTCGAGGTGCAGGCGCTGGTCGACTCATCGCCGCTGTCGAATCCGCGCCGGGTCGCGGTCGGCATGGAGGGCAACCGTCTGGCGATGTTGCTGGCGGTGCTGCACCGGCACGGCGGCGTGGGTGTCGGCGACCAGGACGTGTTCGTCAACGTGGTCGGCGGCATCCGCGTGCAGGAGACCGCGGCCGATCTGCCGGTGCTGCTGTCGGTGCTGTCCAGCCTGCGCGACGCGCCGCTGGCCGAACGCACGATCGCCTTCGGAGAGGTCGGCCTGTCGGGCGAGATCCGCCCGGTGCCCAATGGCGAGGAGCGGCTGAAGGAGGCCGCGACCCACGGCTTCAAGCGCGCGATCGTGCCCAAGGCCAACGCACCACGTTCCGGGTACGTCGGCGAGATGCAGGTGGTCGCGGTGGAGCGCCTGGCCGATGCGGTGGACGCCGCCATCTGATCGGCTCCCTGGCCGGGCGGCGGTGCCCCGGAGCCCGGTTCGATGATGCGACAGGCCGGGCGAGCCCGGCCCCTTGAGTTCGCGAATCGCCCGTTCCGGCGGCGATGGTGCGAAGCGCTGTTTCACTTCAGCGGCACGCAGATCGCGGTCCTCCACTCGGCGGGCGGCAGCGCTTGCGGGTCGTTGAGGTATTCCTCGAACACCGGTGTGTCGGCGGCCTCCTCGCCGCTGGCCGGCAACCATTCGCCGAACAGCCAACGATACGGGCGCTCCAGCTCGGCGTAGGGGCCAGTGTGGACCAGCACCGCATGGCGGCCGCCGGCGATCGTGGCCGTGCGCACGTCGCCGTCCACCGTCTGCTCCTGCGCCACTTCGATGCAGGCATCGGCGACCAGTTCGCCGGCGGGCTTGCTCTCCGGATCGTCGTAGTAGATGCCGAAGCTGCGCTGTTGACCGGGGCGCATGCCCTGGCCGGCGGCCCAGGCGGCGAGCCGGCCGAAGGCGCCGCCGATCTGGTGATAGGGACCGACGTGCCGCAGCGCGGCGACATGGCGGGATGGCAGGGTTTCGATCCGGACCTCGTACATGATGGCGTCCTCGGGACTGGCGTGATCGGGACAGGACGGCGCCTGGATGGCGTGGTCCTGGCGGCGACGGAACGCCCCCGGCGGCATGCCGTAGGCCTGCGCGAACGCGCGGTTGAACGCCGCGCCGCTGCCGTAGCCGCAGCGGTAGGCGATCGTCTCCAGCGTGTGGCGGCCGTGCACGAGTTCGACCGCGGCCCGGTGCAGGCGCATCCGGCGCAGGGTGTCGGCCACGGTCTCGCCCATCAGTCCACGGTAGATGCGGTGGAAGTGGAACGGCGAGAAGTGGCCGATCGCGGCGAGCTGCTCCAGGGTCAGCGGCTGGTCGAGGTGGTCGGCCAGGTGCGCGACCACCTTTTCCACGCGGCTCGCATAGCTGCGCCGTGTCGCGGGTCGGTTCATGCGTGTCTCCGTCGTTTCCGCCCGATCATCCTGCCGGGACCGGATTGATGGAGGTTGCTAAGTATCGGACCGCGGCGCAATCGCGGCGGCTCAGTGCCCGCCGGATGCGGCGCCGCCGACCTTGGCCGCGAACGGCGGCCGCGCGAACCACACGAAGACGATCACCAGCAGGAACAGGATGCCGAGCAGGTGGAAGATCTCGTTGAAGCCGATCTGCATCGCCTGTTGCGAGATCATCTGGTTCAGCGCCATGGCCCCGCGCTGCGGATCGCCTTGCCCCAGCGTGCTCACGGTCTGCTGGATTGCCGGGTCGGCGGCCTGGATGTGTTCGGTCAGGCGCGCATGGTGGATGGTGCCGCGCTGGTTCCAGGCCCAGGTGGTCAGCGAGGCGGCGAAGCTGCCGCCGAGCGTGCGCACGAAGGTGGCCAGGCCGGAGCCGGCGGCGATCTCGTGCGGTTCCAGGTCCGACAGCAGGATCGTCAGCACCGGCATGAAGAACAGCGCCACGCCCAGGCCCTGGATCAGCTGCACCATGGCGACCCGCTGGAAGTCGACGTCGAGGTTGAAGCCGGCGCGGATGAAGCTGGTGAAGGCCATCGCGATGAAGGCGAAGGTCGCCAGCCAGCGCAGGTCGAAGCGGGTCGCGTACTTGCCGACCAGCGGGGTCAGCAGCACCGGCAGGATGCCGATCGGCGCGGTCGCGAAGCCGGCCCAGATCGCGGTGTAGCCGAGATTGCGCTGCAGCCACAGCGGCACCAGCAGGCCGACGGCGAAGAATGCCGAGTAGGCCAGCACCATCGCGATCGTGCCGCTGGTGAAGTTGCGGTGGCGGAACAGGCGCAGGTCGACGATCGGGTCCTTCTCGGTCAGTTCCCAGATCACGAACACCGCCAGCGCGATCACCGCGACGATGGTCAGCCACACGATCAGGGTGGAGTTGAACCAGTCCTCGTCGTTGCCCAGGTCGAGCATGATCTGCAGCGCACCGACGCCCAGCACCAGGGTGGCCAGGCCGATGTAGTCCATCTTCGGCTTTTCCAGGCGTTCCGGACGGCCCTTGAGCTGGCGGCCGACGACGATGCTGGAGAAGATGCCGATCGGCACGTTGATGAAGAAGATCCATTCCCAGCTGTAGTTGTCGGTGATCCAGCCGCCGAGGATCGGTCCGGCGATCGGCGCGACCACGGTGACCATCGCCAGCAGCGCGATCGCCTGGCCGCGCTTGTGCGGCGGGTAGATCGAGATCAGCAGCGCCTGGGTGACCGGGTACATCGGGCCGGCGACGAAGCCCTGCAGCGCACGCGCGCCGACCAGGAACTCCATGCTGCCGGCCAGGCCGCACAGCAGCGAGGCGATCACGAACGCCAGCGTCGCCCAGGTGAACAGCTTGCGCTCGCCGAAGCGGCGGGTCATGAAGCCGGTCAGCGGCAGCGCGATCGCGTTGCTGACCGCGAACGAGGTGATCACCCAGGTCGCCTGGTTGGCGCTGGCGCCGAGATTGCCGGAGATGGTCGGCAGCGAGACGTTGGCGATCGTGGTGTCGAGCACCTGCATGAACGAAGCCAGTGCCAGACCGATCGTGGTCAGCGCCTGGTTCGGCGGCGCGAACGCCTTGGGCGGCGCGGGCGTGGCCGGCAGCCCGTAGCTCTCTTCCTGTTCGACGAGGCTGGACATGGAATTCGATCAGCCCTTGTCGCGGGTGCCGTCGTCGCGACGCGCGCCGGCCGGCAGGTTGTCCTCGATCACCGACTGGATCAGCGCATCGGCCTCGGCCAGTTGCTGGGCGTAGCTGTCGGTCGACAGCACCGGTTCCTCGGCCTGGTCCGGGGCGGCGCCCGGGTCCAGCACCGCGCCGTCCTGATCATGGATGTCGACGTCGACATGGGTGCTCAGGCCCAGTCGCAGCGGGTGCTCGGCCAGCTGGGCGGCGTCGATCTCGATGCGCACCGGTACCCGCTGGACGATCTTGATCCAGTTGCCGCTGGCGTTCTGCGCCGGCAGCAGCGAGAACGCGCTGCCGGTGCCCATGCCGAGGCTGGCGATGCGGCCGTCGTACTCGACGTCGCCGCCGTACAGGTCGGCGTGGACCTTGACCGGCTGGCCGATGCGCATGCCGTCCAGCTGGGTTTCCTTGAAGTTGGCCTCGATCCAGACCTTGTCCAGCGGCACCACGGTCATCAGCGGGGTGCCCGGCTGCACGCGCTGGCCCAGCTGCACGCTGCGCCGGGCGGTGTAGCCGTCGATCGGTGCGAGGATCGCCGAGCGCTGCTTGTCGAGCCAGGCGCGACGCAACTGCGCGGCGGCGGCCTGGACCTGCGGCTGGCTGGCGACCTCGGTGGCGTCGACCAGGGCGCGGTTGCGCGCCAGTTCGCCGTGCGAGGCCGACAACGCCGCCTCGGCGGCGGCGAGCTGGTCGCGGGCGTGGGCGAGTTCCTCGCTGGAAACCGCGCCGCTGGCGACCAGGCCCTGACGGCGGCGGACATCGGCGCGGGCCTTGTCGACCGCGACCTGGCGGGCCTTGAGATCGGCCTGGCCGGCATCGACCGCGCTGTACAGACCGCGCACCTGGCGCACGGTGCCGGCGAGGTTGGCCAGCGCCGCCTGGTAGGCGACATCGGCATCGTTGGGGTCGAGCTGGACCAGCACCTGGCCAGCGGCGACCTTCATGCCCTCGTCGGCGTTGATGCCGATCACCGTGCCGGCGGTCTGCGGGGTGATGCTGACCACGTCGCCCTGGACGTAGGCGTCCTCGGTGCTCTGGTGCCAGCGGGCGACCAGCAGGTACCAGGCGGCCCAGGCGGCGCCGGCGATCAGCGCGGTGGCGGCGAGCGCGGCCAGTGCCTTGCGGCGCCTGCCATTGCCCGACCGTGTGGGAGCGGACGGAGCGGTCGTGGCGGTGGGATTGGGTTCGGTCGTCATGGCGGGGGCCTTGTCGTTCGATGTTGCCTGCCGGCACCGGGCCGGCAGCGGGGAAGAGGTCGTGGAGGCGCCGGCTTCAGTCGGCGGTGGTTGCCAGCGGCGTGTCCGGCGACTGCAGTGCCAGGCCGCCGCCCAGGGCGGTGTCCAGGTCGACGCCGGCGATCAGCCGCTGTGCGCGCAGCGCGGCCCGCAGCTGGTCCAGTTGCAGCAGCGGCTGCTGTGCGGCGAGCACGTCGAGCTGGGTGCCGATGCCGGCCCGGTAGCGGTCCACCGCGATGCGCCAGGCATCGTCGGCGGCGTCGCGGGCGATGGTCGCGGCGGCGATCCGGGCGTCCAGCGAACGCGCGCCCTGGAGGGCATCGGCGACCTCGCGCAGGCTGGCGACCAGGCGTTCGTTGTAGCCGGCGACGGCGAGGTCGTAGTCGGCGTCGCTGGCATCGAGCTGGCTGCGCAGACGGCCGCCGTCGAAGATCGGCAGGCTGATCGCGGGGCCGCCCTGGACCAGCGCGGCGTCGCTGTCGAACAGGTCCGACAGGCCCGCCGAGGCCAGCCCGACCATCGCCGAGAGGTTCACGGTCGGATAGAACGCGGCGCGGCTGGCGTCGATGCCGTGGCGGGCGGCTTCGACCCGCCAGCGCGCCGCGACCACGTCGGGGCGGTGGCCGAGCAACTCGCTGGGCAGCACG
>NZ_VICD02000252.1 GCF_006546735.2 Marilutibacter maris | reverse complement strand
CCGCGCCGCCGCGGCGAAGCCGCCGCGCTCGGCGACGGCCTGGAAGACGAGCATTTCGTGGAAGCGGTCCATTGATACGAAAAATTGATGCGAAAATTGAAATAGAAATTTACCAACCGCGCTGATTCTATATTTTCCGCGCAGCAATAGAGTGTGCCCATTCCCCCACACCTGGAGCGCACCATGAGCCGCATCGCCCTGATCGATCCCCGCCAGGCCACCGCCGAGACCCGTCCGCTGCTGGAGGCGGTGACCCGGCAACTCGGCGGCGTGCCCAACTTCATCCGCGTGCTCGGCCAGTCGCCGGCGGCGCTGGAAGCCTTCCTCGGCCTGTTCTCGATCGCCGGCGCCGGTCGCCTGGAGCCGGCCACGCGCGAGCGCATCGCCCTGGCGATCGCGCAGCGCAACAGCTGCGACTACTGCCTGTCGGCGCACACCGCGCTCGCCGCCGGTGCCGGCCTCGACGGCGACGAGGTCCTGCTCAACCGGGCCGGCCGTTCCCGCGACGCCCGCGCGGCGGCGGCGGTGGCGTTCGCGCGGGCGGTGATGGACAACCTCGGCGACGTCACCCAGGCCGAGCTGCAGGCGGTGCGCGAGGCCGGCTACGAGGACGCGGAGATCGTCGAGATCATCGTCCACGTCGCCCTCAACACCTTGACCAACATGATCGGCCGCGCCAGCCAGGTCGACATCGACTTCCCCCGCGTCGGCGCCGGCGAACTGGCCCAGGTCGCCTGAGGCGGACGGGAGACTCCGATGGCACGCCGTTTCGCCGAACTGGCCTTCACCGGACCGGTCAAGGCCGCGCAGCAGCGCTATGGCTCGCGCGAGAGCAACCTCGCCCACGAGTTGGCCGAGGACCGTCGCGATCGCATCGGTCCGGCCGAGGCGGCGTTCATCGCCGAGCGCGATTCGTTCTACATCGCCAGCGTCGGCGAGCAGGGCTGGCCCTACGTGCAGCACCGCGGCGGTCCGCGCGGCTTCCTCAAGGCGCTCGACGAGCGGACCCTGGGGTTCGCGGACTTCCGCGGCAACCGCCAGTACATCAGTGTCGGCAACCTGGCCGGCGACGACCGGGTGTCGCTGATCCTGGTCGACTATCCGGCGCGGCGGCGGCTCAAGCTGTGGGCGCGCGCGCGGGTGGTGCACTTCGAGGACGATCCGATGGTGCTCGCGCGGCTGGAGTTGCCCGACTACCGGGCGCGGGTCGAGCGCGGCATCGTGCTGGAGGTCGAGGCGGTCGACTGGAACTGCCCGCAGCACATCACCCCGCGCTATACCGAGGCGGAGATCGCGCCACGGCTGCAGGCCCTGCAGGACCAGATCGAGGCGCTGAAGTCGCAGCTGCGGGCGGCGACCGCGGCACCGGCGCCGGGCGCGGTGGTGGCCGCCGCCGACGAGGCCTTCGAGGTGCTGTTGCGACGCAGCGGCCGGCGCCTGCGGGTGGAGGCCGGGCAGAACCTGCTCGACGTGCTCAACGACAACGGCCAGGACATCCCCTACAGCTGCCGCAACGGCGAGTGCGCGACCTGCGTGGTGCCGGTGATCGACGGCGAGCTGCTGCACCGCGACGAGGTACTCGACGACGACGAGCGCGCCGCCGGCAACACCCTGTGCTGCTGCGTATCGCGCGCACGCGGCACTTTGGTTCTGGATCTGTGAGTGCCGGCTCCATGAACTCCGGCCCCATGAATTCCGGATCCATGAATTCCGGACCGGTGAGACGCCGCCTGCGCGCATTCCTGCATCGGCCGCAGCAGACGGTCGGGTGGCCGGCGGCGCTGCGTGCCGGGATCGGTGGCGGCGTCGCGATCGGGTTGTTGCTGGCGCTGGCGCGGCTGTCCGGACAGCCGTGGCTGATGGCGCCGTTCGGCGCCTCCTGCGTGTTGCTGTTCTCGCTGCCGGCCAGTCCGTTGTCGCAGCCGGCCAACGTGATCGGCGGGCATCTGCTGTCGACCGCGATCGGCCTGGCGGTCGCGCAGTGGCTGCCGGACGCGGTCTGGGCGATGCCGCTGGCGGCGATGCTGGCGATCGCGGCGATGGCCGGTCTGCGCGTCACCCATCCGCCGGCCGGCGCCGACCCGCTGCTGGTGCTGCTCGCGCGTCCGGACTGGAGCTTCCTGCTGTTCCCGGTCGCGCTCGGCAGCCTGGCCCTGGTCGCGGTGGCCTGGTGCGTGCACCGGGTGCCCGGCGGCGTGCGCTACCCCTTGCCCCCGCCACGACCCGAACCGACGAGGACGTCATGAAGAAGACCCTGCTCGCACTGTTGCTCGCATGTTCTCTGCCCGCCGCGGCCGGGCCGCCCGCCGATCTGCGCCTGTATGCGCTCGACTGCGGTCGCCTGGCGTTCGAGGACCTGGGCCAGTTCTCCGACACCTTCGAATACGACGGCCATTCGCGCACGATGCAGGCGTCCTGCTTCCTGATCCGGCACCCGCGTGGCGTGCTGCTGTGGGACGCCGGGCTGGGCGACCGCCTGGCGGCGATGCGCGACGGCCGCCGGGCACGGATACTCGGTTCGGACGTGACGATGACGGTGCCGGTCACCCTGGCCTCGCAACTGGCCTCGATCGGGCTGGACTTCGATGGGGTCGACTATTTCGCGTTCTCGCACGGCCACGCCGACCACCTCGGCAACGCCCCGGCGCTGACCCGCGCGACCTGGATCGTCAATCGCGCCGAGCTGGACTGGCTGCGGCGGACCCCGGCGCCGGAGCGCACCCATCCGGCGCTGTCGGAAGGCGCGTTGCGCGCGGGCACGGTGACGATCGAACGCGACCACGACGTGTTCGGCGACGGCTCGGTGCAGATCCTGTCCGCGCCCGGGCACACCCCGGGCCACCAGGTGCTGCTGGTCAGGCTGCCGCGCAGCGGACCGGTGCTGCTCTCCGGCGATCTGTACCACACCCGCGACAACCGGGCCGAGCGCCGGATGCCGGTGTTCAACGTCGACCGCGCCGACACCCTGGCGTCGATCGACCGGATCGAGCGGATCGTCGCCCGGCTCGGCGCGCGGGTGCTGATCCAGCACTCGCGCGAGGACTTCCAGACGCTGCCGGCGTTGCCCGGCTACCTGGATTGAGCCGCGGCTGGCGCACGTCTGGACCGCGCGGATCCTGACCGCACGGAACTTGATTGCACGGATCTTGATTGCACGGATCTTGATTGCACGGATCTTGATTGCACGGAACTTCCCGCGCCCACGAAAAAGGCCCGGCATTGCCAGGCCTTCGCGGATCGCGGCGCAGGGCGGTCAGCGCATCTTGCCGCGCCGGAACAGATTGACGATCGCCAGCAGCACGATCGCGCCAATCAGCGCGGTGATCAGATAACCGGTCCAGCCGGTGAGCTGCAGACCGAGGATCGGCAGCAGGTAGCCGCCAAGGAACCCGCCGATGATGCCGACCACGATGTTCAGGATGATGCCTTGCTGTGCGTTGGTCTTCATGACCATGCTGGCGAGCCAGCCCGCGATGCCACCCACGATCAACATGATGATGAAATTCATCCGATGCCTCCCGGGATAAAGGGTGTCGTCTCGAGCCCGGCCGGCTACCCGGCGCGGGATCGCGGCCCACTCTGGGCAGGGCGGTGTGACGAAGATGTCTGCGCCGCGCGGGTCCCGTTCAGTTTCGCAGCAGGGCCAGCAGCGCGGCCCGCGGCAGCTTGCCGGTCTCGTTGCGGGGCAGGGCCGGCACGCAGCGCAGCGGCCGCGGCAGGAACACCGGG
>NZ_VICD02000251.1 GCF_006546735.2 Marilutibacter maris | reverse complement strand
CCGCGTGGGACGTCTGTTCAACTCCCCTCGGTGACGCATGAACTTTCACGAATACCAGGCAAAGCAGCTCTTTGCCGACTACGGCATCGCAGTGCCGACCGGGCGCGTAGCCCGCACCCCGGACGAGGCCGTCGCGGCCGCCAAGGAAATCCCGGGCGACTTGTGGGTGGTCAAGGCGCAGATCCACGCCGGTGGCCGCGGCAAGGCCGGCGGCGTCAAGCTGGCCAAGAACTTCGACGAGGTCCGCGAGTACGCCAAGGCGATGCTCGGCACCAAGATGGCGACCTACCAGACCGCCGGCGTCGAACTGCCGATCGACACGGTGCTGATCTCCGAAGGCACCGACATCGCCAACGAGCTGTACCTGTCGGTGCTGGTCGACCGCGACACCCAGTCGATCACCTTCATCGCGTCCGCCGAGGGCGGCATGGACATCGAGCAGGTCGCGGCCGAGAAGCCCGAGGCCATCCACACGCTCAATGTGAACTACGTCGAGGGCCTGCAGCCGTACCAGTGCCGCGAGCTGGGCTTCGCGATGGGCCTGAACGCCAAGCAGGTCGGCCAGCTGAGCAAGATCATGCTGGGCCTGTACCGGCTGTTCAACGAGAAGGACCTGGCCCTGGTCGAACTGAACCCGCTGGCCATCCTCACCAACGGCGACCTGGCCGTCCTCGACGGCAAGATCAACAGCGACGACAACGCGACCTTCCGCCACAAGGACCTGGCCGCGATGCGCGACATCCGCCAGGAGGACGAGACCGAGGTGCTGGCCAGCCAGCACGACCTCAACTACGTCACCATGGACGGCAACATCGGCTGCATGGTCAACGGCGCCGGCCTGGCGATGGCGACCATGGACGTGATCAAGCTCAACGGCGGCGAGCCGGCGAACTTCCTCGACGTCGGCGGCGGCGCCACCAAGGAGCGCGTGACCGAGGCGTTCAAGCTGATCCTGTCCAGCGACAAGGTCAAGGCGATCTTCGTCAACATCTTCGGCGGCATCGTCCGCTGCGACATGATCGCCGAGGGCATCATCGCCGCGGTCAAGGAAGTCGACGTCAAGGTCCCGGTGATCGTGCGCCTGGAAGGCACCAACGTCGAGGCCGGCAAGGACCTGCTGAAGAACTCCGGCCTGGCGATCACTCCCGCCGACGACATCAACGACGGCGCCAAGAAGGCCGTCGCCGCCGTCGCCGCCTGAGGATCGCTGCGGGCGCCATGCGGTTCCTCCAGCCCCCTTGAGCCAAGGGAGCGACCCCGCGCAGGGCGCGGGGTTGGGGGATCCGGAGGCCGCCCCGGAGGACATCGGCGAGCCGATGTCCGAAGCATCCGAAGCCAGTCAACAACAAGTTTCCAGGGACTACCAGAATGTCCGTACTTATCAATCGCAACACCAAGGTGATCGTGCAGGGCTTCACCGGCTCGCAGGGCACCTTCCACGCCCAGCAGATGCTTGACTACGGCACCCAGGTCGTCGGCGGCGTCACTCCGGGCAAGGGTGGCACCGAGCACCTCGGCCTGCCGGTCTTCAACACCGTCGCCGAGTCGGTCAAGGCCACCGGCGCCAACGCCTCGGTCATCTACGTGCCGCCGCCGTTCGCGGCCGACGCGATCCTCGAGGCCGCCGCGGCCGGCATCAAGGTGATCGTCTGCATCACCGAGGGCATCCCGGTGCTCGACATGCTGCGGGTCAAGAACGTGCTCAAGGGCCACGACGACGTCGTCCTGGTCGGCCCGAACTGCCCCGGCGTGATCACCCCGGGCGAGTGCAAGATCGGCATCATGCCGGGCCACATCCACCAGCCGGGCAAGATCGGCATCGTCTCGCGTTCGGGCACGCTGACCTACGAAGCGGTCAAGCAGACCACCGACGTCGGCCTCGGCCAGTCGACCTGCATCGGCATCGGCGGCGACCCGATCAACGGCACCAACTTCATCGACGCGCTGAAGCTGTTCCAGGACGACCCGCAGACCGAGGGCATCATCATGGTCGGCGAGATCGGCGGTTCGGCCGAGGAAGAAGCGGCCGAGTACATCGCCAAGCACGTGACCAAGCCGGTGGTCGGTTTCATCGCCGGCGCCAGCGCCCCGAAGGGCAAGCGCATGGGTCACGCCGGCGCGATCGCCTCGGGCGGTTCGGGCACCGCCGAGGGCAAGTTCGCGGCGATGGAGAAGGCCGGCGTCACCACGGTGAAGTCGCCGGGCGATCTCGGCGCGGCGATCGCCAAGCGCCTGGCGAAGTAAGCCACGGCGTTCGGGAATCGCGAAAGGCCGCCTCCGGGCGGCCTTTTTCGTGCTCGATGGGGAGTAGCACTTTTGTGCTACATTGGCGGTGTCCAACTGCGGAGCAGCGGCATGTCGACCACCACGATCCGGCTTCCCGAGGAACTCAAGGCCCGCATCACCAAGGCGGCCGAAGAGGCGGGCACTACCGCGCACAACTTCATGTTGGAAGCGATCGCCGCGCGCACCGAAGCCCAGGAGCGGCGCAACGAGTTCATCGCCGAGGCGCAGCGGCGCAGGGAAGAATTCGAACGCACCGGCCTGGCGGTGCCGTGGGAGGAGATGCGGGAGTTCATGGTGCGCCTTGCCCGGGGCGAGGGCCCGGCGCGTCCTGCGGCCAGGAAGGTCGGGCGCTGAGGCGTGACCAGCCTGGTTCTGGCCGAGCGGGTCGTCGAGGACCTCCTGCGCATCCACGGACACCTGCTTGAGCACGAGGCTGGCGATGTGGAGGCGAGGCTCGCATCCATCTATCGAGGGCTCGATGCACTGGTCGACAACCCGCTGATCGGACGCCCCTGCAGGGGCAGGCTTCGGGAACTGGTGATCGGCCGCGACTCGCGCGGTTACCTGGCGCTGTACGACTACGACCCCCTTCTTGATACCGTCCACGTATGGGCGATCCGCGCGCAGCGCGAAGCGGGCTACGCCACCACAATCCCCTGAAGATCGACATGACCCAGACCCTACGCATCGCCATGGCCCAGTTCGACTTCCCGGTCGGCGCGGTCCGCGACAACGCCACCCGCATCCTGGCGATGATCAACGAGGCGCGCGACGAGTACGGCGCCCAGGTGGTGCTGTTTCCCGAGCTGGCGCTGAGCGGCTATCCGCCGGAAGATCTGCTGATGCGACCGGGATTCCTGGTCGATTGCCACGACGCGCTGGAGTCGATCGCCGCCCAGGTCAGCGGCATCACCGCGGTGGTCGGCTGGCCGCAGGCCGCCGGCAGCGTGGTCTACAACGCCGCCAGCGTGCTGTGCGACGGTCGCGTCACCCACACCTACCGCAAGCGCGAACTGCCCAACTACGCGGTATTCGACGAGCGCCGCTACTTCACCGTCGATCCCGACGGCGAGGCCTGCGTGTTCGAGGTCGAAGGCGTGCGGGTCGGGGTGGTGATCTGCGAGGACCTGTGGTTCGCCGAGCCGGTCGCCGAGGCCGTCGCCGCCGGCGCCGAGCTGATGCTGGTGCCCAATGCCTCGCCGTTCGAGCGCGACAAGCACGCCGATCGCGACGCCCTGATCGGCCGCCGCATCCGCGAGAGCCGCGCGCACGGTCCCGGCGTCGGCGTGGCCTACCTCAACGTGGTCGGCGGCCAGGACGCGCTGATGTTCGACGGCGCCTCGGTGGTCGCCGATGCCGACGGCAGCGTGCACCCGGCGGCGGCGGCGTTCACCGACCAGTGGCTGGTGGTCGACTTCGACCGCGAGCAGCGCAGCTTCATGCCGGTGCAGTGGATGGACGACGGCGACGAGAGTCGCGACGCGCTGGCCTGGCGCGCGGTGGTACGGGGGGTGCAGGACTACTGCCGCAAGAATGGCTTCGGCAAGGTCTGGCTGGGGCTGTCCGGCGGCATCGACTCGTCGATCGTGCTGGCGATCGCGGTCGACGCGCTGGGGGCCGAGAACGTCACCGCGGTGCGGATGCCCTCGCGCTACACCGCCGACCTGTCCAACGACCTGGCCCAGGTGCAGTGCGCCTCGCTCGGGGTGAAGCTGATGACGCTGCCGATCGAGAAGCCGTTCCAGGGCTTTCTGGACGCACTGGCGGAGACGTTCGAAGGGGTGGCGGTCGACACCACCGAGGAGAACCTGCAGTCGCGCACCCGTGGCGCGCTGCTGATGGCGCTGAGCAACAAGTTCGGCGGGCTGTTGCTGACCACCGGCAACAAGAGCGAGTACGCGGTCGGCTACGCGACCATCTATGGCGACATGTGCGGCGGCTACGCGCCGATCAAGGACCTCTACAAGACCGAGGTCTACGCGTTGGCGCGCTGGCGCAACACCGTCGGCGGCAGTGCGCCGCATGGTGGCATGGTGATTCCGCAGGAGGTGATCGACCGGCCGCCGTCGGCCGAGCTGCGCGCCGACCAGAAGGACCAGGATTCGCTGCCGCCGTACGACGTGCTGGACGCGATCCTGCTGCGCTACGTCGACCAGGAGCAGTCGCGCGACGACATCGTCTCGGCCGGCTACGACGCGGCGACCGTCGACAAGGTGCTGCGGCTGGTGCGGATCAGCGAGTGGAAGCGGCATCAGTCCGCGCCCGGACCGAAGGTCTCGCGGCGCGCGTTCAGCCGCGAGCGCCGCTATCCGATCACCAACGGCTACAAGGCCTAGGTGTGTAAACCCAGTACGTTGTTCAGCGGCAGCCGGCTGATGGGTGGCTTGTGGCCCAAACTGGCGTGCGGGCGGTGCCAGTTGTAGTGAT
>NZ_VICD02000250.1 GCF_006546735.2 Marilutibacter maris | reverse complement strand
GCGGCGACTGGGGCGCGCTGTTGCGCCGTCACCGCGCCGCCGAGTCGACCCGCCTGGTGTGGCGCGACGTGCTCGGCCTCGACGACGTCGCCGCGACCCTCGCCGGCACCACCGGCCTGGCCGAGGACTGCCTGCGGGTCGCGCTGGACGCGCTGGAGCTGGAGTTCGCCGGCCGCCACGGCATGTTCCGCGACGACAGCGGACGGCCGCGGCGGCTGGTGGTGTTCGGCCTGGGCAAGCTCGGCGGCGGCGAACTGAACTTCAGTTCCGACGTCGACCTCGTGTACGGCTACGACCTGGACGGGGTCGCCGATCCGCAGGCCAGCGACGGCGAGCGCCCGCTGGCGGCGGAGACCTGGTACGCCCGGCTCGGCCAGCAGTTGGCACGCCTGCTCGACGAGGTCACCGGCGACGGCTTCTGCCATCGGGTCGACCTGCGCCTGCGGCCCTACGGCAGCGCCGGCCGGGTCGCCTGGTCGTTCTCGGCGATGGAGCAGTACTTCCAGCACGAGGGCCGCGACTGGGAACGCTATGCCTGGCAGAAGGCGCGTCCGGTGGCCGGCGACATCGAGGCCGGCGAGCGCTTCCTGGTCGCGCTGCGGCCGTTCATCTACCGCCGCTATCTGGATTTCGGCGCGCTCGACGGCCTGCGCACGATGAAGGCGGCGATCGCCGCCGAGGTCGCGCGCAAGGAGCTGGCCGACGACATCAAGCGCGGGCCCGGCGGCATCCGCGAGATCGAGTTCCTGGTCCAGGCGCTGCAACTGATCCGCGGTGGCCGCGAGCCGGCGTTGCGCGGCCGCGCCCTGCTGCCGACCCTGCACGCGCTGGTGCAGGCGCGGCAGATGGAGGCCGCCGCCGCCGAGGCGCTGGAGGAGGCCTACCTGTTCCTGCGTCGGCTGGAGAACCGCCTGCAGATGCTGGCCGATGCCCAGACCCATGCGCTGCCGGAGGACCCGCTCGCCCGCGATCGCATCGCCGGCGGGCTGGATTTCGACGGCTGGGACACGCTGCGCGAGGCGCTGGACCGCCGCCGCGAGGTGGTCGGCGCCGAGTTCGCCGCGTTGCTGGCGCCGCGCCGCAGCCAGGCGGCGCCGGATGCGCTGGCGCTGTACTGGCGCGCGCTGCCCGACGCCGGCGCGGCCGACACCCTGGTCGAGGCCGGTTTCACCGATGCGTCCTCCGACGCCGAAGAGGCCGATGGCCTGTTGCGCGACCTCGCCCGCAGCCCGGCGGTGGCGGCATTGTCGGACCGGGCGCGGGCGCGCCTGGACCGGGTCCTGCCGGCGCTGCTGCAGGGCGCTGCCCAGGCCAGTCATCCGATGCTCGCGCTGCGCCGCTTGCTGACGATGCTGCACAACATCCTGCGCCGCAGCGCCTACCTGGCCCTGCTCGACGAGCAGCCGGCGGCGCTGGCGCGCATGGTCGAAGTGGTCTCGCAAAGCGCGCTGCTGGCCGAGCGCCTGGCGTTGCATCCGCTGCTGCTGGACGAGTTGCTCGACGCGCGGGTGTCGGGGCCGCTGCCGGGCCGCACCGAGCTGTTCGACGCCTGCGCCGGCGTGCCCGGCGGCGGCGATGCCGAGACCGTGCTGCAGGCGCTGAACGAAGTGCGCCAGGCGCTGAGCTTCCGCATCGCGATGGCGTTCCGCGACGGCCGCCAGGGCGCCGAGGCCAGCGCCCGCCAGTTGGCCTGGCTGGCCGACGGGGTGGTCGCGCGGGTACTCGCGCTGGCCTGGCAGGAGGTCGCCGGCAATCACGGCGAGGTGCACGGCGCGCGCTTCGTGGTGCTCGGCTACGGCAGCCTCGGCGGCGAGGAGCTGGGTTTCGGCTCCGACCTGGACCTGGTGTTCCTGTACGACGCCGACCCGGATGCGCCCTCGGACGGCGCCCGCCCGATCGAGGCCTCGCGCTGGTTCTCGCGGCTGGCGCAGAAGATTGTCGCCCTGCTCGGTGCGGTCACCGCCGCCGGGCGCCTGTTCGATGTCGACGTGCGGCTGCGCCCGGACGGTGCCCAGGGGCTGCTGGTGTCGAGCCTGGCCAGCTATTCGGAATACCAGCGCGAGCGTGCCTGGACCTGGGAGCACCAGGCGCTGGTGCGGGCGCGGATGGTCGCCGGCGGCGCCGGCCTGGGCGACGATTTCGAGCGGGTGCGCGCGCAGACCCTGTCGCGCGCGTGCGACCCGGACCGGCTCGCCGACGATGTGGTCACGATGCGGCGACGGATGCGCGCCGAGCTGGATCGCAGCGATGCGGCCTCCTTCGACCTCAAGCAGGGCGAGGGCGGCCTGGTCGACCTGGAATTCCTGCTGCAGGCGATGGTGCTGCGGCATGGCCTGGAGCACCCGGCACTGCTGGAACCACGGCATACGCCGGGACTGATCGATGCCGTCCGAGAGGCCGGGGTGTTCGACCCGGCGACGACGGCGGACCTGCACGCGGCCCATGCCTACCTGCTCGACCT
>NZ_VICD02000249.1 GCF_006546735.2 Marilutibacter maris | reverse complement strand
CAGCGGCACCGGCGCGTCCGGCCGCCGCCGCGCCGCCCGCGGCCGCTGGCGACAATGCCGACGCGAGCGCGGAGGAGGGCGACGATGACGCCGAGTAAGCGCGATCGCTGGCTGGCGCTGGCATTGCTGCTGGGGTTGCTGGTGCTGGCCTACGGGGTGCTGGTGCACCCGTGGTGGACGGTGCCGATGAGCGAGCTGGACGAGCGCATCGCGACCCTGCAGGAGCGCGAGCTGCGCCTGCGCAGCCAGATCGGACAGGCGCCGGCGGTGGAGCAGCGGATGGCGCAGTTGCAGGAACGGCAGGCCAACCGCCCCGGATTCATGTCCGAGGCCAATGCCGAACTGGCCACCGCCGCGCTGATCCAGCGGCTGGAGGCGGTGGTGGCCGAGGCCAGTCCCGGCAACCGCAGCTGCAGCATCGTCAACCGTTCGCCGCTGGAGCCCAACAACCGCGAGCCCTATACGCGGGTCACCGTGCAGGTCCGTCTCAAGTGCGGCAGCCCGGAAACCGCCGCGGTGCTGCATGCATTGGAAAGCGGCTCGCCGCGATTGTTCGTCGGCAACCTCAACATCCTCGCCCAGCGCATGTACTTCGCGCCGGGGACCGGCCGCAGCAGCAGCGATGGCGGTCTCGACGTGAGCTTCGACATGTACGGCTACCTGCCGCCGGCCGGCGCGGAGGTGCGCGATGCGGGTTGAGAACATCGGTCCGCGCAGCTGGCTGCTGGCCGCGGTCGCCGGCTGGGCGGTGCTGGTGCTGCTGCTGGCGTTCGCCGGCATGGGCGGCAAGGTCGAGCCGCTGGCGATGAGCGAGGGGCTGCTGGAGCCGCTGCCGACCGTGGCCCAGGACGAGGGCGCGGGCACCCTCGGGCCGTTGGCGCAGTACGCCGAGATCGGTGCCCGTCCTCTGTTCAGCAACGACCGCAAACCCAAGCCGTTCTCGTTGCAGGGAGAGGACGAGCAAGCCGACGACAGCGCTTTCGACTACCAACTGACCAGCGTGTTGATCACTCCCAGGCTGAAAATGGCGATCCTGCAGCCGGCCGACGGCAGCGAATCGGTCCGGGTCAGGCTCGACGCCGCTCCGGAGTCGCATCCGGCCTGGCGCCTGGTCGAGCTGGGCGCGCGCTCGGCGGTGTTCGAAGGCCCGGAGGGCCGCCGGGCCCTGGAGCTGCGCGTGTTCGACGGCCAGGGCGGGCAGGCGC
>NZ_VICD02000248.1 GCF_006546735.2 Marilutibacter maris | reverse complement strand
TTCGAGCGCACCAAGCCGCACGTGAACGTCGGCACGATCGGCCACGTTGACCACGGCAAGACCACGCTGACGGCAGCGCTGACGAAGGTGGGCGCCGAGCGTTTCGGTGGCGAGTTCAAGGCGTACGATTCGATCGACGCGGCGCCGGAAGAGAAGGCGCGCGGCATCACGATCTCGACCGCGCACGTCGAGTACGAAAGCCCGACCCGTCACTACGCCCACGTGGATTGCCCGGGCCACGCCGACTACGTGAAGAACATGATCACGGGTGCGGCGCAGATGGACGGCGCGATCCTGGTGTGCTCGGCTGCTGACGGCCCGATGCCGCAGACCCGCGAGCACATCCTGCTGGCGCGTCAGGTCGGCGTGCCGTACATCGTGGTGTTCCTGAACAAGGCCGACATGGTCGACGACGCCGAGCTGCTCGAGCTGGTCGAGATGGAAGTGCGCGAGCTGCTGAGCAAGTACGACTTCCCGGGCGACGACACCCCGATCATCAAGGGTTCGGCGCTGAAGGCGCTGGAAGGCGACCAGTCGGAGATCGGTGTGCCGGCGATCCTGGCGCTGGTGGACGCGCTGGACAGCTACATTCCGGAGCCGGAGCGCGACGTCGACAAGAGCTTCCTGATGCCGGTCGAGGACGTGTTCTCGATCTCGGGTCGCGGCACCGTGGTGACCGGCCGTATCGAGCGCGGCATCATCAAGGTGGGCGACGAAATCGAGATCGTCGGTATCCGTCCGACCACCAAGACCACGGTCACGGGTGTGGAGATGTTCCGCAAGCTGCTGGACCAGGGTCAGGCGGGCGACAACGCGGGTCTGCTGCTGCGCGGCACCAAGCGTGACGAGGTCGAGCGTGGCCAGGTGCTGGCCAAGCCGGGTTCGATCACCCCGCACACCGACTTCGAGGCCGAGGTGTACGTGCTGTCGAAGGACGAGGGCGGCCGTCACACCCCGTTCTTCAAGGGCTACCGTCCGCAGTTCTACTTCCGCACCACCGACATCACCGGTGCGGTGACGCTGCCGGAAGGCACCGAGATGGTGATGCCGGGCGACAACGTGAAGATGGACGTCCAGCTGATCAACCCGGTCGCGATGGACGAAGGCCTGCGCTTCGCGATCCGCGAAGGCGGCCGCACCGTCGGCGCCGGCGTCGTCGCCAAGATCATCAAGTAA
>NZ_VICD02000028.1 GCF_006546735.2 Marilutibacter maris | reverse complement strand
GGGAGCCGCTCATCATACAGCAGTTTTCGGGGCCGTCAACACCTTTCGAAGCCCTTTTTCCTGCCGCCCCTCCGCCGTTCAGCTCTCGCTTCCCGCCAGCGGGCCGCGCATCTTACAGCAACTTTCCAGACCGTCAACCACCCGCTGAAAACCGCCTCCAACACGCCCCGCCAATCAATCCTGCACCTCGGCGGGGCGCGCATTGTGCACATCCAATCCGACTTTGGGAAGGGGGTCGACGACAATCGTCGCCACAACGGCATATCTTGACGTCGTCGCAGCGGTAACCGATGGTCGGGCGCCGCGCATTCAGGATCCCCAGCATGTCCCCGCGAGCCCCTGCTTATCGCCGTTTCCCCTCGTTTTCCGGCCCGGTATTCCTGGTCGCCATGCTGGCCGCCGGCCTGGCCCTGCCCGGATGCGCGTCGGAGGGCGGCCGGTGGGTGGAAGTCGGCGGCACGCGCTACCAGGTCGAGATCGCCGACGATGATGCCGAGCGCGCCCGTGGACTGATGTTCCGCGACCGGATGGAGGCCGGCCACGGGATGCTGTTCATCCACGACCACGAGCAGATGCAGTCGTACTGGATGAAGAACACGCGGATTCCGCTCGACATCCTCTATTTCGACAGCGCCCGCCGTCTGGTGTCGCAGCAGCGCGACGTGCCGCCGTGCTCGCTGGGCAATGGCTGTCCGCCCTATCCCAGCAGTGCCCCGGCGCGCTACGTGCTCGAACTCAACGCCGGCGAGGCCGCGCGACTGCAGCTGGAGGATGGCGCGACGATGCAGTTCGGCCCCGCGATCGAGCCCAACAGCGACGACTGAGCAGGTCCAGGCGACAGCCCGCGCCGGTTCAGACCTGCATCATCTCGAAGTCGTCCTTGGTGACGCCGCAGTCGGGACAGGTCCAGGTGTCCGGCACGTCTTCCCAGCGCGTGCCGGGCTCGATGCCTTCCTCCGGCAGACCTTCAGCCTCGTCGTAGATGAAGCCACAGACAACGCACATCCAGGTGCGGTACGGCGCGATGACGTCGGAAACGGACATGGGCGGATAATGAGTGACCGATAGGGCCGCATTGTCACACGGATGCGGCGATGAGGAAGCCGAGCCATGAATCCATCCGTCGCCGCACCGCACCGCGGTGTCTACGCGATCACACCCGACAGCGCCGACACCGAACCGTTGTTGCGGCGCGTCGTGGTGGTGCTCGATGCCGGCATCGCCTGGCTGCAGTACCGGAACAAGACCGCGTCCGCCGCGCTCCGGCACGCCCAGGCCAGCGCATTGCTGCAGGCCTGCCGCGCGCATGGGGTGCCGTTGATCGTCAACGACGACTGGCAACTGGCCGCGCGGATCGGCGCCGACGGCGCCCATCTGGGCGAGGACGACGGCGACATCGCCCGCGCCCGCGAGGCGCTGGGACGCGACGCCCTGATCGGTGCGTCCTGCTACGACGATGCCGGCCTCGCACGTGCCGCGGTCGCCGCCGGCGCGTCGTACATCGCGTTCGGCGCATTCTTCCCCTCGCCGACCAAGCCCAATGCGCGCCGGGCGGCTCCGGCGCTGCTGGCCGCGACGGCCGGGCTGGGCGTGCCGCGGGTGGCGATCGGCGGCATCACCCCGGACAATGCTCGCCCGATAGTCTCCGCCGGCGCCGACCTGGTCGCGGTGATCAGCGGCGTGTTCGATGCGCCGGATCCGGCCGCCGCGGTGCGCGCCTACCGCGCCTGCTTCGACTGAACGCATCCCCTCACTTCCACAGACATCCCCACGCCATGAACCACGAACGCTCCCACGATCTGTTCACCCGCGCCCAGAGCCTGATTCCGGGCGGCGTCAACTCTCCGGTACGCGCGTTCCAGTCGGTCGGCGGCGAACCGTTCTTCGCCAAGCGCGCCGAGGGCGCCTATCTGTTCGACGTCGACGGCAACCGTTACATCGACTACGTCGGTTCGTGGGGGCCGATGATTGCCGGCCATGCCCACCCGGAGGTGCTGGCGGCGGTCGAGGGCACGATGCGCAACGGCCTGAGCTTCGGCGTGCCCAACGCGCTGGAGGTCGACATCGCCGAGGTGATCACCCGGATCGTGCCCAGCTGCGAGATGGTGCGCATGGTCAACTCCGGCACCGAGGCGACGCTGTCGGCGATCCGCGTCGCCCGCGGCGCGACCGGGCGCAGCCGCATCGTCAAGTTCGAGGGCTGCTACCACGGCCACGGCGACAGCTTCCTGGTCAAGGCCGGCAGCGGGGTGATGACCCTGGGGCTGCCGAATTCGCCGGGCGTGCCGGATGCGCTGGCCGACCTGACCATGACGATTCCGTACAACGACTTCGACGCCGCGACCCGGCTGTTCGAGGAGGTCGGCGACCAGATCGCCGGCCTGATCATCGAACCGATCGTCGGCAACGCCAACTGCATCCTGCCGCGCGAGGGCTATCTGCAGCACCTGCGCGAGCTGTGCACCAAGCACGGCGTGGTGCTGATATTCGACGAGGTGATGACCGGGTTCCGGGTCGCGCTGGGCGGCGCGCAGCAGCGTTACGGCGTCACTCCGGACCTGAGCACCTTCGGCAAGATCATCGGCGGCGGCATGCCGGTCGGCGCCTACGGCGGGCGCCGCGAGCTGATGTCGCAGGTCGCGCCGAGCGGCCCGATCTACCAGGCCGGCACGCTCAGCGGCAATCCGGTCGCGATGGCGGCGGGACTGGCGACCCTGGAACTGATCCAGGCGCCGGGCTTCCACGATGCGCTGGAGCGCCGCACCCACCAGCTGTGCGACGGACTGGAAGCGGCCGCGCGCGAGGCCGGCGTCGCCTTCCACACCACCCGTGCACCGGGCATGTTCGGGCTGTATTTCCGCGAGGGCCCGGTCGAGACCTTCGAGGACGCCAAGGCTTCGGACGGCGCGCGCTTCAAGCGCTTCTTCCACGCGATGCTCGAGCGCGGCGTCTACCTGGCGCCGTCGGCGTTCGAGGCCGGCTTCATGTCCGACGCGCACGGCGATACCGAGATCGCGCACACCATACTGGCCGCGCGCTCGGCGTTCGCCGAGGTCGCCCAGGCGGGGCGCTGAGGCAGGACATACGAGGCGAGCCGCCGCCATGTCGCGGCGTACGCCGCTCCTGCAGAGGCGCTCTCGCAACCTGCGCCGCCGATGCTTGAGATAGCGATGGGCGGTCGCGACGAAGAGGCCCCCACCCGCAGGCCTTGACCGCCTGCATCGAGACACGGAGAGGCCGCGCATCGCGCGGCCTTTTCGTTGGGGGCGGTTGGCGGGACGCCGGTAGGAGCGGGGTAGGCCGCGATCGGGCCTTCATGGGACAGCTTCATCGCGGCGTACGCCGCTCCTACCGGTACGAGTGCGGGAAAGCGGTTGCCGGATCAGCCGGCGACGAAATCGCGCAACGCGGCCTGCAAGCGCGCCATGCCGTCGGCGACGTCGACATCGTCGATGTTCAGCGCCGGCACGAAACGCAGCACGTCCGGACCCGCCTGCAGCATCAGCAGGCCATGGTCGACGCAGCGGTCGAGGATCTCGGCCGCCTTGCCGGCATGCCGCGGCCGCAGCTGGGCACCGATCATCAGCCCACGACCGCGCACCTCCGCGAACAGCCCGAACTCCGCGTCGACCCGCGCCAGCGCAGCGCGGATCGCCGCCGCCTGCCGCTCCACGTTGGCCCGCAGCGCCGCCGAGGACAGTTCGCGCAGGACCACGCGGGCGACCGCCGCGGCCATCGGGTTGCCGCCGAAGGTGGTGCCGTGGGCGCCGAACTGCAGGGTTTCGCTGGCCTTCGGACCGGCCAGCATCGCTCCGATCGGCATGCCGCCGCCCAGCGCCTTGGCCAGGGTGACCACATCCGGCACCACCGCGTAGCCCTCGCAGGCGAACAGGCGCCCGGTGCGCCCCATGCCGCACTGGATCTCGTCGAGCATCAGCAGCGCGCCGTGGCGATCGCACAGCGCGCGCAGCCCCTGCAGGAAGTCCTCCGTGGCCGGCATCACCCCGCCCTCGCCCTGCACCGGCTCGACCAGCACCGCGCAGACATCGCCGGCCGCCATCGCCGCCTCGGCCGCATCGAGGTCGTTGAAATCGCTGTAACGGAAACCGCCGGGCAGCGGCTCGAAACCCTCCTGGTACTTCGGTTGCGCGGTCGCGGTGACGGTCGCCAGGGTGCGGCCATGGAAGCTGCCGCGGAAGCTCAGGATCACCCGCCGCTCCGGCTCACGGCCCTGCGCGGTCGCCCAGCGCCGCGCCAGCTTGATCGCCGCCTCGTTGGCCTCGGCGCCGGAATTGCACAGGAACACCCGGCGGGCGAAGCCGCTGGCCTCGACCAGCTCCTGCGCCAGGCGCAACGGCGGCTCGCTGACGAACACGTTGCTGGTGTGCCACAACCGCTGCGCCTGGGCGGTCAGCGCCTCGACCAGGGCCGGATGGGCATGGCCGAGCGCATTGACCGCGATGCCGCCGCCGAAGTCGACGTACTCGCGGCCTCCGATATCGAAGATGCGCGAGCCCCGGCCGCGCTCCAGGACGATCCTGCGCGGGCGGTAGACCGGCACGTAGTAGTCGTCGGCGAGGGCGCAAAGGACGTCGTTGGGAGCGGACATGGGCGTGATGCCAAAGGAGGGAATGCGCATTCTCGCCGATCCACGGGCGGATGCGGCGCGAGGCCGGTCACGGGATGCGGCACGGCAAGATGCGTCACAATCGGGACGACCGGAGGAGACCGATGCGCCTGTTATTCGCCCCGCAACTGAACCCCGCCACCGAGACCGGCTGGCGACGGACGTGGTTCGACATCATCTACCGCCACGACACCCCGCCGTCGCGGAACTTCGACCTGATCCTGGTATTCGCGATTTTCACCAGCGTGCTGGTGATCATGTTCGACAGCGTCCCGCACATCCACCAGCGCTTCTCCGAATCGCTGTACGTGGTCGAGTGGGCGTTCACCCTGCTGTTCACCGCCGAGTACGCGCTGCGCCTGATGGTGGTGCGGCGGCCGTTGCGCTACGCGCTGAGCGTGTGGGGCCTGATCGACCTGCTGTCGATCCTGCCGACCTACCTGTCGCTGCTGCTGCCGGGCAGCCAGAGCCTGCTGGTGGTGCGGATCCTGCGCATTTTGCGGCTGTTCCGCATCCTCAAGCTGACCCAGTACGTCGAGGAGGGCGGCATCCTGATCAAGGCGCTGTGGCGCAGCCGCCGCAAGATCTTCGTGTTCCTGTGCGCGATCATGACCGTGGTGGTGATCTTCGGCGCGCTGATGTACCTGATCGAGGGCCCGCAGCACGGCTTCACCAGCATTCCGACCGGCATGTACTGGGCGATCGTGACGATGGCGACGGTCGGCTACGGCGACATCTCGCCGGAAACGGTACTGGGCCGGTTCTTTGCCTCGATCCTGATCCTGATCGGCTACAGCGTGATCGCGGTACCGACCGGCATCTACACCGCCGAGCTGGCCAGCAGCCTGCGCGAAGCCTCCGGTGCGGCCGGCCATCACGATGCGCGCGGCTGCCCCGAATGCGGACTGGAAGGCCACGACCCCGACGCCCTGCACTGTCGCCACTGCGGCCACCCCCTCCCCGCGGCCATGGGGTGAGCCGAAGGCGCCTGCGAACCACTGGTTCGCGCCTTCGGCGAACGCCCGGCGCGCTGCGCCGGGCCGGGGTGAGAGAGGGCGGCTTGCGAACCACCGGTTCGCGCCCGATCGAACGCCCGGCGTGCGACGCCGGGCCGGGCAATGCCTTATCGCGGCACTGCCGCGCGGCCTTGGCGAACGCCCGGCGCGCCGCGCCGGGCAGTGCCCTGTTCCAGCGCCGCGCGCCTCACCAACTCCCGGTGTTGGCCATCGACGCCCACGGCTCGGCCGGCGCCAGCGGTTCGCCCTTCTGCAGCAGTTCGATCGAGATGCCGTCGGGCGAGCGCACGAACGCCATGTGGCCGTCGCGGGGCGGGCGGTTGATGGTGACGCCCATGCCCTGCAGGTGGGCGCACAGCGCGTAGATGTCGTCGACCGCGAAGGCGAGGTGGCCGAAATTGCGGGCGCTGCCGTAGTCCTCGTCGTCGTAGTTCCAGGTCAGCTCGACCTCGCTCTCGGGGTTCTCCGGGGCGCCGAGGTAGACCAGGGTGAAGCGGCCCTGCGGCACGTCCTTGCGCCGGGTCTCACGCAGGCCCAGGCCGTCGCGGAAGAATTTCAGGGAGGCGTCGAGGTCGCGGACGCGGACCATCGCGTGCAGATATTTCATCGTGTCGTCCGATGTCGTGGGGGAACGGTTGCGGCGGCGACCGGCGTCACAGGAACAGGTCGGGCAGCAGCGGCCGCCCCGGCGCGACCGCGTAGGCGTCGAAGTCGGTCACACCGGCCTCGCCCAGCACCTCGTCGTCGATCAGGAACTGGCCGAAGAAGCCTGCCGCCGGGCGCGACAATACCGCGTGCGCGGCATCGCCCATGATCTCCGGGCGTCGGCAGGCCTCGGCCTCGACCCCCGGGATCATCCGGATCGCGTCGGTGGCGATCACCGTGCGCGGCCACAGCGCATTGATCGCGATGCCCTGGGGACCGAACTCGGCGGCCAGGCCGATGGTCAGCAGGCTCATGCCCATCTTGGCGTAGGTGTAGGCCACGTGCGGGCCCCACCACTTCGGGTCGAGGCTGGGCGGTGGCGACAGCGTCAGCACGTGCGGATTGGCGGCCTCGCGCAGATGAGGCAGACAGGCCTGGGTGCACAGGAAGGTGCCGCGCGCGTTGACCTCCTGCATCAGGTCGTAGCGCTTCATCGGCGTGTCCAGCGCGCCGCGCAGCCAGATCGCGCTGGCGTTGTTGACCAGGATGTCGACACCGCCGAAGGCGTCGACGGTCGCCGCCACCGCGGCGCGGACCTGGTCCTCCTCGCGGATGTCGCACTGGATCGGCAGCGCGCGGCCGCCGGCGGCTTCGACCTCGGCGGCCACGCTGTGGATGGTGCCGGGCAGCTTGGGGTTGGGGACGCCCGATTTGGCGACGATCGCGACGTTGGCACCGTCGCGGGCGGCGCGCAGGGCGATCGCGCGACCGATGCCGCGCGAGGCGCCGGTGATGAACAGGGTCTTGCCGGAAAGGGACATGGCGGTCGTCTATCGATGGGGAATGGAGATGGAGCGGCGGGTGAACGGCGGACCACGGCGAACGGGGCGCCGGCTCACGGCTTGGGCCCCTGCCCTTCGTTGTCCTCCCATTTGAGCAGGCGCCGGGTCACGAAGCGGTAAACCGGCTTGCCGGTCGCGAACCAGGCTTCGCGGACCCAGGAGTGGCGCTTGAGCACGCGCCGCTCGACCGGGGTCAGCGCGTCGGGACAGTAGGTGCGCTTGTGCTTGAGCAGGTGGCGCAGATCTTCGCGCGCGAGCAGGCGCATCCAGCGCGAACGCGGATTGCCGCGCACCGCCAGCTGGAAGTCGATGATGCCGGGACTGCCGTCGGCCAGCACCAGCCAGTTGGCCTCCTTGGCCAGGTCGTTGTGGGCGACGCCACGCCGGTGCAGGGACTGCAACCGCCGCCGCGCCTGGCGGAAGTAGGCCAGGTCGCCGCGTGGCGGGCGCTGGTACATCGCCGCGCCGTCCATGTAGCTGCGGTCGAGCCGGCGCCCGTCCCAGCGCAACAGCTGCGGCACCGCCTCCAGCCCGACCACCGCCTGCAGGCCGCGGGCCTCGCGCCGGGCCAGCCACCAGGCCGGCAGCCGCAGCCACAGCGGCACATGGGCCAGATCGCGGCGGACGAACAGCCCATGCGCGTCGCGCATCAGGGCGATGCGGCCGAAACTGTCGGCCTTCAGCGCGGAAACTTCGGAGGGGATCGCGTCGGAGGACATGCCCAGAGTCTAAGCCCCTCGGGCGCTCGCGGGGATTGCCGGGTGCCGCCGGAACGCGAATGCGGCCACATCCGCACCAATGACCTACGCCAATGCATGGCGCGTCCCTCATAATCTGTCGATGGACTCGGCCTGGATCGAAAGCGCGACCGCCTGGATCGCGGCACACCCCATCGCGGCGGGCGCGTTGATCTTCCTGATCGCCTTCTGCGACGCGCTGGTCATTCTCGGCATCTTCGTACCGGCGCTGCCGCTGCTGTTCGCGGTCGGCGCGCTGGTCGGACTGGGCCACATCAACGGCCCCTATGCGTTGGCCGCCGCGGCCGCCGGCGCCTTCCTCGGCGACGCGGTGAGCTACTGGGTCGGCCGGGTCTGGGGCCCGCAGCTGCGGCAGACCTGGCCGTTCTCGCGCTATCCGCAATGGCTGGACCGGGGCGAGCTGATGTTCCGGCGGCGCGGCGCGATGAGCATCGTGATCGCGCGTTTCGTCGGCGCGGTGCGGCCGTTCGTGCCGGCGATCGCGGGCATGCTGCGGATGCCGCTCCCGCGCTACCTGGTGCCGAGCCTGCTCGCCTCGATCGGCTGGGCGGGCCTGTTCCTCGCCCCCGGCTGGATACTGGGCGCCTCCTACGAGGCGGTGGCCGCGGTCGCCGACCGCCTGGCGATCGTGCTGGGCACCCTGCTGGCGGTGCTGGCGCTGGTCTGGGCGGCGGTGCTGTACACCTGGCGCTGGTTCGCGGCCCATGCCGACAACCTGCTCGCCCGCGGCCTGTCCTGGACCCGCAAGCACCCGCGCCTGGGGCGCTACGCGGCGGCCCTGGTCGACCCCAACCGCCCCGAATCGCCGTCGCTGGTGATGCTGGCGGTGTGCCTGCTGGCGATCAGCTGGGCCTGGTTCACCCTGCTGGCGACCCTGCTCGCCAGCGGCGGACCGCTGGCGGTGGACCAGGCCATCCATGCGTTGATGTGGAGCCTGCGCAATCCGCTCGCCGACCGCCTGATGGCGGGACTGGCCAGCCTCGGCGATACCGCGGTGCTGGGTACCGCGTCGGCGGTCACCCTGGTCTACCTGCTGTGGCGGCGGCGCTGGATGGCCGCCGCGCACTGGATCGCGGCGATCGTGTTCGGACTGGTGCTGACCGCGCTGCTGGAAACCGCGATCGACATGCCGCGCCCGCCGACCGCGCCGGCCGGATTCGGTTTTCCTTCGGTGGCGGTGACCATGACCACGGTCGTGTTCGGCTTCTTCGCGGTGCTGATCGCGCGCGAGCTGCCCGGGCGCAAGCGGGTCTGGCCGTACCTGGTCGCCGGCATCGCCACCGCCCTGATCGGCTTCGCCCGCCTGTACCTGGGCGCGCACTGGCTCAGCGACCTGATCGGCGGCAGCCTGTTCGGGATCCTGTGGCTGCTCGCGCTCGGCCTGGCCTACCGCAGCCACGTCGCCCGCTCGTTCTGGATGCGACCGTTGGCGTGGATGTTCTACGGCAGCTTCCTCGCCGCCGCGCTGTGGCACGCACCGCGGGCGGCGGACGGCCTGCTGGCCAAGTTCGAGGCCGCCGCACCGCTGCGGATCGTCGAGGCCGAGCGCTGGTGGAACGACGGCTGGGGCGAGCTTCCCGGTCGTCGCGACGAGAGCGACGCGCGCCGGCGCTGGTTGCTCGACATGCAGGTGGCCGGACCGCTGGCGCCGCTGCAGGCGGCGCTGGAGGCCGAGGGCTGGCGGGTGCAGCCGCAGGCGGACTGGACCGCGACGATCGGCCTGCTCGACGACGACATCCCCGCCATCCGCCAGCCGGTGCTGGCGGCGACCCTGGACGCGCGCGCGGAGACGCTGCTGATGCTGCACGATGCGCCGCCGGGCGCGGACGGTGGCGAACGCCTGTACGCGTTGCGGCTGTGGCCGGCGCCGGTCGCGCTCGACGACGGCAGCCCGCTGTGGCTGGGCTCGACCCAGCGGCTGCACCTGGCGCGTCCGCTCGACGCCGCCGCGCTGTGGCGACCGGAGCCGGACGACGGCGAGGCCTTCGACCGGGTACGCGATGCACTGTCGGACTTCGCGCCGATCGAGCAGCCGCATCCGGACACCGGGCAGCCGGTGCTGCGGCTGCGCACCCGCTCCACGACGCGGTAGTCCGCGCCGGTGGCTCCCGGCGGGCTCAGGGCAGCAGCGACAGGACCTGTTGCAGGCGCTCGTGGGGGTCTTCGATCTGCAGCAGGGCCTGGCGCTGGGTGTCGTGCAGCGGCAGCATCTCGGCCAGCCGCCAGCCGACCCAGGCGGCATCGTCGAAACGCTCGTTCGGGGCGCTGGCGTGCTCGCCGCCGAACTTCTCGATCACTTCGTGCAACAAGGTCGCCAACAGGCCGTGCTCGGGCCGCAGCGGCTCGACCGCGTCGGCCCCGCACCAGCTGATCTCGGCCACCTGCAGGCCGTTGTCGCGGACCCGCACCCGGTGCACGTGGAAGCGGCGCCGCCCGCGCACCCGCAGGGTCAGCAGGCCGTCGTCGCCGGTGCCGAAGTCCTCGATCGCCGCCTCGGTGCCGTAGGCGGCCGCCGAGGTCACGGTGCCGGCCTCCTCACCCTCCAGGATCATGCAGACGCCGAAGCCGCGGCCGGTCCGGCTGCAGTCGCGGACCAGGTCCAGGTAGCGCGGCTCGAACACGCGCAGGCCCAGCGCGGCCCCCGGCAGCAGCACCGCGTGCAGGGGGAACAGTCCGATCGTCTCGATGGGCGTGGTCGGCTCCGGCATCGCGACCAGTGTACGCATCGGTGTCAAGGCGGCGAGAGGACACGCCATGCGCCGCCGCCCAGCAGGGGGCGTCGCGCCCCCGGCCGGCCATCGCCGTCGCAGCGTACTCAGCCAGCGCCCTCGTCCAGTGCCTCCAGGAAACGTCGCGGTGCGCCGTCGAAGCCGCCGTTGGACATGAACACCACATGGTCGCCGTCGCGCACCCGCTCGCACAGGCCGGCGATCAGTGCATCCACGTCGGCCACCGCGACGCCTTCGCCGCGCAGCGCCGACACCACCTTGCCGGCGTCCCAGGCCAACTCCGGGCGATGCAGGAACAGCACCGTGTCGGCGCCGTCCAGCGACGGCGCCAGCGCCTCGGCGTGCGCGCCCAGGCGCATCGAGTTGCTGCGCGGCTCCATCGCCACCACGATGCGCGCGTCGCCGACTTTCGCGCGCAGGCCGGCCAGGGTGGTCCGGATCGCGGTCGGATGATGGGCGAAGTCGTCGTATACGGTCACCCCGCGCGCCCGGCCGAGCAGCTCCATGCGCCGCTTGACGCTGCGGAAGTCGGCCAGCGCCGGCAACACCCGCGTCAACTCGACACCGACCGCGGCGCAGGCGGCCAGGGCGGCGAGGGCGTTCATCACGTTGTGCCGGCCCAGCAGCGGCCAGCGCACCTCGCCGATGTCCACGCCCCGGTGCAGGACGACGAAGTGGCTGCCGTCCTCGGCCAGCAGTCGCGCGCTCCAGTCGAATCCGGCCTGTCCGTCCGCCCGTGCGCCGGCATCCAGGCCGAAGGTCTCCACCGGCGTCCAGCAGCCCATCGCCAGCACCTCGGTCAGACGCGGGTCCTCGCCGTTGACGATCAGCCGGCCGCGGCCGGGCACGGTGCGCACCAGATGGTGGAACTGGCGCTGGATCGCGGCCACGTCGGGAAAGATGTCGGCGTGGTCGTATTCGAGATTGTTGAGGATCGCGACCAGCGGGCGGTAATGAACGAACTTGCTGCGCTTGTCGAAGAACGCGGTGTCGTACTCGTCGGCCTCGACCACGAATTCGCGCCCGCTTCCGATCCGCGCCGACACGCCGAAGTCCTCGGCGACGCCGCCGATCAGGAACCCCGGTTCGCGCCCGGCCGCCTGCAGCAGCCAGGTCAGGATGGTGGTGGTGGTGGTCTTGCCGTGGGTGCCGGCGACCGCGAGGGTGTCGCGACCGGGCAGGACCCGTTCGCTGAGCCATTGCGCGCCGGAGGTGTAGCGGCGCCCGTCGTCGAGGACCCGCTCGACCGCCGCATTGCCGCGCGACAACGCGTTGCCGACCACGATCTCGTCGCAGTCATCGGAGATGTTCCGGGGCAGGTAGCCCTGCTTCAACGCGATGCCGAGCCGCTCGAGCTGGGTCGACATCGGCGGATAGACCGCCTGGTCGCTGCCCTCGACTTCGTGGCCGAGTTCGCGCGCCAGGGCGGCGACACCGCCCATGAAGGTACCGGCGATGCCGAGGATGTGAAGTTTCAAGCGAAGGGTTCCCTGAGTCTATGGAGCACATGCTGTGGAGCGCGTCCTAGGGTAACGCCGAAGGCCGTGTCCGGGGTCATGCCCGGTGTCGCCATGGCCTTCGCCAGCGGCCGGACAACCAAGCCGCACAACCAAGGCGGACAACCAGGAACGTCACCGCGGACCGTGGCACCGGCAACATCCATGCCCTGACCCTGCCGCCCCCCTTGAGGCGACCGGACCGGTCAAACGAAAACGCCCCGGCATGCCGGGGCGTTCTCATCTGTCGCTGCGCCCGTCGGCGAGCGGTCAGTCGGCTCAACCGACCTCGCGGACCGGCTCGATCGCCTCGACGATGCGGGTGAACACCTGGTCCATCGAGCCGACGCCGTCGACCACGGTCAGCTGGCCGTGCTGGCGGTAGAACTCGATCACCGGCGCGGTCGAAGTGTCGTAGACATGCAGACGCTTGCGCACCGACTCGGGATTGTCGTCGGCACGACCCTCGGCCTGGGCGCGTCCGGCGATGCGCTCGACCAGCAGCTCGGTGGCGACGTCCAGCTGCACCGCGAAATCCATCGGCTGGCCGATCCGGGTCAGCAGCGCGTCCAGCGCGTCGGCCTGGGCCAGGTTGCGCGGATAGCCGTCTAGGATGAAGCCGCCGGCGGTGTCGGGACGCGAGAAACGGTCCTCGAGCATGCCCAGCAGGATCGCATCGCTGACCAGCTCGCCGCGGGCCATCACTTCCTTGGCCTCCAGTCCCAGCTTCGAGCCTGCCGCCACTTCCGCCCGCAGCAGGTCGCCGGTGGAGATGTGGGGCACCTGCAGGTGATCCTTGAGACGGGCCGCCTGGGTGCCCTTGCCGGAACCCGGCGCGCCTAGAAGTACCAATCGCATCAACTTCGCTCCACAGAGAAGAAAACCGGGCCCGCATGTCCCGGCACCGCGGCGCTACACTGGCGCCAGCCGTGGCCCGACGGGCGAAACGGCGTCCAGCTTACCCTATCGATGGCCCGTTCATGGCCCTCGCCGGCAGGATTCTGGCGCCATTTGCGGGCAAAGTCCGCGAATATCGACCATCGGACCGTCTCCACCCCCATCCAAGACCTCCGCGAGGGAGCCGACATGGCCCAGGGAACCCTGCTCTACGCCCAGTCCGGCGGCGTCACCGCCGTCATCAATGCCACCGCCTCGGCGGTGATCCAGGCCGCCCGCGCCAGGCAGGTCCGGGTGCTGGCCGCGCGCAACGGCATTCTCGGCGCCCTGCGCGAGGAGCTGATCGACACCTCGAAGGAGAGCATCGCCACGATCCGGGCGCTGGCGCACACCCCCGGCGGCGCGTTCGGCTCCTGCCGGGTCAAGCTCAAGTCGCTGGAGGAGGACCGCGCGAAGTACGAGCGCCTGCTGGAGGTCTTCCACGCTCACGACGTGCGCTACTTCCTCTACAACGGCGGCAACGACTCCGCCGACACCGCGCTCAAGGTCTCGCGGCTGGCGGCGGAGTACGACTACCCGCTGACCTGCATCGGTGTGCCGAAGACGGTCGACAACGACCTCGCGGTGACCGACTGCTGTCCCGGCTTCGGCTCCGCGGCCAAGTACACCGCGGTCTCGATCCGCGAGGCCGCGCTCGATGTCGCGGCGATGGCCGAGACCTCGACCAAGGTGTTCGTCTACGAGGCGATGGGCCGCCATGCCGGCTGGCTGGCTGCGGCCGCCGGGCTCGCCGGCCCGGATCGCGATGCCGCCCCGCACCTGATCCTGTTCCCCGAACGCCCGTACGTGGAGGCCGACTTCTTCGCCAGGGTCCGCGAGACCGTCGAGCGCGTCGGCTACTGCGTGGTGGTCGCCAGCGAGGGCATCCAGACCGCCGACGGGCGCTTCGTCGCCGATGCCGGCGGCGGCCAGGACTCCTTCGGCCACACCCAGCTCGGCGGCGTCGCCTCGTACCTGGCCGGCCGGGTCAAGGACGGGCTGGGCTACAAGGTCCACTGGACCCTGCCCGACTACCTGCAGCGTTCGGCCCGCCACCTCGCCAGCAAGACCGACCTCGACCAGGCCCAGGCGGTCGGCCGCAAGGCGGTCGAGTACGCGCTGCAAGGCCGGAACGCGGTGATGCCGGTGATCGTGCGGACCTCGGATGCGCCGTACCGCTGGAAGATCGAGCCGGCCCCCCTGGACAAGATCGCCAACCGCGAGAAGAAGATGCCGGCCGGCTTCATCCGCCGCGACGGCTACGGCATCACTCCTGCGGCGCGCCGCTACCTGGAGCCGCTGATCCGCGGCGAGGCACCGCCGCCCTACGGCCGCGACGGCCTGCCGAAGTACGTCTCGCCGAAGAACGTGATGGTGCGGAAGAAGCTGGCGGACACCAGCACCCGGTAACAGGAATGCGGGACCCAACTACGCCCAAGGTTCGATCACGATGGGGCACCGGCAGGACGCAACTGCCTTCAACGAAGTCCTTGGCAAGTCCAGACTCACCCAATGGCGTGACCCGGCCGCCGCCCATGCCGGGCGGAGAATTCCACTTTTCAATCTCCGCGAGCCCACCCGCCACCGCCACCGCCCTCGCCCTCGCCCTCGCCCAGGCAAACATCGCAACCACACATGCCCGTTTTCCGCCAACGCGGTCGCCAAGCGGGCACGAGCCGCCTTCTTCGCAGGCTCACCGTCCCTCCTCACCTATCGCAAACGTCCGGACCGATAGCATCCGTCGCCCGTCGTGCCCAGCGACGTTCCCCCAACCAGGAGCACTCACATGAAAGGACTCATGCTGTCCTTGAGCTTCGTAGGCGCGCTCGCCAACCTCCCTTCGGCGCAGGCGCAGACCTCCAAAGCGCTCTCCGGCGCATTCACGTATTTCGGCTACAGCGGCACCAACGAGTTGATTCCGGTCAGCCAACTGCCTGCCTTCCTGGACGAGCTTCAGGAGCTTGGCAACGACACGATCATCATCGCCCAGACCCGGGCCACCCGCGCCGGACAGGGCTGCACCTACTACGCCACCGAGTTCGAGTGGATCAAAGGCTTTCCGGGCAAGCTCGGCAACATCCTCGACGAGGCCCAGTCGCGCGGAATGAAGGTCTACGTCGGCACGACCCTGAGTTCGCAGCAGTGTCCGAAGTTCTGGGAAAGCGGCAACACCCGGGGAGTCGAGGAGGATGTGCGGGCCAACATCGCGGTACTGGCGAACCAATACCGCAGCCATCCCGCATTTGCCGGCTGGTACATCCCGGACGAGCCTGGCATTCCCGATCTGTCCAAGTACAACTACTACAAGCGGATCACCTCCGCCCTGAAAACTCTGGCACCCGGCAAACCGGTGATCGTCGCCCCGTACTTCCCGAACCAGCCCAATCTGCCGTCCCCCTCCAACCTGGCCGATACCGCCGCCAGCTTCCGCGGCTACACCGGCGTCGACATCCAGGCCTGGCAGGACGGCATCGGCGCCATCCCGGGTACGAAGCTGTTCCACTGGGAGCGTACCGGTTACTCGTCCGAACAATACTACGAGGCGCTGGCGGCAAAGCTGGGGGCCGAGGCCCTGTGGGCCGACGTCGAGGTGTTCAACTATGGAACCCCGCTGTTCAACAGCGCCGGGCTGACCGGCGGGTATCGTGCTGCGTCCGCACGCCGCATCAACCAGCAGTTGTGGAGCGCCCGCTCGGCGGGCAAGCGGGTTTCCTGGCTGCATCAATGGCATATGTCCGAGCTCGTCGGTCCAGCCAACGGCTACGTGGAAGCGCCGCGGTTGCGAGGCACCTATCGCGGCACTTACGGAATCGGCGGCGCACATTCGCTGATCTCACTCAACCACCAGAACTACACTTGGCTGTCCGCGCCAAGTCCGACCTACCCGGATAGCACCGGCTACGAACTGTTCGACCGCCGCACCGGCGATCCGCGGAACCCCCAGGACTCTAGCTGGATCGGAATTCCGGGAGCTGGGGGCACGGCCCGCGTGCGCGTCGACCTCGGCAGTGCCAAGACGATCGACTGGATTGGTGTTCACACTCTCTCCTACCCCGCCTGGGGTATCCGCAGCCCGGTTTCCGCCGACCTGTACTGCGGCGCTACCACCTCGAGCATGACCAAGGTCGCCACACTGACGGCGCCGTTCACGGCAGCGGCCCAGGACAGCGTGCAGGAAGAAGAGTACGTACTGGGCAACCGGACTCCGCTCAATGCCAGTTGCCGCTACTTCGAGCTGCGCGCGGCTACTGGTGGAAACTGGGTGTTCCTCAGCGAGATCGAAGTCGCTCGGGACTAGTCATCGAGCCTCAACTGGCCGGTCCCCCGAACGGGGCACCGGCCAGCGCCGATCTCATTCCTGGGCGCAGGCCCGGCCCTCGACGGTCATCTCCGCGGCGAACATCGGGACCCGGTCCCTCGCCGCGCCGGCGGTCTGCTTCGAATCCTGCAGATAGATCCGCGAGCGGCCCTGGGCATCGAGGTCCGGCGGCGAAGCCGCGGCCGGCTTGCGCCACACCCGCACCACCGCCTGCTGCCCGGCGCACGCCGCACTGGGCACCCGGATCAGATCGTTGAGGATCCAGCCATTGGCAACGCCCGGGTCGGCCCTGGCGGCATCGACGAAGCGCGCACGCGGCTGGCAGTTGGCGCGGGTGCGGACCGCCGCGAACCGGTACGGCTCGGCCGCATCCCCGGTGAACGCCCCCTCCAGGCGGGCGCAGGCCTCGGGAATCGTGCGCAGCGAGTGCGCGCTGCCGACCGCCTGCGGCGGAGCGACCGGGCGCTCGATCTCCGGCGCCGGTCCGGCGGCGAACGCCGACGCGGCGGTGGCGAGCATCGGCAGCAGGATCAGGATCGGAACGGAACGCATCGGCGGACTCCTGTGGAACATGGACCAGGACATGGGCCAGGAGGCTGGCACGCCCCGGCTGAATGCCGGATCACCCCGTCTCCGGCGGGCGCCCCGCGATCGCCGGCACGAAACCCGGCCAGGGGCGAGGCGGAATCGCCTCGACCTGTGCGATAGTCGGGACCGTTGCCCCCATCGGCCGCCGTGAGGCGCTCCCGCAACGCTCACAAGAAGAAGGTTCGAAATCCGAAATTCCACTTAGGTCCACTCCGGGGAGGGGTTCATGTTGGAGCAGTACGGTTTGACCATGGCGCTGGCCTGCGCCGTCATCGCGATCCTGTACGGGATCATCTCCGCGCGCTGGATCGGCGCGCAGCCCGCCGGCAACGAACGCATGCAGCAGATCGCCTCGGCGATCCAGGAAGGCGCGCGCGCCTATCTCAACCGGCAATACATGACCATCGCCATCGCCGGTGTGATCCTGCTGCTGGTGATCGGCTTCACCCTGGGCTGGACCACCGCGATCGGCTTCGCGATCGGCGCGATCCTGTCCGGCGCGGCCGGCTACATCGGCATGAACGTGTCGGTGAAGGCCAACGTCCGCACCGCCGAGGCCGCGCGCAAGGGCATGGGCCCGGCGATGGACGTCGCCTTCCGCGGCGGCGCGATCACCGGCATGCTGGTGGTCGGCCTGGGCCTGCTCGGCGTCGCCGGCTACTGGGCCCTGCTCGGTCGCATGGGCGTCTACGGCGAACCGGCGCTGCACGCGCTGGTCGGCCTGGCGTTCGGCTCCTCGCTGATCTCGATCTTCGCCCGTCTCGGCGGCGGCATCTTCACCAAGGGCGCGGACGTCGGCGCCGACCTGGTCGGCAAGGTCGAGGCCGGAATCCCCGAGGACGACCCGCGCAATCCGGCGGTGATCGCCGACAACGTCGGCGACAACGTCGGCGATTGCGCGGGCATGGCCGCCGACCTGTTCGAGACCTACGCGGTGACGGTGATCGCGACGATGTTGCTGGGCCACCTGATGGCCGGCGAGGTCGGCGCCGCCGGCGTGCTGTATCCGCTGGTCCTGGGCGGCGCCTCGATCATCGCCTCGATCATCGGCGCCTTCTTCGTCAAGGTGAAGGCGGGCGGCTCGATCATGGGCGCGCTGTACAAGGGCGTGATCATCTCCGCGGTGCTGGCCGCGATCGCGTTCTATCCGATCACCACCGCGCTGATGGGCGACAACGGCCATGGGGCGATGAACATCTACTACTGCGCCCTGATCGGCCTGGCCCTGACCGGCGCGATCGTCTGGATCACCGAGTACTACACCGGCACCGAGTACGGTCCGGTGCGGCACGTGGCCCAGGCCTCGACCACCGGCCACGGCACCAACATCATCGCCGGCCTCGGCGTATCGATGAAGTCGACCGCGCTGCCGGTGATCGCGGTGTGCGCGGCGATCTGGGCCTGCCATGCGCTCGGTGGTCTCTACGGCATCGCGATCGCCGCCACCGCGATGCTGTCGATGGCCGGCATGATCGTCGCCCTCGACGCCTATGGCCCAATCACCGACAACGCCGGCGGCATCGCCGAGATGGCCGAGCTGCCGTCGGAGGTGCGCGACATCACCGACCCGCTCGATGCGGTCGGCAACACCACCAAGGCGGTGACCAAGGGCTATGCGATCGGTTCGGCCGCCCTCGCCGCCCTCGTCCTGTTCGCCGACTACACCCACAACCTGCAGGCCAGCAACCCGGGCGAGGTGTTCACCTTCGACCTGTCCGACCACTACGTGATCATCGGCCTGCTGATCGGCGGCCTGATCCCGTACCTGTTCGGGGCGATGGCGATGGAGGCGGTCGGCCGCGCCGCCGGCGCGGTGGTCGAGGAAGTGCGCCGTCAGTTCCGCGAGATCCCCGGGATCATGGAAGGCACCGGCAAGCCGCAGTACGACAAGGCGGTCGACATGCTGACCAGGTCGGCGATCAAGGAGATGATCGTGCCGTCGCTGCTGCCGGTCGCGGTTCCGGTGGTCGTCGGCCTGCTGCTGGGGCCCAAGGCGCTGGGCGGTCTGCTGATCGGCACGATCGTGACCGGCCTGTTCGTGGCGATCTCGATGACCACCGGCGGCGGCGCCTGGGACAACGCCAAGAAGTACATCGAGGACGGCAATTTCGGCGGCAAGGGCAGCGAGGCGCACAAGGCCGCGGTCACCGGAGACACCGTTGGCGATCCCTACAAGGACACCGCCGGTCCGGCGATCAATCCGCTGATCAAGATCATCAACATCGTGGCGCTGCTGCTGGTGCCGTTGCTGTAGCGCTTCGCAACGCCAACCACGGTGCCGCCCGACCGATGCGGCGGCACCTTCCCGCAAGGACCCCGCCACGGCGGGGTCCTTGTCTTTCGGCCCGGCGCTTCGCGACGGAAACCTCACCTAGACGGATCGTTTACATCCGCCCGGTATGGTGGTCTGGTGAGCGGAGAAACTGTGACGCAGTTCTCCCCCACCTTTCTCGACACTTTAAAGGGGGAAGTTTCATGGGCTCGATGTCCTGGTTGTCCTCATTGCAGAGCTCGCTTGGCGGGTACCTGCCTTCGATTCTCGGCGCGCTTGCCATCCTGCTGCTCGGCTGGATCGTCGCCCTCGCCGCCAGCGCGGCGACCCGCAAGGGGCTCGCCAAGCTCGGCACCAATCAACGGCTGTCGGCACAGACCGAGAGCACCCTCGATTTCGAACGCATCGCCGGCCGGGTGGTGTTCTGGGCGATCCTGCTGCTGGCGGTGATCGGCATGTTCGGGGTACTGCACGTGGACGGCGTGTCCGGCCCGCTGTCGACCCTGGCCAACACGGTGATGATGTACCTGCCGCGCCTGCTGCTGGCGATCGCCCTGGCCGTGATCGGCTGGCTGGTCGCGACCCTGGTGCGCACCGTGGTCAACAAGGCGCTGGGCGCGACCCGGGTCGATGAGAAGCTGTCCGAGGGCGCCGACATGCGTCCGCTCTCCGACACCATGGGCAATGTCGCCTACTGGCTGGTGCTGCTGCTGTTCCTGCCGGCGATCGTCGGCGCGCTGCAGATCGAAGGCCTGATGGTGCCGTTGTCGTCGATGACCACTGAGCTGGTCGGGATGCTGCCGAACCTGTTCGCCGCCGCGATGATCGGCCTGGCCGGCTGGATCATCGCCAAGGCCGTGCGCGGCCTGGTCAGCAACCTGCTGGTGGCGACCGGGGTCGACCGCTTCAGCGCGCAGAGCGAGGCGACCCGCGACCTCAAGCTGTCCCAGCTCGGCGGCACCCTGGTGTTCATCCTGGTGATCGTGCCGACCCTGATCGCCGCGCTCGACGCGCTGCGGATCGAGGCGATCTCCGGACCGCTGACCGAGATGCTGAACATGTTCCTGGCCGCGGTGCCGCACATCATCGCCGCCGCCGCGATCCTGATCATCGCCTGGTTCGTCGGCCGCTTCGTCGCCGACCTCGCCACCCGCCTGCTCTCCAGCCTCGGCTTCGACCAGTTGCCCGAGCGGTTGGGCTTCGGTCATGCGCTGGCCGCGGGCAGCGACGCACCGGCGACCGACGGTACCGACCAGCTGCGCCGGCTGTCGCTGTCCGAACTGGGCGGCCGGGTGGCGTTGTTCTTCATCATGCTGTTCGCGACCGTCGAGGCCGCCCACCGGGTCGGCTTCACCGGCGTGCGCGAGCTGCTGGAGACCTTCATCGAGTTCGGCGCCAACGTGCTGCTGGGCCTGGCGATCTTCGTGATCGGCTACTGGCTCGCCAATCTCGCCAGCGCCGCGATCGAGCGCGCCAACCCCGGCAACAGCGTCGGCCTGTCGCGGATCGCACGGGTCGCGATCCTGGGCCTGGTGCTGGCGATGGGGCTGCGCGCGATGGGCATCGCCGACGAGATCGTCAACCTGGCGTTCGGGCTGGTGCTGGGGGCGGTCGCGGTCGCGATCGCGCTGGCATTCGGCCTGGGCGGCCGCGACGCCGCCGGGCGCCTGGCCGACGACTGGGCCGATCGCCATCTGCGCAAGTAGCCGCGCAGGCACGCGCTACAGGCCCTCACCACCGGGGCCCCGCGATTGCGGGGCCCCTTTTCGTTGCCGCGGGCCCGTCCTGCTGCAGCGCAACAGCATCCCGCGTAAAATGCCCGCCTTCCCTCACCCTCCGCCCCGGCACCGTCGCGGCGGACCCAGCAGTCGGAGCATCAGCATGGGCCTGGACCTCGTCTCCACCGGCAAGAACCCGCCGGACGAGATCAACGTCATCATCGAAATCCCCAAGGACGCCGAACCGGTCAAGTACGAGGTCGACAAGGCCTCCGGCGCGATCTTCGTCGACCGCATCCTGTCCACGCCGATGCGTTATCCGTGCAACTACGGCTACGTGCCCCACACCGTCTGCGGCGACGGCGACCCCGCCGACGTGCTGGTGATCCTGCCGCTGCCGCTGGTGCCGGGCTCGGTGATCCGCTGCAGGCCGGTCGGCGTGCTGAAGATGAGCGACGAGGCCGGCAGCGACGAGAAGCTGCTGGCGGTGCCCGAAGCCAAGATCTTCGGCGGCTACGCCCACATCGAGGACATCGACCAGGTCTCCAAGCACTGGCTGGAGCGTATCGGCCACTTCTTCGAGCACTACAAGGACCTGGAGAAGGGCAAGTGGGTCAAGCTCGAGGGCTGGGGCAACGCGACCGAGGCCAAGGCGATCCTCAACGACGCGATCAAGCGCTACAACGACACCGCCGAGGCCGACAAGCCGAAGTTCTGATACCGGCAGCGCGCGTCGATCGCAGACATGCACAAGGCCGCCTCCGGGCGGCCTTCGTCGTTTTCGTCCCTCCTTCTCAGGCGTTGTCGCCCATCGCCCGCTGTGCGCCGGCGCCGGCGCCGACCGGCTCGGACGCGGCCACCGCGACCCGCCCGATCATCATCGTCATCGCGCCGAACCAGTCCAGGTGGTTGGCCATCCGCACCGCCTGGGCAGGGCCGCGCACCTCCTCCAGATACTGCTGCAAGCGTGCCCGGTAGGCGTCCAGTCCGGGCTCGGAATCGCCGAAACGCGCCCACAGCCCGCGCCAGGCGCGGATGAAGCGCAGGGTGATCTGCTGGACCTGGGCCAGCGCCGGCCCCGCCGCCGAGTCGGCGAACAGGATCGCGAACAGCGCGTTGAGCTCCCACGGGCTCATCACCCGCGGCACATTGTGTTGCTCGCAGGCGATCTCCGCCGCCACGTCGGCATCGACGCCCAGCCGCCGCGGCTGCCACTGCGCGGGCGACGGATGGCCCGGCGCGCGCCCGCGCGAGACCAGCTCCCAGAACCCGTCGCCGCCGACGGTATCGACCACCAGGTGGATCCGCGAGCCGGTCGCGTCGTTGAGCACCCGGTGCTGGCGCCAGGTGTCGAAGATCCAGCATTCGCCGGCGGCCATGTTGATCGCCGCCTCGCCGCACTCGAAACGCACGGTCGGCTGGGTCACGATCGGCACGTGCACCCGCACGCGCTCGGCCCAGTAGTACCCCTGGTCGACGTGGCGGGTGACCTCGGCATTGCCGGCCAGCCGCATCAACCGCGAGCGGCCGACCGTCGCGCCCAGACTGGCGATCACCCGGCCCAGATACCCACAGGCCCGCAGCGCCGGCGTCGGCCGCATGGTGCCGGAAAAGGCCTCATTGGCGGGATCGCCGTCGGCGGCGACCAGCGGCAGCATCGAGTTGCCCGGAAAACCCTGCGGGTGCGGCCGCCACGGGGCCTCGCCCAGCGCCTCGACCTCGTCCGCGAGCGCGGCGGCATCGAAGCACAGCGGCAGCTGGATGAAGGGGACCTGCAGTTTCATGGCGACGACCGGGTTGGCGGGACCGTCCCATGCTACCGGCTGGACCGCTCCGCTCCCACCGCCGCAAAAACTACGGCCCCTTGCGGGGCCGTAGGTGTTGCTCAGCGGTGCCTCGATCAGAAGCGCTGCTGGTACTTCAGGTACAGCATGCGACCGATGTCGAAGCCGCCGTAGTACGAGTAGCCGGAGTTCGGCTGGTCGTAGTTCGGAGCCGCGAAGTGATCGAACACATTGTTGGCGCCGACCGCGACCGAGGCGTTCCACGGTGCGTTCCAGCGGACCTGCAGGTCGTGGAAAGCAGTGGAGCCCAGCTCGTTCTTCGGAACGATGTTGCCCTGGGTGTCCGGAGCCGAGTAGTCCGGCAGGCTGCAACGGTCGTCGAAGTAGCACTCTTCCTTCACGCCGGAGTAGTAGCGCACGCCCCAGGTGACCCCCCAGTCGCCCTTCTCCCAGGTGAGATTGGCGTTGGAGCGGACCCGGAAGTTGCCGCCGAAGCCATTCTGCTGCTGCGGAGCGCCTTCCAGGTTGTCGGTCTTCAGCTCGTTCTTGGTGACGTAGGTGGTCAGCCAGGCGAGCGAGAAGCGGCCGTAGTCGGTGTCGACCCGGTAGCTCAGGTCGAAGTCGTAGCCTTCGGCCTCCTGGTAACCGGCGTTGCGGGTCGCGTACAGCAGGGTGCTGATCTGGCCGGTGACCGGATCACGCACGAACGCATCGGGGCCCAGGTTGTCGCAGCGCGACTCGATACCGCGGACGTAGCAGTCGTCCAGGATGTCGGTCGGGCTGTCGGGGACGATGGTGTTGTCGATGCGGATGTTCCACCAGTCCAGCGACAGGTTCAGGCCTTCGACGAAGTCGGGGCTCCACACCACGCCCAGGGTCTTGGACTCGGAGGTTTCCGGCTGCAGGAACGGGTTGGCGCCGGAAACGAACGGGACCGGCGTCTGGGTGTCCGGGCCGTCGGCGAGGCCGTCCGGATCGCTGGCCGGCTGGCGGTAATCGACCGGGACGTCCTGCAGGCAGCGGGCGCTGCCGCCGACCGAACCGAACAGGGTGTCGCAGGGATCGGTGTAGTACTCGAAGCTCTGCGAGCTGCCGCCGTACAGATCGGCGATGGTCGGAGCGCGGAAGCCCTCGGACCAGGTACCGCGGACCAGCAGCGAGTCGATCGGCTTCCAGGTGAAACCGAACTTGCTGTTGACGGTGTCGCCGAAGGTGTCGTAGTCCGAGTAGCGGCTTGCGAGGGTGACGCTCAGCTCCTTCGCGAAGGCCATGTCGGACAGGATCGGCACCAGCAGCTCGGCGTAGACCTCGTCCAGCGCGTAGCGGCCACCGGTCGGGCCGGCGGCCAGATCGGTCGAGGTGCCGGTCTGGGCCAGCGCGTCCGGCGAGAAGTAGCCGCTCTCCGAACGGTGCTCGTAGCCGACCGCCAGGCCGACGTCGCCGGCGGGCAGGCTGAACAGCGAGCCGCTCATGTTGGCGTAGTAGACCTTGGTGGTGGTCTCCGACAGCGCCTGGCCCGGCAGGTACAGGTAATCCTGCACGGCCTTGTCAGCCAGGCCGCCCTGGCCGGTCACGCCATCGGGAACCAGCGGGTTCCACGGGGTGCACGCGCCCGGACCGAAGCCCAGCGGGATCGGGTTGGCCGCGGTGCCGCACTGGGCCACGCCATCGGCGTTGATGAACGACGGGCCGACCGCGGCTTCCACCGCCGTCAGGCTCAGGTTGCCGGTGCTGATCTGCTTGCCTTCGTTCTGGTTGTACAGATAGCCAGCGTCCCAATCCCAGAACTTGTCGCCGATCTCGAACGAACCGATGAACGCACCGGAGAAGCGGTAGGTGGTCAGGCTGTTCTTGACCTCACGCGGCACTTCCCAGCCACGGCGCCAGAAGGTGACTTCCTCGCCCGGGAGCGGGTTGTACACGCTGTCGGCCGACATCGAGATGCCGAACGCGTTGGAACGGAACGGATAACCGGCGTTCTGCGCGAACGAGTCGCGATCGGTGTACAGGATGTCGGTTTCGAAACGGACGTTGTCGGTGATGTCGTAGCTGCCGCTGGCGAACAGCGAACGGCGCTCGACGCCGGAGTACACGGTCGAGGCCAGCGCCGGGTTGGTGCTGTCCAGGGCCGGATCGTACGGACGGTAGTTGCTGAAGTCGCTGGCGTCGCGGTTCTGGCCGTCGCGGATCAGGGTCCAGCGGTCGCCGTTGGCATCGAACAGCGTGCCGTACTGGCTGATCGAGGACAGGCCGCCCGGACGCGCAGCGGACTTCTCGCCGGTCGGGAAGCGGTCGCGTGCGAACCAGCGGTCGCGCGCCCACACCGGGTCTTCCTTGGTGTACTCGACGCCGAAGGTCACCGAACCACGGTCGCCGGTCTGGCCGAGGATGAAGGAGTACTGCTCGCGGGTGCCGTCGCCCTGGTCGTACTGGCTGATGTAGGCGTTGGCTTCGGCGCCTTCGAAGTTCTTGCGGGTGATGATGTTGATCACGCCAGCGACCGCGTCGGAGCCGTAGATGGTCGAGGCGCCATCCTTCAGCACTTCGATGCGCTCGACCATCGCGGCCGGGATCGAGGCGACGTCCTGGAGGCCGTCGTTGGTGATGCCAAGGCGCTTGCCGTTGACCAGGATCAGGGTGCGGTTGGCACCGAGGTTGCGCAGATCGATGTACTGGCCACCGACCGACTCGCCCGAGGACAGCGGCGAGGTGCGGCTGATCGCCGGAGAACCGACGGCCGAGATGTTCTGCAGGATGTCGGCAACGGAGTTGAAGCCCTGCTGCTCGATGTCCTCACGGCTGATCGACAGCACCGGCGCCGCGGTCTCCATATCGACCTGACGGATGCGCGAACCGGTCACTTCGATGCGGTCGAGCGTGGTGGCCTCGGCGCCGGTGTCGGCTTCCTGGGCACCGGCGATGACCGGGGTCAGCGCGAGGGCAATGCTGGCCGGCAGCAGGCCGACGCGCATCGCGGAACGCAAGTGGTTCATCTATCTCTCTCCAAAAATATCGTTATGGGCGTGTTAAAACGCCCAGTCACGTTACGTTCCGGTCCGCAAGCTTGCTTTGCCGGCAACGACGGGAGACTTTGCCGAATCGGTCTGCGCGGCATCGGCGCGGTAGCGGCTGGCGGACATTCCGTAGCGTGCGCGGAACGCGCGCGCGAAGCTGCAGCAGTTGTCGAAGCCGCAGGCGGCGGCGACCTCGCCCACCATCATCTCGGTGCCGGCCAGCAGCTCGGCCGCCTGCTCCAGGCGCATGCGCGCGGCGGCGGCCTGCGGGCTCTCGTCGTAGAGACCGTGGAAGGTCTTGGAGAAATACCAGCTGGAGAAGCTGGTCAGCTCGGCCAGCTCGCTGATGCGCACGACACGGTCGCAGTTGCCTTCCAGATACAGGTGCGCGCGCTGCAGGCGACTGAACACCTGACGCTTGCGTACGCGCGAGCGTCCCGGGCAGCGGGCGACGCGGGCGGCGATGTCGCGCTGGAAGCCGACCAGCTGCAACAGCATCGGCCGCAGCGTGGCCATGTCGATGCCGTCGTTGGCGGTGGCGCGCGCGCCGACCTCGCGCCACAGACGCAGCGCGGTGCGCGCATCGCGCAGCGAGATCTGGCCGCGACCGGCGTACAGCCCACAGTCGGTGAAGCGGATGATCGCCTGCAGCGCCTCGGCCGACAGGCTCAGGCCGATGCACAGGCCGTGGTGGTCGGCCTGGACGTTGGGGCGGGAATCCTTCTCGAACGCGATCCAACGGCCGCGACGCAGCCGGAACTTGCCCTCCTTGGCCTCGACCCACGAGCTGCCACGCAGCTGGATCCAGATCGAGAACTGGTTGCCGGCCAACTGCGCGCTGCCCAGTCGCGACACGCCGACGCAGCTGCTGGCGGCGCCCTCGGGGGCTTCAGATTGCACGGACTGGCCACGGTCGGCCCAAAGCACTTGCTCCATTGGCTCACCTCGCTTGCAGAGAATGAGCAATGGATTTGCCCGAATCGGGCGCGATCCGCCTGACAAAAGGCGTAGAACTATGCGAATTCTGTCGGGAGCCTGTGCCGAAGGAATTCCGAAAGCATTTTATTTTTTGGAATCAATCACTTGATCCAACCCGGGACCTCGACCCGCGGCGCCTCCGAAGGCGCCGAATCGATCCCCATGAGGCCGATGTCGGTGCCGTCGTCGATCGCCTGCGCGCTGAACACCGCGTCCAGGCGCGAGGAACTGCTGAACGAGGTGGTCGCGCTGAGCCGGTCGGGATTCAGGCAGCGGCCCGTCGCCGGCGTGGACGCATCCCCGTCCGGCACACCGATCGGCCGCAGGCTGCTCAGACAATCCGCGCGCGGTTCCAGATAGTCGATGCTGCCGTCCTCGGCGACCGCCCAGGTCTGATAGCGCCAGCGGGTCGGCTTGTCCCGGTCGACCATCCGGATGCTGTCCTGCGCCAGCGACAGGTCCGCCTGCCACAGTCCGTCCGCCGACAACCGCGTGAACAACACCCGCTGATTGGCGCTGTCGACCCGCGCGTGCGAGACGTCCTCGATCTTGCCCAACACCTTCCACGGCGCCTGGCTGCGGTCCAGCAACGCCAGGCAGAGCCGGTCGTCGGGGTCGCGCACGGTCATCAGGATCCGGTCGGGCGACGGCGTGTACATCGCCTGCAGGGTCCGGAAGCGCGGGCCGGGCATCGGCAGGAAGCTGACCTGGCCACTGGCGGCGACGACCTCGAACACGCCCTTGCGGCCGTCGTCGTCATGCCCGACCACCAGCATCCGGCGACTGTCGGGCGACCACTCCGGACGGCTGTGCGTATCCGGATGCACGTCCTCGAGCTGGCGCAGGCTGCGCGGATTCTCCAGGTCGGTCCACCACAGGTGGAAGTGCCCGGAACGATCCGAGCTGAACACCAGTTGCCGCCCGTCCGGCGCCAGCGACGGCATCGTATCGCGCCCGGAGGAGGCGAACAGGTGCTCGCGCCGCACCGGCCCGGAGGCTTCGCTGCGATTGACCCGGAACAGGCCGAACTGCGGCCGCCGGCGCACGAACGCGAGCACCCCCGCGCGCTCGGCGACGGCCGGAGCCTGGGCATCGTCCAGGCCCAGGTCGCTGATCCGGCGGCTGGCCAGGTCGAGCCGATAGAGCCGGGTCTCGCTGTCGATACGCCGCGCGAACACGATCCCGCTGCCGTCGGGCAGCCAGTCCCAGCCACGGAACTCGCCGCCGATGTCGGTAAGACGCTCGGGCCTGCCGCCCTCGGCCGGGATCCGCCACAGATCGCCCAGCTGCGGGTTGCGCACGAAGCCGACCCAGCGGCCGTCCGGCGAGTAACGCGGTGCATGGTCCAGCGCGGTGCCGCGACTGGGGTAGCGCAGCTCGCTCCAGCGGCCGCTCTGCAGGTCGAGCAGGCGCAGGCCGGTGGCGTCGCTGTCGCTGCCCATGCTGCCGAACACCAGCGCGCGGCCGTCCGGCGCCCAATCGAAGCTGAGCAGATCGTCGCCGTTGCAACTGGCGACGCTGCGCTCGCCACCGCCGCCGCTCGCGGCCATCACCAGCACCTCGCAGGCGCGGCCGGGGCCGTAGCGGATCCAGGCGATCTCGCGCCCGTCCGGCGACCACGAGGGCAGCCGATCGGACACGCCGCTTTCGGGGAAGCTGATCTGGCGCGGCTGCGACGAGTTGGTCGTCTGCATCATGATCACCGTGCCGCGGCGCTCGGGCAGGGTCGCGGCATACGCGACCATCGACGCATCCGGCGACAGCGTCGGCGACAGTTCGAAGCCGGGCGCCGAGGTCAGCAGGCGGTACGGGCGGTCCGGCGAGGCGGCGACCACCGTCGCCGCGTCCTCCCCCGGCGGCGCGGCCGGCGCCCGCATCAACAGGAACGCGACCAGCGCGACCGCCATCACCGCCGCGACCAGGCTGACCAGCACCCGCTCACGCAGCCACCAGCGGACCGGACCGTCGCCCGGCGCGGAGACGACAGCATCGCGGGCGGTGTCCGTGGCCTGCGGCCCACCGGCCGCGATCGCGCCGTCGACACCGTCGGCGTCGGCCGCCGCGCCCGCATCCAGCCAGGCGACCGGGGCCAGCAGTCGGTAACCGGTCTTGGCGATGGTCTCGATGTACTGCGCATCGCCACGCTTCTCGCCGAAGGCCTTGCGCAGCTGGGTCACCGCCTGGGTGATGACGTCGTCGGTCGGCAGGGTATCCGGCCACACCTCGGCCAGCAGCGTGTCACGGCTGACCACACGGCCGCCATGTCCGACCAGCACCCGCAACACGCCCATCGCCTTGGGCGTGATCCGGCGGGGTCGCCTGGCGTCGGGCGCGCTGACTTCGCGCAGCGGCACGTCGACGACGCAATCGCCTACGCGCAGCCGATCGGACGGCAACGAGGTTGGTTCGATGGGGGGAGACATCTCACCTGCAATACTGAACAGGGTGGCCGGGTCCGGCATGTGCCAAAAGGTCCTGCCATGGATCGGACAAGCCACTGACCAGATCCGGCAAACAACCCTGGCGCGTGCGGACTAACGCACCGCGGCCGTCAATTCTAGCTTGTTGGCACTGGCCCGCAGCGCGGGTACAGGCTCCAGGCCCTCTCTCGCCGACGTCTCATTATGCTGAGGTTCAACATTGGCGCCGAAAGGCGCCTTTTTTTTGCCCCGTCGGCCCGCCACCTCCGGTAGCGGGCCGCTCCGCGGCCCGGATCGCCTCCCCGCGACCCGGACAGACGCATCCCGCTCAAGCCTTGCGGTAGACCTCGGCGCCCTGCTCGCGGAACTCGGCCGCCTTCTCGGCCATGCCCTCGGCCAGCGCCGCCTGCTCGTCGACGCCGTGCTCGGCCGCGTAGTCGCGCACGTCCTGGGTGATCTTCATCGAGCAGAAGTGCGGACCGCACATCGAGCAGAAGTGGGCGACCTTGTGGGCGTCCTTGGGCAGGGTCTCGTCGTGGTACTCGCGGGCACGCTCCGGATCCAGGCCGAGGTTGAACTGGTCCTCCCAGCGGAACTCGAAGCGCGCCTTGCTCATCGCGTTGTCGCGCGCCTGCGCGCCGGGATGCCCCTTGGCCAGGTCGGCCGCGTGCGCGGCGATCTTGTAGGCCATCAGGCCCTCGCGCACATCGTGCTTGTTGGGCAGGCCCAGGTGTTCCTTCGGGGTCACGTAGCAGAGCATCGCGGTGCCGAACCAGCCGATCATCGCCGCGCCGATCGCCGAGGTGATGTGGTCGTAGCCCGGCGCGATATCGGTGGTCAGCGGGCCGAGCGTATAGAACGGCGCCTCGCCGCACTCGCGCAGCTGCTTGTCCATGTTCTCCTTGATCAACTGCATCGGCACGTGGCCGGGGCCCTCGATCATGGTCTGCACGTCATGCTTCCAGGCGACCTTGGTCAGTTCGCCCAGGGTCTCCAGCTCGCCGAACTGGGCGGCGTCGTTGGCGTCGGCGATGCTGCCCGGGCGCAGGCCGTCGCCGAGCGAGAAGGCCACGTCGTAGGCCTTCATGATCTCGCAGATCTCCTCGAAGTGTTCGTAGAGGAAGCTCTCGCGATGGTGCGCCAGGCACCACTTGGCCATGATCGAACCGCCGCGCGAGACGATGCCGGTCACCCGCTTGGCGGTCAGCGGCACATAGCGCAGCAGCACGCCGGCATGGATGGTGAAGTAGTCCACGCCCTGCTCGGCCTGTTCGATCAGGGTGTCGCGGAAGATTTCCCAGTTGAGCTCCTCGGCGCGGCCGTCGACCTTCTCCAGCGCCTGGTAGATCGGCACCGTGCCGATCGGCACCGGCGAGTTGCGGATGATCCACTCGCGGGTCTCGTGGATGTGCTTGCCGGTCGACAGGTCCATCACCGTGTCCGCGCCCCAGCGCATCGACCAGACCAGCTTCTCGACCTCTTCGGCAATGCCCGAGGACACCGCCGAGTTGCCGATGTTGGCATTGACCTTGGTCAGGAAGTTGCGGCCGATGATCATCGGCTCGCTCTCGGGGTGGTTGATGTTGTTGGGGATGATCGCGCGGCCGCGGGCGACCTCGTCGCGGACGAACTCGGGGGTGATCAGCTTCTGGATGCTCGCGCCGAAGCTCTCGCCCGGATGTTGGTTCAGCAGATGCGCCTCGCGGATCGCCTCCATCCGCTGGTTCTCGCGGATCGCGATGAACTCCATCTCCGGGGTCACGATGCCGCGGCGGGCATAGTGCATCTGGGTCACGTTGGCGCCGGCGATCGCGCGGCGGGGCGGACGCCGGTTACCGAAGCGCACGGCGTCCAGCTTGGGGTCGTGCTCGCGACGACGACCGAACTCCGAGCTCAGGCCCTCCAGCACCTCGGTGTCGCCGCGCTCGGCGACCCACTCCGCGCGCAGCGGCGCCAGTCCGGCGGCCAGGTCGATCGTCGTCTCCGGATCGGTGTACGGACCGGAGGTGTCGTAGACCGCCAGCGGCGCGTTGTCCTCGCCCCCGAACATCGTCGGCGTGCGCTGCAAAGCGACCTCGCGCATCGGCACGCGCAGGTCGGGACGCGAGCCCTCGACATGGATCTTGCGCGAGCCCGGAATCGGGCGGACGACGTCGGCCGACAACTTGTCGGCCTGCTCGAGGAGCTGGGAGGGAACCGCATTCATGTGTTTCGTCCTGTGACACGCCCAACCGGGCAGGGACGAAGCGGGCGGCGTCGGCACGGCCACGGCCGTCCCGGCGAAGCTTCCCTACGGCGGTCTCAACCGCATCAGGTTCGAAGGGTCTGTCTCAACCGGCGCCATGGCGGCCGGTACCCCCGCTTCACCGCACATTAGACATGGAAAGCGGCGGCGACGCCAATCGGCCGGCGCCCGCCCGGGCATGAGCGTTCGCGCACGGTCCGCGAGCGTTGGGGCACCGGCAGCGACGGCCGCAACCGCAACACTGGCCTCCCCTCCCGAGGAATCGTGCCGATGCTTCCCCCGCTCCGATCGTCCCTGCTCCTGGCCGCCCTGCCGTCGCTATGGCTGGGGCTGGCGCCCATGCCCGCCGCCGCCGACGGCTTCACCCTGAGCAGCCCCGATCTCGAGGCCGACCGCAGAGTCGATGCGCGGCATGTCTACGATGGCTTCGGCTGCAGCGGCGGCAATCTGTCGCCGGCACTGAGCTGGCGCGACCCGCCGTCCGGCACGCGCAGCTTCGCGATCACCGTGTACGACCCCGACGCCCCGACCGGCAGCGGCTGGTGGCATTGGGTCGTCACCGACCTGCCTCCCGACACCCGTGCGTTGGCCCGCGGCGCCTCCGGCGGCGGCCTGCCCGAGGGCGCGGTGCAGACCCGTACCGACTTCGGCACGTCCGGGTACGGTGGCCCGTGCCCGCCTCCGGGCCGGTCGCACCGCTATCGCTTCACTGTCTGGGCGCTCAAGACCGACGGACTGGACCTGGACGCCGGCGCCAGCGGCGCGATGGCGGGCTTCCTGATCCGCCAGAACGCGCTGGACCACGCCGAACTCGAGGTGCGCTACGGCCGCTAGGCCGGCTGTGGCAGGATCGACGCATGCTCACCGCTGCCGCTCCCGTTCCGGACACGCCGCCCGCGGCCGGCGTGCGCCATCAGCGCAACCATCGCGACGATCTGGTCAGCGGCAGACGGTTGCATGCCCGCAAATCGCATGCGCTGCGCAATGTCGGCGTGCCGCAGTTGCTGATCGTTGGCGTCGAGGAAGGCCACAAACGGGTGTACTGGCATGAGCGCCAGTATCGTGGCGGCCGCGACGACCTGATCCTGCTGCGGCCGGGCGAGCGCTACGGCATCGACAACCGTCCTGGCGCGCACGGCTACCGTGCCGAATTGATACAGCTGTCGCCGGCGTTGGTGGCCGACTTCCGCCGCCACCACGGCGGGCTGATCGACGCGGCGCTGCAGGACACCGCCGAGATACCCATCAGCGTGCATCGCGACCGCCATACCGGCCAGGCCTGGCAATCGCTGCTGGCCGCGATCGAGGAAGGCGCGCCGGCGCCGCTTCTGGACCAGCACGCCCGCACCCTGCTGCTGTGCCTGACCCTGGCCGGCGCGGCACGGGCACTGCTGCCCGGCCGCGAGGCGCCCCTGATCCAGCGGGTCCGGCAGCTGCTGAACGACGATCCGGGCCGCAACTGGAACATCGACGAACTCTCGAACCTGACCGGCATGGCCGCCTCCACCCTGCGCCGTCACCTGTCCGCGCAGGACCAGGGTTTCAGGACGATCCTGGAGGACGCCCGCCTCAGCGCCGCACTGGACAGCCTGCAGAGCACTCGCGACAGCATCGGCCACATCGCCCACGCGGTCGGATACGCGTCGCCATCTCGATTCGCGATCCGCTTCCGTCGCCGCTTCGGGATATCGCCCAGCGAACTGCGCGCGGCCCTGTAGACCGCGCGCAGTCCCGCCTCACGGATTGTAGAAATAGCCCGCGCAGTAGCGGTTGCCGTTCTTGCTCAGATAGAAGCGGCTGCAGTTGGTGTCGTAGCTCTGATTGCTGATCGCGGTGATCTGGAATCCGGAGAGGTAGACGCCGTTGAGGTGGTAGTGGCTGCCGTTGTACTTCAGCGACCAGTGCTGGTGCGGGCCGGTGGAAGCGCCGCCGTTGCACAGGGCCTGCGACTGGGTGTTGGCCGGGTTGGCGATCGCGGTATTGGCCGAGACGCTGGCACCGGTGCCGTAGCGGATGTTCATCAGGTGGTAGTAGCTGGTCGACCAGCCGCCGCCGTGGACCACTTCGGCGAAGCACGAGGAATGCCGCTTGAAGCTGCCGCCCGCCGATGCCGACACCCACTTGTCGCCCTGGTAGCTGCCCCAGCCGCCGCCCTGGCTCATGTCCAGCGACGACATCGGGTAGCTGCCGGAACCGGTGGTGGTGTGGGCGCCTCCGACATGCCAGCTCTGTCCGCGCGGGAACGGAAACTGCAGGAAGCCGTTGGCGGGTCCGGCCATCACCGACGCATCGGCGCCGGCGAAGCGCGGCGACGGTGCGGCGGCCCGGCGCGGCTCGTTGAACAGTCCGGCGTAGACCTGTTGGAACTCGATGTTGCCGCTCATTGCCGCGCCCGCGGCACCCGCGCCCGAGCGGGCGAACAGCGACTGCAGCGGATTGGTCCGGGCCAGGGTCGCCGCGCCGCGCGCGTCGATCGCATCAGGCTCGTACATGGCCTCGCGCAGGGCCAGCGCGACTTCGCGCGTCTGCTCACCGAAGCCACGCTGCCTGCCGATCGATCCGAACGGCCGGCTCATCGCATCGGCCCTGGCATGACGTCGCGTGACCACCCCGCTTTGCTGCTCCATCAACGCGATCAACACCTTGGGACTGACACCGCTGTAGCCGGCCCAGTGCGAGATCGTCTCGCCATGGCGCGACAGATGCGGCGCGCGCCTGGCCAGCCAGGCATCGATGTCGAAATCGAACATCTCGTCGTAGCTGTAGACCAGATCCTGCGCCGACAACCCTGCCGTCGCGGTGGCCGCGGGTGGCGCCGCATGCACACTGAGGCCGATCGCCGCGGCGATGCAACAGGCCAACACCGACACGCTTGCCTTGGAGTTCGCTTTCATTCCTTTTCTCCGAGTGGACGAATGGGCGAATCAGCGCGCCAGCCTCGGCCGTGGAGCCCGGCACCGGCACGGGGCTTCCGGCCAGGCTCCCGTGCCGTCACTGGCGGTCTTTCGCCCTCGAGGACGCGCCAGCGGGGCCACTGTGTCAGCCACCGGCAGCCGATTCCGGGATCGGGTTCCGGTTGTTGGTTTCAGTTGATACCAATTCCACGAACTGGAACTGACTCTTCAGATCTCTGATTACATTTTTAGATATGTGTCCGCTTGAGCATACGAATCGCGAAAAGCCCTTGATAACAGGCATCATCAGCGCTCACGAGGGCATGAATTTCTGGCCACCAGGCTACGACCCGACACGTCGACGGAGCACCGGGCGCAGTCGTGGCGAGGCCCCACTCCATGTCGACACTCGCGCAAACCGTGTCCTCACCGACGCCGCCGGCACGGCCTGCCGTCGCCACGAGGCCCACGGTTACAGGGCTGCCGGACGATGGCGGAAGCCCCTCTTGACGCGCCGCACAAACTGCGGTTATTGCTATCGCCCATGCACGCCGTCCCCGCCACCTGCCGCATCGCGCCCCAGCCGCAAGGCCGGAGTACCGCCGCGCATGCGCAGGCGGCGCTGATTACCGGTACCGGTACCACCACTCCCCGAGTGGTGCGGACGGGCGTGTCCAGCTGATTCCCACGCCACTCCGCACCCCGGACCGGGTGCGGATCGAGGCACCGGGTTCGAATGCGGAGCTCCATCCAAGGAAGCCCGCCCGATGTCCAGCCAGCCAGCACCCGCACTCGAACAGGCCGCCGCCGCGGCTCCCGCGCGCCCGCGCCGTC
>NZ_VICD02000247.1 GCF_006546735.2 Marilutibacter maris | reverse complement strand
AGCGCCGCACTGGCCGGCCTGATCGACGGCGAGCCGCTGCCGGCGCCGATGGCGGACGCCCGGCCGCGCGCGGACAGCGACGGCGACAACGACTACTGGGCGATCGCCTTGTTTGTCTCGCTGTTCGTGGCCCAGTTCGCGCGCGGCCTGTTCGGTCGCCTGCCGGGGCTGGCGCGCGGGGTGATCGGCGGCGGACTGTCCGGCCTGGCGGCCTGGATGTTCTCCTCGATGCTGCTGATCGGCGCGATTGGCGGCCTGATCGGCTTCTTCATCGGGCTGCTCCCCAGGGGCGGTGGTCGCGGCGGCCGGTTTGCCCGCGACAGCGGTTGGGGCGGCTTCGGTGGCGGCGGTGGAAGCTGGGGCGGCGGCTCTTCGGGCGGTTCCGGCGGCGGTTGGTCCGGTGGCGGCGGCATGAGCGGAGGCGGTGGCGCCTCCGGGAGCTGGTGAACCATGGTCCGTCTGCAACGCCTGCTCCGTCACCTGTTCGCGCCGTCCTCGCGGCGTCGGTTCCCGGCCGACGCCCTGCAGCGGATCACCCGGGCGATCGTCGACGGCGAGCGCCGCCACCGCGGCGAGGTCTGTTTCGCGGTCGAGGCCGGGCTGCCGGCGGCGATGGTCTGGCGCGGTGTCGACGCCCGCGACCGCGCCGCCGACGTGTTCGCACGGCTGCGGGTCTGGGACACCGAGGCCAACAACGGGGTCCTGCTGTACCTGCTGCTGGCCGACCATCGCATCGAGATCGTCGCCGACCGCGGTTTCGACGGCCGGGTCAGCGATGCGCAGTGGCGCGGTGTCTGCCAGCTGATCGAGACCCGGCTGAAGGCCGGCGAGCACGAGGCGGCGGTGGTGGCCGGCATCGAGGCGTTGTCGGAACTGGTCGCCCGGCATTTCCCGCGCGCGGAGGGCGATGCCGATGTCAACGAGCTGCCGGACGACCCGCACCTGCTGTAGGCGCCGTCGCGGCGCTCCCGCGTGAACGGCGCGCGGGCGGGTGTTCCCGATCCACGTCCACGGTCGGGCACAATAGGGGCCCCGCCGCCGACCGGAGTCCGCCGTCCGCATGATCGTCCTGCACCAGATCGATCCGATCGCCTTCGGGCTGGGTCCGCTCAAGGTCCACTGGTACGGCATCATGTACCTGCTCGGCTTCCTGACCGCGTGGTGGCTCGGACGCCTGCGCATCCGCGCCGGCCGCCTGCCGGGGGTCGATGAGCAGGGCTTCAGCGACCTGCTGTTCTACGCGATGATCGGCGTGGTGCTGGGTGGGCGCCTGGGCTATGTGTTCTTCTACGGATTCTCCGAGCTCCTCCACGACCCGTTGATGTTGTTCCGCATCTGGGAAGGCGGGATGAGCTTCCACGGCGGCCTGGTCGGGGTGATGGCGGCGGCGCTGTGGTGGGCGCGCCGCAACGGCCTGCATTTCTTCGACGTGATGGATTTCGTCGCCCCGCTGGTACCGCCGGGCCTGGGGTTCGGACGGCTGGGCAACTACATCGGCGGCGAGCTCTGGGGCAAGCCGACCGGCGCCGACTGGGGCGTGGTGTTCCCGCACGCACTGCCGGAGCAGTACGCCAACCTGCCGCTGGAGCAGCTGCGCGCGCTGCACGCGAACGGCGCCCTCGACGCTTTCGCCCGCCATCCCTCGCAGCTCTACCAGGCCAGTCTGGAAGGGCTGGCGATGTTCCTGCTGCTGTGGTGGTTCTCGCGCCGGCCGCGGCCGCGCTACGCGGTGGCCGGCATGTTCGCGCTGCTGTACGGCTGCTTCCGCTTCCTGGTCGAATTCGTGCGCGTGCCGGACGTGCAACTGGGATACCTGGCCTTCGACTGGCTGACGATGGGGCAGGTGCTCAGCACCCCGCTGATCGCGCTCGGCCTGTTCTGGCTGTGGCTGTCGCGACGCTCGCCGACCCTGCAGCCGGTCCTGCCGACGACCAAGGAGTAGTTCCGATGCGCGCCTATCTCGACCTGCTGCGTCACGTCCTCGAACACGGCACCGACAAGGGCGACCGCACCGGCACCGGTACCCGCAGCGTGTTCGGCTGGCAGATGCGTTTCGACCTGTCGCAGGGCTTTCCGCTGGTCACGACCAAGAAGCTGCACCTGCGCTCGATCGTCCATGAGCTGCTGTGGTTCCTGCGCGGCGACACCAACATCGCCTACCTGAAGGACAACAAGGTCTCGATCTGGGACGAATGGGCGGATGCCGACGGCGAACTCGGTCCGGTCTACGGCCACCAGTGGCGGCACTGGGGCGGCGACAAGGAGGGCGGCATCGACCAGATCCGCTGGGTGGTCGAGGAGATCAAGCGCAATCCCGATTCGCGCCGGCTGATCGTCAGTGCCTGGAACGTCGCCGACCTGCCGCGGATGGCGCTGATGCCGTGCCACACGATGTTCCAGTTCTACGTGGTCGACGGCAGGCTCAGCTGCCAGCTCTACCAGCGCAGCGGCGACATCTTCCTCGGCGTGCCGTTCAACATCGCCAGCTACGCGCTGCTGACCCACATGGTCGCGCAGGTCTGCGAGCTGGAGGTCGGCGATTTCGTGCACACGCTCGGGGATGCGCACCTGTACTCGAACCACTTCGAGCAGGCCCGCGAACAGCTCGCGCGCGCGCCGCGCGCGCTGCCTCGGCTGGCCTTGAACCCGCGGGTCCGCGACATCTTCGGGTTCGACTACGACGACATCGCGATCGAGGGCTACGACCCGCATCCGGCGATCAAGGCGCCGGTCGCGGTCTGAGCCGTCGCAGCCAATGAGATCGCGCTGGAGGACAGTCGTCGCATACCCCGGCCCGGAGCAAGACACCATGTCCTACAGGAAACATTCGATGAAGTCGCGCGAGAAATTTGCCGATTCGCTGTTCACGTTGTCGAACTGTCTCGCCATCGGTCTCGTGGCTACTATCCTGCTCGCGCCGATGGGCGCCGTGTTCAGAGCGTTGACCACCCCAGGCGACGAGGCTTCCTCCCTGCTGGCGGCGCTGGACGACATTCCGCCACTGGAAGCGGTGGGGTTCGTGGCGCTCTACCTGCTGGTGGTCTGGTTGGCGGTTTCGAGCCGCGAGCACGCCCTGTCGATCTATACGGAACTGTATCCCGATGCAGATCAGCCTGATCGCCGCGCTCGACCGTAACCGCGCCATCGGACGCGGCAACGAGTTGCCGTGGCGGTTGCCGGCCGACCTGAAGCGGTTCAAGGCGCTGACCCTGGGCAAGCCATTGTTGATGGGACGCAAGACCGCCGAGTCGCTCGGACGTGCGCTGCCGGGACGACGCAACCTGGTGCTGACCCGCGGCGGCCGGGTGCCGTTCGAGGGTATGCAGGCGGTCGCCAGCGTCGAGGAGGCGCGTCGCCTGGCCGAGGCCGATGGCGCCGACGCGCTGTGCGTGATCGGCGGCGGCGAGGTCTATGCGTTGTGCCTGCCGATGGCGGAGCGGATGTGCCTGACCCACGTGGATGCGGCGGTCGAGGGGGGCGATGCGTTCTTCCCGCGGTTCGATCCGCTGGCGTGGCGGGTGCTGGCGCGCGAGGCGCACCCGGCCGATGCGCGGCATGCGCACGCCTTCGAGTTCGTCGACTACGTACGGATCTGAGCGTGCGGGGCTGAGCATTCGGTTCCGAGCGCGCTGACCCTGGCGTCCGGCGTCAATGCGGCGGCGGACGATAGTGGCCGTTCAAGGTATACGCGAACAGCACGTTTTCCTCGCGGGTGCCGTGGCCGACGTTGTGGATGATCAGCGGCACGCCGTCGCTGCCGCGCCGGTCCGAAACGATGCCGATGTGCGGCAGGCCGCTTCCGGGCAGGCGCCAGCTGACCAGGTCGCCGGGCCGATAGTCCCCGGCACGCGCCCGCAGCGGCAGCAACCAGCCCTGGCGTTCGAACCAGCGCTCCAGGTTGGGCACCCGACGGTGGTCGATGTTGCGGTCCGGGCGCCGCAGCCCCCAGCGTTGCGGATAGGCGTCGAAGTGCGCGCGCATGTCCTCGTGGACCGCCTGTTGCAGGTCCAGGCCCTCGGCGCGCAAGGCCCGCACGACGACGTCGCTGCAGACGCCCCGGTCCTCGGCGACATCGCCACCGGGGTAGTCGAGGGCGACATAGGCGGGATCGTAGAGACGGGTGCGACCGATCCGCGCCCGCGCGGCCCGCACCCTGGGCGGGGCCTGGGCTTCGGAACGCGCCGGGTCGCTGGCGGGCGGTTGGCGGGCTTCGCCGACGGTGGCCGTCGCGGGTGCGACCTCGGGCACCGGGTCGACCGGTGCCGCGCCGAATGGCGGCAGCCGGATCGCGATCAGCAGTGCGGCGAGCGTGATCATCGCGCCGATGGCCGGCCACACCCATCGCCGGGGTGCCGCGTGCCGACCGGAGCCGCGCGCGGGCACCCGCTCAGCGCCGCTGGCCGTTGCGCGGCTTGGACTTGTGCCGCTGCCTGGGCGGGGCCGCAGGCTGGTCGCGGCCGGGCACCTGGACCAGGTTCAGGCCTTCGCAGTCGAGCTGCAGCGCGGTCAGCTTGCCGCCCCAGACCGCACCGGTGTCGATCGCGTGCACGCCATAGCCGATGAACAGGCCCAGCGTCGACCAGTGTCCGCAGACGATCCTGAGATCGCGCTCGGCGCGACCCGGCACCTCGTACCAGGGATAGAGACCGGCCTGCTGGGTGCCCGGGACGCCCTTGTCCTCGAACGAGATCCGTCCGCGCGGCGTGCAGTAGCGCAGGCGGGTCATCACATTGATGATCGCGCGCAGCCGGTCGTTGCCGGCCAGGCGCGGGTTCCAGGCCGGGCCGTCGCCGTACATCGACCTCAGCAGCCGGCCGTACTGGTCGCCGTGCAGCTTGTGCTCGACTTCGCGGGCGTGGCGCTCGGCCATCGAAACCGTCCACTTCGGCGCAAGCCCCGCGTGCACCATCATCCAGCCCAGCTCGCGGTCGACGTGGCAGAGCTTCTGCATGCGCAGCCACCCGAGCAGGGCGTCGCGGTCCTCGGCCAGCACGATCCTCTGCAGGTCGGGGTTGACCTTGCGTTGCTCCTCCTCGCTGCGCTGGCCGATCGCCAGCAACGACAGGTCGTGGTTGCCGAGCACGACGACGGCGTGTTCGCGCAGGGAGTGGACCAGCCGCAGGGTTTCCAGCGACTGTCCGCCGCGGTTGACCAGGTCGCCGCAGAACCACAGACGGTCGCGGGCGGGGTCGAAGGCGATCTTCTCCAGCAGCCGCTGGGTCGCGTCGTAGCAGCCCTGCAGGTCGCCGATGGCCCAGATACTCATCGCAACATGGCCCCGGTCAGTGCAGCGTGCGCGGCACGGTCAGGGTAAAGGGCGGAATCGGCGCGTCGAACTGGGTGCCGTCGTCGGCGAGCATGCGGTAGTGGCCCTGCATCGTGCCCAGATCGGTTTCCAGCATCGCACCGGAGGTGTATTCGAAGTCCTCGCCGGGACGCAGCCAGGGCTGCTCGCCGACCACGCCGTCGCCCTCGACCTCCTGGACCTTGCCGTTGGCATCGGTGATGACCCAGTGCCGGGCAAGCAGGCGCGCGGGCACCGTGCCGCGATTGCGGATGTGGATGGTGTAGGCGAAGACGTAGCGATCCTGTTCGGGCTCGGACTGGTCGTCCAGATAGCGGGTCGCGACTTCGATGTCGAGGGCGTATTCGGCGGGGCGATTCATGCGGACAGTGTACCCGGCACGGGCCGGGCGGGCGGGTCTTGCGGGCGGTGGGAATCAGGAGGCCAGGGCGTTGGCGAGACGCACGAAGTCGGCGACCTCGAGCTGTTCGGCGCGCAGGTCCGGACGGATGCCGGCGGCCTCTATCCGTTCGCTGTCGCATTGCTGCGAAAGCGCGTTGCGCAGGGTCTTGCGGCGCTGGCCGAAGGCGTCGCGCACGACCGCCGCGAACCGGGCAGGGTCGTCGATCCCGATCGTCTCGGGGGCGCGTGGCAGCAGCCGCACCACCGCCGAATCGACTTTCGGCGGCGGACGGAACGCCCCGGGAGGGACGTTGAACAACGGTGTCACCTCGCAGTAGGCCTGCAGCATCACGCTGAGCCGACCGTAGGTCTTGCTGCCGGGGCCGGCGGCCATGCGGTCGACCACCTCCTTCTGCAGCATGAAGGTCATGTCGCGGATCACCGCGGCGTGCTCCAGGGCGTGGAACAGGATCGGAGAGGACAGGTTGTAGGGCAGGTTGCCGACCAGGCGCAGCGGGCCCTCCTCGCCGGCCAGTGCGGTGAAGTCGACCTCCAGCACGTTGCGGTGGATCACCCGCAGGGTGCCGTGCTCGCGCGCGGCCTCGGTCAACGGAAAGATCAGGTCGCGGTCGAACTCGATCACGGTCAGCCGGCCGTGCGCGTCGAGCAGCGGAAAGGTGATCGCGCCCTGGCCGGGGCCGATCTCGACCAGGCGGTCGTCCGGCTTCGGATTCACCGCCCTGACGATGCGATCGATGATCCCGCGCTCGTGCAGGAAGTGCTGGCCGAGCGACTTCTTGGCCTCGGCGGAAAAGCCCTTCGATGGCGCCCTTGCGGGATCGGTGGAGTGGCGTCGGCTCATCGGTTCGGGACTCGGGGCAGGGGCGCGTGCGGCATCGTGCGGCGACGGGCGATCCGCGCGCAGGCATCGGCAGCGGCGAACAGGCTGGAAGGGTCGGCGCGGCCGCTGCCGGCGAGGTCGAGCGCGGTGCCGTGGTCGACCGCGACGCGCGGGTAGGGCAGGCCGAGGGTGATGTTGACCGCCTGCTCGAAGCCGCTGTACTTGAGCACCGGCAGGCCCTGATCGTGGTACATCGCCAGCACCGCGTCGTAGCCACGCAGCTTGCCGGGCAGGAATGCGGTATCGGCCGGCAGCGGACCGATCAGTCGCATGCCCTCCTCGCGCAGGGCCGCCAGCAGCGGTTCGATCACCTCGATTTCCTCGGCGCCGAGATGGCCGGATTCGCCGGCGTGCGGATTGAGGCCGAGCACGGCGACGACCGGGTCGGCCAGGCCGAAGTCGTCGTGGAGGGCGCGGTGGACGATCCGCAGGCTGCGTTCGAGCGCGTCCGCGGTGATCGCATCGGGAACCTCGCGCAGCGGCAGATGGGTGGTCGCCAGCGCGACCCGGACGATGTCGTTGGCCAGCATCATCACCACTTCGCAGCCGGCTAGCGCGGCCAGCAGCTCGGTGGTGCCGGTGTAGGCGATGCCGCCCTCGTTGATCACCGCCTTGTGCACCGGCCCGGTGACCAGGCCGTCGTGGTCGCCGGCCAGGCAACTGGCGGCGGCGCGCTCCAGTGCGCCGATCACCGCCGCAGCGTTGCGGGCGTCGGGGGCGCCGGGCGTGGCCGGCACCGCATTGGGAACCTCGACGATCGCCAGCTCGCCCGGGGTCGCCGGACCTTCGCCGGGGGCGGTCAGAGTCAGCGGCAGTTCCAGTCGCGCGGCCGCCTCCCGCAGGCTGCGGGCGTCGGCGAAGGCGGTCAGTCGATAGTCGCGCGGGCGCTGGGCGAGGCGGACGCACAGTTCCGGCCCGACGCCGG
>NZ_VICD02000246.1 GCF_006546735.2 Marilutibacter maris | reverse complement strand
CGGCGGGCCGGCGCTGGACGCCTACGGTGCCGGCCTGATCGCTCGCCGCGACGGCAATCTCGAACAGGCATTGCAGGACCTGCAGCAGGCGACCGCCGCGGCTCCGGCCTACACCGCCGCCTGGGTGGCCAGCGCCGAAACCGCGCAGGCGATCGGCGAGATCGACAGCGCCTGGGACGCGATCGAGCAGGCTCAGCGCAGCGCCGGCAACGCCCCGGTCAGGCTGAGACGGCAGTTGCAGGCCGCGCATGCCCTGCTCGACGGCGATGCCGCCAGCGCCATCGGCCAATGGCAGACGCAACTGCAGGCGACGCCGGACGACACCTTCGCCCAGCTGCAACTGGCGCGCGCACAGGGCGCCGCCGGCGACTTCGCCGCCGCGGTGACCACCGCCAAGACCCTGACCCGACGCGACGGCAACGACCCGCGCGGCTGGTACGAGCTGGGCAAGTTCAGCATCCTCAGCGGCGATGCGCGGCACGCGGTCGACGAGTACCTGGTGAGGGCGCTGGTGCTGTACAAGCGCAGCCGCAACACCTTCGGCGAGGCCGAGACCGTCAACGCGCTGGGGATCGGCTACGGCCGCCTCGGCCAGACCGCCGACGCCGCCGAGCAGTACCGCAAGGCGGTCGAACTGCGGCGCGCGGTCGGCAATCGCCGCGGCGTCGCCACCAGCCTGCGCAATCTCGCCGGCGTGTCGTCGCTGACCGGCCATTTCGACCAGGCCGCCGAGCACCTGCGGCAGGCGCGCGCCCTGTACACCGAACTGGGCGACCGCGACGGCCTGGCCGCGATCGAGAACGAGCTGGGACTGCTCGACGAGGAGCGCGGCGACTACGCCGGCGCGCTGGCCGCGTTCCGGCGCGCGCTGCAGAGCTGGCAGCAGGCCGGCGACAGCCATGGCAGCGCGCAGGCCCTGAACAACATCGGCTTCGCCCACTACCAGCTCGGCGCCTACGACGACGCCCAGGTCTACTGGCAGCAGGCCACCGAGGCCTACCGCAAGCTCGGCTCGCAGACCGGCCTGATCCGCACCGCGCAGAATCTCGGCCTGCTCGACACCGCGCGCGGACGCTGGGACAAGGCACGCCAGCGCCTGCGGGAGTCCCTGTCCAACGCCGAGCGGCAGCAGATGCCCGAAGAGGCCGCGGTCAGCCGCCGCAACCTCGCCGAGCTGGCGCTGTGGCAGGGCCATCTCGGCGATGCGATCGACCAGGCCGAGGCCGCCGGCGCCCTGTTCCGCCAACGCGAGGACCAGCGTGGCATGCTCGACAGCCGCCTGCTCAAGGCCCAGGCCCTGCTCGCCGCCCGCGCCGATGACGAGGCCGGCCGCATCCTCGCCGCGCTCGAGACCGGACTGGCCGACGCGCCCGCCGAACAGCAGGCCATCGCCGCCCTGCTGCGCGCAGGACTCGCGCGCCGCGAAGGCGATGCCGCGCGCGTCACCGAAGCGCTGCGGCAGGCCCGGCAACGGGCCGCGACCTCGGGCGTGCGCCAGTTGCAGTTGCAGATCGAGCTGGACGCCGCGCGCGCCGAGCCCGGCAGCGACCGGCAGGCCCTGGACGGCGCCACCGCCGCACTGGGCCACGCCGGACTGCGACTGGGCTGGCTGGAACTGGCGATGGCGGACGCGGTCGCCGCGAACGACCCGCAGACCGCGCTGAGCGCCTACCGCGAGGCGAGCG
>NZ_VICD02000027.1 GCF_006546735.2 Marilutibacter maris | reverse complement strand
CCACGCGCTCGCTTTCCAGCATTTCCAGGTATTGCGGCAGCGACTTGCCGGCCGCCATCGCCTCATGGGTCGCGGCCGCGTCCAGCGTCGCCGAGACGTGCAGCTCCAGGCTGCGCCCGGACCGTGCCTGCGATGCCACCGCGTGCTTGAGCATCGCCAGCACCATCGCCGCGCTCTCGGTACCGCGCAGCGCCTTGCCGCCCAGCACCATCACCCACTCGCGATCGCGCAGCCCGGCACCGCCGACCACGTTGCCGTCGGCATCGAGCAGTTGCGCGTGCGGCTGCAAGGCATCGCCAAGTCGGCGGATCGGGCGGTCGGGCGTCTGCTTGCGGCGGGCATCGCGACGGGCCTTTGAGAATCGGGACATGGCGGCCTCTGCTTCGGTACGGCGTCGGGCACAGTGTGACGCAAGCCGCAGCCCGGCGATACACGCGCCGCGGCTCCGGCGCGGCGCCGGTTCAGTCGTCGGCGCGGGAGGGCTTTTCGAAACGCCGGTCGAAACAGTGGTGACCCGCCGGGTGCGCCCAGGCGGAACGGACATGGCGCTTGCCGCCGCGATCGGAGGTGTCGGTGGCGAAGTTCGCGCACAGCCGCAGCGAGCGCGGCCCGGTCACCTCGTAGCCGTAGGCGCTGCCATCGACCGGGTCGGCGACCGCCACGGCCAGGCCGGGACGCGCGGCCAGCGCGGCAAGATCCGCCGGCAGCGCGTCATGCGCTTTCAGGTGCTCCCGTGCCAGCGTCTCGATCCGCATCAGGTCGTCCTCGCGGCGCTCGTCGATACGCATGTCGCGCTGCTTCGCCGGCGGGTCCATCACCATCAGCGCGGTCGCCACCGTCGCCACCACCACGACGCTGGCGGCGATCGCCAGTACGCGCCCGGCGCCACCTCGTGTCGCGCTCATGCCTCGCGCTCCTCTTTGCGCAGGTCGCTGAGGTAGTAGCCGAAAATGCCGCCGGCGATCACCGCCACCACCAGCACCTTGAGCACGAAGCGCAGGGTCAGCTCGCCGCCGAGCAGGTTGTAGACCAGGGTGATCATGTCGCCGATCAGCACCGCGGCGGCCACGAACAGGGTCAGGTAGGTCAGCCAGCGGCGCACCGCGGACAGCCGCTTGACCGGGTTGCGCGCCAGCTCGCGCGCCAACTGGCGCGCCATCAGCAGGAACACCGGAAAGGCGATGATCACCGAGGCGACCGACCAGCGCATCGAATGCCCCAGGCGCTGGCGCAGGTATTCGGAGTCGGCCGGATCGGGCAAGGCGCGGGTGATCAGATCGAACAACAGGCTGCCCAGGTGATAGGCCGCGACATAGAGCGTGGCGAACAACACCAGATACAGGAAGGCCTCGCGCGCGGACAGATACGGCCGCGGACGCGGCACCGGCACCGGAAACGCCATGTCGGCGTAGGCATCCAGCGCGCTGCGCACCTGCTCGGCAGACCACCCGGCCTCGGCCAGCGCCGCCTGGATGTCCTCGCGGCCAAGTCCGGCCGCCAGCGACTGGCGGACGAACAGTTCCAGCTCCTGGGTACTCGATGCCATGCGCGCCTCCCTTGCGGCCGATCTTGTCATCCACACCCGGCCGGACCGCCCTGGAGCCGGCGCATCCGCCGACAAACATGTCGACCGGGTACTGCCGATCATTGTGAGTGCAACCGGTGGAATACGCCAACGGCGCCGCCGCCCGCTTTCCCCGGCCTAACCGTGGGTGGCGAACGGCTTGCCGGTCAGCAGGTTGATGTAGGGCTGGGTATCGACGTGGTGGAACAGATAGGTCTTGCGCGGGACGCCATCGACATGCGCCGGCACCTGTTCGCGCAGCGCCGCGAGCAGCGCCTCGTCGCCGGCCTCGGTCGCGTTCGGCCAGCGCGGATAGAAGTGGGCGATGCCGATGTCGGCGGCGTCGGCAAGCAGCTCCAGCTCGTCGTAGAGAAAGCCGTCGTCGCCGTTCTCGTAGGCCATCCTCGCCGCCTCGCTCAGCGACACCCCGTCGCGGAGGCCGTAGGCGCCGACTTCCAGCACCGGCATCAGCACGCCGTCGAGATAGCTGGTGTCGACCACCAGGTCGATGATCCGGGCGTCCGGGTGGCGTTCGATGAAACGCAGGAGATTCGACAGCGGCGTGTCCGGAGCAGGTGTGCGCGAGGACGGCATGGGCGGACTCCACGTTGGGGGCGACGGCCGGTGGGACCGTACGCGGCAGGCCGGGTGCTTGTCCGCCACCTTACCCAACTCCGACGGAGATTTCGCGGGGGGGCGACGGCCGTTCGCCGCCTGCGCGAATCCTTCACCCGGCCGGGTCACAATGCAGGTCGGCCCTGACCGCGGAGCAGCCGATGGCATATCACCCGCAGGACTCCAGCCCCCGCGCCGGCGGCGTCGCGACGATGACCGCCGGTGCCGTCATCGCCGGTCTGCTCGGCGCCTGTGGCGTCGCGCCCGAACCACAGGCCGGAACCGCCGCCGGCGATACCGCGATGCCCCCGCAGGCCACCGTTCCGATTCCGCCTTCGCGCGCGGCGGAGCCGGCCGGCTCCAGCTCCGACCCGCCGTTGTCCGCGGCGCCGCTGGGATTCGACCAGACCTCGCTGTCACCGCAGGACAAACCGCGACCGGAACGCACCCCCGACGTGGTCTATGTGCCGACGCCGCAGCCGGTGGTCGACGCGATGCTGGAGATCGCCGACGTCGGCGCCGACGACGTGGTCTACGATCTGGGCTCAGGCGACGGCCGTATTCCGATCACCGCCGCCAGGCGCTGGGGCACGCGCGGAGTCGGGGTCGAGATCCACCCGCTGCGCATCCGCGAGGCCAATCTCGCCGCCCATCGCGCCGGCGTCGCCGGGCAGGTCACCTTCATCGAGGCCGACCTGTTCGAGATCGACCTGTCCAGCGCCACCGTGGTCACCCTCTACCTGCTGCCGGACCTCAACCTGAAGCTGCGCCCCAGGCTGCTGCGTCTGGCGCCGGGCACCCGCATCGTCACCCACAACTACCACATGGGCGACTGGACGCCGGAGCGGCAGCGGGTCATCGGCGATTCGGTGATCTACGCCTGGACCGTGCCGGAGCGGATACCGCCGCACCTGCGCTGAGTGCGTCGCCGATCTCGGGCCGGCGATCGGGCACGGCAACGGCGCGGGCGTGACCGGCTCAGGCGCCGGAGATGCCCTTGGCCTGGGCGCGGAACTGGCGCGGGGTGATGCCGTAGCGGCGCTTGAACGCCGAGCTCAGGTGGCTGTGGCTGGAGAAACCGGTCGCCAGCGCGATCGAGGTGATGTCCTGGCGGGTGCTTTCCAGCAGGCCGCAGGCCAGCTGCAGGCGCTGGGCGATGATGTACTGCATCGGCGTCATCCCGAAACAGTGCCGGAATGCCTCGATCAACCGGTGGCGACCGATGCCGGCCAGGCGCGCCAGCTCCTCCAGTCCCAGGTGCTGGTCGAGGTGGGCGAGGATGTAGTCCTGCAGGCGCCGCTGCTGTGCCTCGGACAGGCTCGGCGGTGTCCGCGCCGGTCGTGCGACGACGCCGGCCGGGTATTCGCGCAGCAGGTGTAGGCCGACCACCTCGGCCATCGTGTCGCGCAGCATCCCGGCCAGGTCATCGTCCGCATCGGCAAGCTGGATCATCCGCCCGGTCAGGCCGTGCAGCAGCGGGTCGCGTTGTTTCATCAGCGGCCGCAGCGGGTCGCCGGGCGCCCCCCTGCCCAGACCGCTCAGCCAGGCCCGTTTGATGCGGAACTCGGCGTAGGCGATGTTGCCGCCGTCGGCGCGGCCGACGTAGTAGGCACCGGCCGGGATCAGCCAGGCCTCGCCCGGGCGTGCCGGCGCCCGGCATGCGCGGCCGCCGTCGATGCGGGTCTCCAGATGCTGCATCCGTCCTTGCAGGTGCACGATCAGGGTGTGGCAGTCGTGCTCGATGGTCCACTCGGTCGGCTCGCTGATGTCTTCCGACACCAGCGAGAACTCGCCGCCGGCGAAGGCCAGGCAGGTCTGCGACAGCAGCCGTCGCCGCCGTTCCGCCAGCGGGTCCGTCGATCGCTGCAGGGCGGTCTGCTCCAGCGCCGCCTCGCCGGCGGCGCGAGCGCTTGCGGAATAAGTTGACAGTGGTCCGGACATTCTGAAAGCGGCGCCGCGCACGTACTCCTATAAGGAACGGAACGATCCGCCGACTGCGGCCGACAGCAGCACAAGCGGCCTGTCGCCCAGCATACCCGCCCGCCGTGACGGCGGGGGTGGCGGTCGTGACGCCCGCGGCCATCGCGGGCGCACCGCCACCGGAGCCCGGAGATGCCCGAGACTTCCCTGCCCGCACCGCTCGACAGCTTCGTCAACGCCATCAATCGCGGCGATGCCGATACCGCGCTGTCCCTGTTCGCGGCCGACGGCGAGGTCGACGACTGGGGCCGCCACTTCACCACGCCGCAGGCGATCCGTCGCTGGAGCGATCGCGAGTTCGTCGGCGCCGGTGGTCACCTGCGCGTGGCCCGGGTGCGCCGCAGTGGCGCCCGGGTCACCGTCGACGCGCACTGGACCAGCCGCCACTACAGCGGCGACAGCCGCTTCATCTTCACCCTCGACGACGGTCGCATCCGACAGATGCGCATCGTCGGCGAATGACCTTTCCCCCGACAGGAGACATGCAATGAGCGATCACAGCATCAAGGGCAAGACCGTCCTCATCGCCGGCGGCGCCAAGAATCTCGGCGGCCTGCTCGCGCGCGACCTCGCCGCGCAGGGCGCCGGCGCGGTCGCGATCCATTACAACAGCGACGCGGCCGCCGCCGACGCCGAGACCACCCGCAAAGCGGTCGAAGCGGCGGGCGCCAGGGCGGCGACCTTCCAGGCCGACCTGACCGGTGCCGGCGCGGTCGAGAAACTGTTCGCCGACACGACCGCCGCGCTCGGCAGGCCCGACATCGCGATCAACACCGTCGGCAAGGTGCTGAAGAAACCGATGGTCGACATCAGCGAAGCCGAGTACGACCAGATGTCGGCGGTCAACGCCAAGTCGGCGTTCTTCTTCCTCAAGGAGGCCGGGCGCAATCTCAACGACAACGGCAAGGTCTGCACCGTGGTCACCTCGCTGCTGGGCGCGTTCACGCCGTTCTACGCGTCCTACGCCGGCACCAAGGCACCGGTCGAGCATTTCACCCGCGCCGCGTCCAAGGAGTTCGGCGAACGCGGGATATCGGTGACCGCGATCGGTCCCGGGCCGATGGATACGCCGTTCTTCTACCCGGCCGAGGGCGACGACGCGGTCGCCTATCACAAGTCCGCCGCGGCGCTGTCGAAGTTCTCCAGGACCGGCCTGACCGATATCGAGGACATCGTGCCGTTCATCCGCTTCCTGGTCTCCGACGGCTGGTGGATGACCGGGCAGACCATCCTCGTCAACGGCGGCTACACCACCAAGTAGCCCCGCGCAGCCTCTCTACGCGGAGCAGGCCGCGTCGCGATCGACGCGGCGGCTTCCATCCCGCGGGCTTCAGGCCTCGTCGATATAGCCGTTCTGCGCGGCCTGCTGCGGATTCTCGAAGATCGCCATCGCGGTGCGCATGCGGCGGAAGCCGAACTTCTCGTAGAACGGCTCGCGCCCGGGCACCGCATACAGGATGATCTTGCGGTGGCCGCGCGAGCGCTCGACCAGGCGTTCGATGATCGCCCGGCCCAGGCCGCGGCCCTGGTGGTCGGGATCGACCGCGATGTCGCACAGGTACGCACAGTCGACGCCATCGGCGACCGCGCGCCCGGAGGCGATCACCCGGCCGTCCTCGCAGGCGAAGCACCTGAACATGCTGTTGGAGAACGCGGTGCGCAGCCAGTCCGCGCTCTTGTCGCCCAGCGGCGCGCGCCGGTACATCTCCGACAACGCGCCCCAGTCGACGCCCTCGATCGAATCACGCCATTCCACCGCCATTGCCGCGCGCTCCATTGCCTGGATCTGAACCCCGCAGGGATCACGGCCCGACCGGCCGGAAGACCGACCGGGCCGCCGAGCTCTAGTTGCTGCCCGAGGCGGGCGCCGCCCCGGCCCCGGCACCTTCGGCACCGGCTTCACCGGCGCTGGCGACGTCGGCCTCCGCGGCACCGCCATCGCCCTTGAGGTAGGTGTCGAGGAAGGCGAGGACCTTGCCGTAGCCCTCGATCCGGTTCTTGTTCTTGGAGAACCCGTGGCCCTCGTCGTCGAACACCACGTACTCCACCGGCACCCCGTTCTTCTTCACCGCGGCGACGATGTCGTCGCTTTCGGGCTTGATCACGCGCGGGTCGTTGGCGCCCTGCAGCACCATCAGCGGCACGTCGATCTTGTCGGCATGGAACAGCGGCGAGGTCTCGATCAGGAAGTCGCGCTGGGTCTCGGGGTTGCCGACCTCCTGGTACAGCGCTTCGCGGAAGCTTTCCCAGTACGGCGGGATCGACTCCAGCGTGCGGACCCAGTTGGCGACGCCGAAGATGTCGACGCCGGTCTTGAACTCGCCGGGTTTGAACGCCAGCGCCGACAGCACCATGTAGCCGCCGTAGCTGCCGCCGATGATGCCGATGCGGTCGGGATCGACGTAATCCAGCGACTGCAGGTACTTCTTCGCCTCGATGGTGTCCCACAACGGTTCGCGACCGTGCTTGCCGTCGTCGGCGGCGAAGAAGGTCTTGCCGTAGCCGCTGGAGCCGCGGTTGTTGATGCCCAGCACCACGTAGCCGTGATTGGCCAGGTACTGGATCGTCGCCGAGTGCGCGCGGGTGGTCTGCCCGCCCGGCCCGCCGTGCACCCAGACCAGGGCCGGCACCTTGTTGTCGGCAGTGGCCTGGTGCGGCTTCCACAGGATGTTGGGGATCTCCATGCCGTCGAAGCTCTTGAAGCGCACGACGCTGGAATCGACCAGGTCGGCCGGATCGATCGCCGGGTTGAGCGAGGTGGTCAGCTGGCGCGGCTCGCTGCCGTCGAGATCGAGCACGTACAGATCGCTGGGCTGGCGGTCGCCATTGATGTAGAACGCCAGCCGGTTCTCGCTGCGGGCGATCTGCAGGCCGCGGACCTCACCGGCCGGCAGCTCCGGCAGCGCGACCGGCTCGCCGCTGGCGCTGTCGTAGAGCGCGATCTCGGTGCTGCCGTCGACATTGGTGGCCACCGCCATGTACTTGCCGTTGTGCGACAGCCGGACGGCGACGATGTCCCAGTCGCCCTTGCGCACCGGCTCGTGGCTCCAATCCTGCAGATTGACCCGGCGCAGCTCGGCGAACTCGCCGCTGTCGTTGGCGGTGTAGTACAGCCAGTTGCCGTCGGCGCTGAACGCCTGCGCCTCGAACTGCGCCTGCCCCTGATGCTCGCTGACCTTGACCGGCTCGCCGTCGCCGCCGAGCCGGACCACGAACAGGTCGGAATCGTTGGTCGAATTGGCCTTGCCCAGCGCCATCCACTGTCCGTCCGGCGACACCTCGCCGGGCAGGAAGCCCGCGTCGTTGGTGAACACCCGCTCGCGCGCGTAACCATCGGTCGCGTAGCGGTAGAGATCGAAGAAACGCGGATCGCGCTCGTTGGTGATCACGAAGAAGTGCGAACCGTCATGGCTGAAGCCGGCAAAACCGGCCTTGAGCTTGTCGCCCGGGGTCAGGTCGGTTTCCTTGCCGTCCTGATCGATGACGAACAGGTGGTCGAGCTCGTCGCCGTCGTTGTCGCGGGTGACCAGCACACGATCGTCGCCCGGGAAATACGCCACCGCATAGCTGTTGCGGGTGGTCGAGTCGGTGACCGCGGTCCAGTCGCCGCCGCTCACCGGCATCGTGTAGGCGTTCCAGACCCCGGCCTTGTTCGAGGAGAACAGGACCCGCGCCTCGTCCGGACTGAACGAAGCGCCCGCCACGCCGACGCTTTCGACGAACTCCTCGATGCTGTACTGACGGCTGGGGCGCGCGACATCGGGTTCGGCGCTCGCGCTTGCGGTGGCGGCGGCGCCGTCGGCCGAAGGCGAGGACGGCTGGCACGCGGCCAGCGGCAACAGCATTGCGAGAGCCGCGACGAGCGGCAACGGGCGCAGCACGGACATGGCCTTTCCTCCATGGAATCGAAGGCCCGATGCTACGCGCTTGGCCGTCGCCGCGAATAGGCCGGCGGTCATGGGACCGGGCGCGCGACGCCGGGTCGGGGCAGCGGCGACCGCCAGGCCCGTCGGCAACGCCGTGCGCACACCGATTGATTCACCTGGTGAGCATGAGACACCTCCCGGCGCAGCAGCGTCCGGCGGCGTGCGCGACAGTTCCGCTTTTTTTGAAAGTGATTCGAGTCCAGACCGGTTTTTCGATGCGCCGATCGACCACAGACTGGCCCCGTCCGCAGCCGTGCCCACGCCCGGCCGACAGCAAGCGCGGACATCCCCCTCACCCAGGATCCTCCGCCACCATGAGCACCGAAAACTCCCCGTCGCGTCGCGACTTCCTGCACACCGTGGCCGGCGCCGGCCTCGCCGCCGGTACCCTGGCGCTCGGCAGCGGTCTTGCCGCCGCGCCCGCGGCCGCGGCCCTGCCGCGCGAAAGCGGCCGGTTCTGGCCCAACGGCGCGCGCCTGGTGCTGTCGGTATCGATGCAGTTCGAGGCCGGCGGCGAACCCGACGCGGGCGCCGACAGTCCGTTCTCCGGCAACCCGCTGCCGGCCGGGGTACCCGATCTGCCGGCACGCACCTGGTTCCAGTACGGCTATCGCGAAGGCATCCCGCGCCTGCTCGATCTGTGGGACAAGCACGGGATCAAGGTCACCTCGCACATGGTCGGGACGGCAGTGCGCACCTCGCCCGAACTGGCCCGCGAGATCGTCCGCCGCGGCCACGAGGCCGCCGCCCACGGCATGAGCTGGACCCCGCAGCACGGCATGAGCCGCGAGCAAGAGCGCGCCTTCATCCGCGAAGGCGTCGAGATCGTCGAGCGGGTCACCGGACAACGGCCGCGCGGCTACAACTGCAACTGGCTGCGGCGCAGCCCGAACACCCTGTCGCTGCTGCAGGAGCTGGGCTTCAGCTATCACATCGACGACCTCAGCCGCGACGAGCCGTTCGTCGTCCCGGTCGACGGCCGGGACTTCGTCGTCGTGCCCTACACCCTGGACTGCAACGACATCGTGCTGATCGAGGGCAGCAAGTTCTCCAGCCGCCAGTTCTTCGAACAACTCAAGGACGCGTTCGACCAGCTCTACGCCGAGGCCGGCGACCGCCGCCGGATGATGTCGATCAGTACCCACGACCGCATCGGCGGACGCCCGGCGGTGGTCAAGGCACTCGACGACTTCCTCGCCTATGCCTTGGCCCGGCCCGGCGTGGCCGCCGCGCGCAAGGACGAGATCGCGCGCTGGGCGCTGGTCGACGCCGGCACTCGCCGCGAGGCCGAGGCGACCTGAGGCGTCGCGTCAATGATCGGTCGCCGGCAGCGGGCAGCGGGGCCCAGCCAGGCCATCGCAACGGCAGGCCGCACCGAAACCGGTACGGCCGCCTTGTCCCGCTCTCTACCGAACAATCGCCTGATCCGTCCCAGCATCGTCGTATCCCGTTCCCGACCGACGCGTGAGACTCAGGCGGCGAATACCGGGGTCAACCCAGCGCTTCGAGCGCGGCGAGAACCTCGCGCTTGCCCTTGCCGCGCAACGTGGCGATGCGCTCGAGCTGATCGGACTTCGGACGCGAGGTCCCTTTCTCCCAGTTGTAGACGGTCGGGCCGCTGACGCCGACCAGGCGCCCGAAGTCCGCGGCCGGCAGGCCAAGCCGCTCGCGCAGCTTGTGCAGGCCAGCAGGCGAGAAGCGGCGCGGCTTGGCCGACTTGGAAGCGGCGGAGCCGGCGACCGCCGGCGCGGCCGACATCGCGAAACGCGAGGCCTTGCCCAGCGTTCCCAACTGCTTGCGAAGCGTGGCGTTCTCACGCTTCAGCGCAGCCACATCTCGACGCAGGCCCGCGACCTGCTTGCGCATCGGATCGACGCTCTTGCGCAATTCCTTGCGGGCCAGACGAGCCACTTCCTCCCTGAGGGCAGCGGCAAAATTCGACATTGGTTTTTACCCCGTTCTATGGAATCCCTGTGTCATCAGGATAACTCATTGAAGGAACTACGCATTCGGCGGCCGGAACCGGCCTGATCGCGGCAATCCTTCGCGGCGGCCGATAGCCCGAAACCGCAGGATGCGTCACACAAGCGCCGAGATCGCGGTGCGGACGGCCGATCCCGCGCGTCGCGAGACCCTCGATACCGGCGAATAACCGAGGACGCACGCGGCGACCGACGCATGCGCCATGCCGGCCCGCATGCGCCGCCCCTGCGCTAGGCCCGCGGATCGGCGACCGCGGCCATCGCTTCGATCTCGAACAACATGCCATCCAGGGCCAGACGCGGCACCGGGATCAGCGTGCAGGCCGGACGATGATCGCCAAACACCCGGCCAAGCTCGGCACCGAATACGCCCAGCTTCGACTCGTCGTGATCGACGATCAGCACCGTCAGCTTGGCGACATCGAGCGGACCGGCATCCGCCGACGCCAGCGCCGTCTCCAGGTTGGAGAGGGCCTGCCGGACCTGATAGCGGAAATCGGCGGACAGGCGGCCGTCGGCGGTTTCGCCGCCCTGCCCCGCGACCAGCAGCCATCGCTTCGCGCCCTCGACTCGGGCCAGGTGCGAATAGCCATTGGGCGCGGGGTCGTACAGGCCTGCCGGATTGGACAGGGTCACGATCGGGGAGATATTCGAGCTCATGGAGATCCTTGCAATGAGGGAGGGGGCCGGTCGCAGGCATGCGCATGCGGGACGGCAAGGCCATATGGCGTCACCATATGGCGCCACCCAGGACGAGCGACAAGGACGCGGCGTGACAGGCCCGGCTTTGCTCCCGATTCGTTCGATCAATGATGGTCGGGAGATCGCACCTGGACCGATGTCGAATCCGCATGCCCCGGATCGTCGATCAGGTACCGGCCGCGATCGGCCGGGCTACCCACAGGAGAACATCATGCTCCAGAACCACCCTATCCACGCGTATCTGCCGGCGCGCGACATCGCGCGTGCGCGGCGCTTCTATGAACAGGTCCTCGGCTTCGACCCGGGCGGTGAGCTGGAGGACGGGGTGACCTACCGTTTCGGCCAGGGCACCGCCGCGTTCCTGTATCCCACCGAGAATGCCGGGACCTCGAAAGCGAGCCAGGCGCTCTGGCAGGTCGACGACATCGAGCAGGAGGTCGCCGCCCTGAAGCAACGCGGCGTGGTGTTCGAACGCTACGACATTCCCGGCTCCAGGTGCGACGGCGACATCGTCACCGAAGGCTGCGTCCGCGCGGCATGGTTCAAGGACACCGAGGGCAACATCCTCGCCATCATCCAGGAGGTCTGAGGCGACCGGCTTCGACCCGGTCCGGTGCGGCATCCGCCCCGGACGCGCCGCCATGCAACAAAGCTGAAATCGTCGACCTCGCGCCGATCCTGGCATCGGACAGCGGGCCGGGGCTGTGGAAGGTCACCCACGGCGACCATGTGCTGTGGATTCTCGGCACGCTGTCGCCGCTGCCCAGGGATGCCGACTGGCTGTCGCGCGAGGTTGAGAACGCGGTCGCGCAGGCGCAGGAGGTGATCGAGGCACCGTCCTACGAGATCGAGCCGAACGTGAGCATCTTCGGCAAGCTGTTCCTGCTGCCGGCGGCGATGCGTGCGCGCCGAAACCCGGACGGCGCACAGTTGCGCGACGTCGTGCCGGCGGCCGAGTACGCCCGTTGGCGGAGGCTCAAGGCGCGCCACCTGGGCAGCGACCGTGGGGTCGAACGCTACCGCCCGATCTTTGCCGCCGGCACCCTGTACAAGGAAGCGCTCGAGGATGCGGGCCTGACCCGGCCCAGTCCCGCGTGGTGCGCTTCGCCAGGGCGCGCGGCGTGCGGGTGACCCGCCCCGAAGTCGGTATCGGGATCGACAGCCCACGGGCGGCACTGAAGGCGTTTGCACGACAGCCGCTGGACGATGCACGCTGCTTCTCGCTCACCCTGGACCGGGTCGAACACGAACTGGGCACCATGCGCGAACTCGCCGACGCCTGGGCCGTCGGCGACCTGGAGCGGATGCGTGCCCTGCCGGAGACGAGCGCGCAGTACCGGGCGTGTTCCGACGCCCTGGCCGGCTCCGCGATCGCGCGCGAACACGGCGTCGGCGACCTGCGCGCCCGTACCCGCGCCGCCTGGCTGGCGGCGGTCGAACGCGCCCTGATGCGCAACAAGGTCACCGTCGCCCTGCTGCCGATCGGCGACCTGCTCGAGCCGCGGGGCATGGCCGCCACGCTGCGCGAGCGTCGCTGCACGGTGGAAGACCCCGAGTCGCGCATCAGGCTGGCGGCCAGCGACCCACAGGACTAGCGGCATCCGGACTCGCTCCGCCTATCACCGAAAGCCGAAAGACAGGAGCTTCCGCCCCCACCGGGGCCGGGGGCTCTTCTTTTCTGGCCCAAAGAAAGGTCACCAAAGGATAGGGCCTCCCCGACACGGCTCAATCGCAACCGGCGAAGGTCCCGGAACTTTTCGATACGGCTTTGACCTTCGGTCAAAGACCTGCACGCACTTGCGTCGCGTGGATTGGATCGATGGGCCAGCCAATGGCTCGCAAGCACCCATCGACCTCACCCATGCCGTGACCGAAATGCGGAGCACTGCCCTGCGCACCCGCGTCCGGGTCTGCACGCACACTGGACTCGTCGATTTCAGCAAGCCAAGCGCCTTTGCCGTCGACCCCGAGCTTGCCGCCACGCTCAGACACGCAGGTCTCCGGCGACGGCGATCTTCGGGACCCGGAAGCGCATCGCGATCCACGCCCTCAGCAGCCTGGCGATGAACGGCAGCGATCGCCCTTTGCTGTTGGGAACGTCGTCCGGGAGCGCCGACGCGTCGTCCAGGTCGCCGGCCATGGTGCGCATCTGCAGCGGCGGCAACGCGTCTTCCCGCCACAGGCCGCCGTACAGGCTCAGCCAGTGACCGCTTTCGAATTCCAGGAACACCGGCGTGTTGCAGCACGCCGCGACCACGCGCCGGGTGGGGGCGTCGGGGGCGAGGCGGAACTGCCGGAGCTGGTCGGCGCCGGCGACGAAACGGACGCGGTCCTTTCGCTGCATGACCAGGTGGGTCGTGCCGTACTCGCTGAGCACGGGCCGCGCACCCGGCAACCGCGCCATGCGCGCACCGGCTTCGCGACAGCTGTCGCAGCAGCATTCGACGCTGGCGATGGGCTCGCCTTCGAGCTCCAGACGGAGCTGCCCGCAGGCGCAGGCGAGGTGCTGAATCGAGGACATGGCAGGCCTTTCACGGTGGATTCGACAGCACGACGAACCAAGCGCGGCCATTTCGACAGGTCGTGCCGCTCGCGGCTACTCGCGCGAGGCTCGTGATCGCGCCCGAGTCGACCGGATGCCGCGGCTTACGGCATTTGGCTCCTCACTCCTTGAAAGCAGGAGCTTCCTCCCCTACCGGGGCGGGCGGCTTTTCTTTGCTGGCCCAAAGAAAAGTCGCCAAAAGAAAAGGCCTCTCCCGACACGGCTCAATCGCAACCGGCGAGCACCCCGGGATTTTTCGACACGGCATCCATGCCGTGACCGAAAAACGGCGCGCGTCCATGCGCGCCGCCCTCCGGGTCTGCACGCGCACCGGACGCGTCAGCTTCAGCAAGACAAACGCCGTTGCCGTCGATCTTGATCTTCGCGACTTAAAGCCCGCCGAGCACCGGAAAGGCCGGTGGCCGGAGAGGTGCCCATGTTTGAGTGCCGCGAAGCGGCGCGAGTTTGGGCACCGTGCCGCCGGCCTTGAGGCGCACAGGGGACCGAGGCGGCGCAGCCGGCCCGGCGGGCGTCAGGAGCTGGCGGTTTGGGTTACTTTTGCCAAGACAAAAGTAACCCGCCGAAAGGCGGAAGCCTTTGGTTTTGCTCCAAGCAGCAAGAACCACGTTCATTCACACACACGGAAAAATGAACCTGACCCCATTTGCTAGAGCACCGGAAAGGCCGGTGGCCGGGGAGGTGCCCATGTTTGAGTGCCGCGAAGCGGCGCGAGTTTGGGCACTGTGCCGCCGGCCTTGAGGAGCACAGGGGACCGGGGCGGCGCAGTCGGCCCGGCTGGCGTCAGGAGCAGGCGGTTTTGGTTCCTTTTGCCAAGACAAAAGGAACCCGCCGAAAGGCGGAAGCCTTTGATTTTGCTCCAAATAGCAAGAACCACGTTCATTCACACACACGGGAAAATGAACCTGACCCCATTTGCTGAAAACAAGGATCGCGCTCAGTCGCCCACTCGGGGAGGTCAGTCATCCCCCCGCATCTCACCAGCTTCGACCAGGTCGCTCTCCCACAACGCGTGCCCAGCGACCTCGCCTGTCTTGAGCGGCAAGAGCGGCTCCACGTCGATGCGCCAACGACGGAATATGACCAAAAGCTGCGTTGTCGTATCCACGTCGACGGGGTCGCAAAGCTTCAGCTCAAGCATGGTGCCACGCCCACGGATTTCCTCATACGCGGGAAGCGCATAGATCCAGTTGAAGAACCGGCTCTCGTCTTCCTGCGCAAAGAAGGTAGGGCCGTCGAATGAAATGTCCATGAGCCGTGGATACTTGTCGTTCAAGTGACCTGCCCCCGATAGCCGTACCAATCATTCCTGACAAAGCCCGGGATTGAAGGTTACTGCGTTGTTGGCTTGTTGTGCTCGGTGGTTGGCAG
>NZ_VICD02000245.1 GCF_006546735.2 Marilutibacter maris | reverse complement strand
GATGATCAGCGACGAAGACTTGGAACAACTGCGCTACAAGGGCGAGAGTGCTGACCGGGACTTCAAGCAGGCCCAGTATCCCTTCTCCGGAGCGACCGATCACCAGAAGTCTGAGTTGCTCAAGGACATCTTGGCGATGGCGAACGCCTACCGAGCTGGACCTGGCTACATCTTGATCGGCTTCAAGGACCAGATGCCACACCCGGCGGAGGTGGTTGGCATCGCGGCCAGCGGCCACATCGACGACGCGGCTCTCCAGCAATTTGTCCGCAGTAAGGTCGATCCCCTCCTGGAGTTCCAGTACGAAGAGCGGCTGTTCGACGGCAAGCACGTCGCGATCATCACAGTTCCCAGGCAACCTCGACCCTTCGCACCCAATAAGGATTACGGGAAGCTCAAAAAGAACACGGTCTATGTTCGCCGGGGCAGTTCGACCGACGAGGCATCGATGTCCGAGATGTCGAAGATGGCGCTGGCCGATGCCGGTTCGTCGAAGACCATCCACGTTGATCTACGCATCGATACCGAGCGGAACACTCCTCTTCCTGCCTATCTCAAGCTGAGCTTTCTGGAGTTCGGCGATCTTCCCGACTATGAGGAAGAAAGCTGGATCGACATGGGGAATGGACTCAGGACGCGCATGCCGTCGATGCGAATCGTCAATCGCGATTACTACCGCGAGGGCGCTGATTACTACGTAACCCATAACCGAACAGTACTTGTCCGCTTGTCCTTGGCGAACCGATCAGACTTTGCCTTGGGAGAGGTCAAGCTCGAACTGTCGTGCTCCGCACTCCAGGGGGAAAGTATCCGGATTCTACGCTCGGACGACTTGCCGGAGGAGCCAAGGTCGGGGGATTTCCTGTACCGCGGTGGGTTTCGTGGCCTAGTAGACCAACTTCGGGAGCAGGTGAGCATCGATGAGCGCGCAGCCGAGCCGCTATGTCACATCCTTCTTGGCACGCTCCGCCCAGGAGAAACCGGCAGGGCAGAGACCGACATCGCGCTGCTACCTACCGGCCCAGGCGACTACATCCTCAGAGTTCGGATTCTGGCTAAGGAGATCGCTACGCCGATCGTCAAGGAACACCTCCTCAAGATTGAAGGCGAGGTTAGACAAATGGGCTTGGAGGACTTGATGCCGTTGCTCTATAGGGAATATCTCGACCAAGAGGAGTAGCCGCCCTCCCCCCCCTTGGATGCCACGAACAACGGTTCCAGTTTGACTTATCCCGACGGGCGTCGAGGGAAAGGTTCGCTTAGGGTCGAAAGCAGCCCATCTTTTAGCACGACGAACGGCCCTGACCCACCCTGCTCCGGCTCCCACAGTTGGTTGGTTGAGAGCAGTGCCTATAGCGCTCAATCACCAAGCCTCATGGCATCAATGCAGAAACCACCACCACGAATCCAATCCGCCCGTGAAGGCCGCCTCCCGTTCGAGGACCTGAGCGAGGTCGAGCGTGTCTACTTTCTCGATCTGCTGGATGATGACCTGTTCAATCCTGATGCCGAGACGGTGGCCTACTTCCTCGCCCTCGCCAACGAGGGCGGTGCGGTCGGTGAAGACGAGAGCGGCCATCTGGTGTGCTCGCTGCCAGGCGGTGGGATTGAGCCTGTCAGCTGACACTTGCCCTGTTCAGCAAGATAGCAATCGCCCCCACTGCGCTGCGAGCGCAGACAGGCGGACCTATCCGGCCATAGGGGCTGCCGGGCCTGGACTTGGCGATGACATCGAATCCGGCATACTTCTCCGGCGATGCCACCACCGGCATTGGGACTTGGCCTGGAGTATGACCCCGCAATGGATTTTGCCTATCACCGCTCGCTGAAGAAGACCCTCAAAGCATGTCAGGAGTGGTTGGACCACCCGGGCAATCCAGAAAGGCCGGCGGAATATTCGGCTGACCTGCAGGGATGGCTGGATGCGCCGGAGCGACCTGCCAAGATGCCGGGCAACCCTGTTGCGGATCTGGGGCACTACTACGGCATGGCCGCCTGTGCGGCCTATGGGCGGCAGGATCTCGAAGACCTGGCCCAACTGCTGCGTTGGGCCGTGGCCCTACGTGCTCTGGATCTGAGACATCGAGGCATGTTCAGCGAGCGCCGCCCCGACTTGGGCAACTGGCCCAGCGAGTTCTGGGACAGCATGAAGGCCGCCGGCCCACTGATGCTGTCCGAGTGGGAGCTGGGGCGTATCTGTGCCGAACGCTTCATCGAGATGGCCGAGAAGGATCAGAGGGTCAACCGGCCGCCGGCGACGCGGATGGTCAATCACGGCACCAACGACGTGTTCCTGATCGGCTTGTTCTCACAGGCCTTCGACATCACCACGGACTTCCAGCCCCGCGAGCCGCTGATCGAACCCTACCAGCAGTTGCTGGATACCTGGCGCACCAAGGACGAATCGGTTTTCCAGTCGGCCATGCAGGCTGCGTCCGAGTTCCATATCAGTCGAAGCAAGTCGGGAAGCCGCTACAAGTTCTGCGAGTTCGAAAAGACCTTCGACCGGGTATTCGCGGCTGAGCTGCTGGCCGTGCAGGCCCTGCGCCTACGCGATGACCTGCCTGCCTTCGAGGCCGGGCACTTGCTGGTCGACGGCCCCTGGGCCGTGATCAAGGACTTGCCCGAAGCCGAGCCAAACCCGCTGACGATCCAGGTCGAAGCTCAGCTGCACCGGGATTACCCAGACTTCCGATAACGCCCCACCTTTCTGCAAGGAGCGCAGTCATGACTCATCCGCCTTCCCGCGCCGCTGAACTGGCCGCCTTGGCGGTCGCAACGGATGCCCAGGGTAATGTCGACCTGACGGCCTTCCAGGCCCAATTGCTGATCCAGCAGCATCAGAGCATCGACGGTCTGGAC
>NZ_VICD02000244.1 GCF_006546735.2 Marilutibacter maris | reverse complement strand
GCGCTCAGGCATCGCCGAGGATGCCCACGTGGAAGGCGTGCACTCGGCGCGCGTCGGCGCTGGAGACCCGGAACACGAAGCGGCCCAGGGTCAGCTCCTCGCCGGCTTCGGGCAGGTGCCCGATCGCGGCGATGACCAGGCCGCCGATGGTGTCGTACTCGTCGTCGTCGAAGTCGGCGCCGAAACGTTCGTTGAAGTCGTCGATCGGGGTCAGCGCGTCGACCACGTACTGGCCGTCGGCCTGGGCCGCGATCAGCGCGTTGGGGTCCTCGGCATCGTCGTGCTCGTCGTCGATCTCGCCGACGATCTGTTCGAGCACGTCCTCGATCGTCAGCAGGCCGGCGACGCCGCCGTACTCGTCGATCACGATCGCCATGTGGTTGCGGCTGAGGCGGAACTCGCGCAGCAGCACGTCCAGGCGTTTGGATTCGGGAATCAGCACCGCCGGCCGCAGCAGTTCATGGATGCCCAGCGGGCCGTCCTCGGCGGCGATCACCGCGCGCAGCAGGTCCTTGGCCAGCAGGATGCCGAGGATCTCGTCCTTGTCCTCGCCATGGACCGGGAAGCGCGAGTGGCCGGATTCGACCACCTCCCTCATCAGATCCATCAGCGGCGCTTCGGCCGAGAGCATCACCATCTGCGAGCGCGGCACCATCACGTCGCCGACGCTGAGGTCGGAAACGCCGATCGCGCCTTCCATCATCGCCAGGGTGTCGGCGGCGATCAGGCCGTCGGCCTGGGCGTCGCGGAGCAGCTCGACCAGGTCCTCGCGGGAGCTGGGCTCGCCCGACAGCACCGAGCTGATCCGGTCCAGCCAGGAGCGCCGCTTTTCCGGGTGCTTGCCCTCGTGCGGCTTCTCGTGGTGCCGGTCGGTGTGTTCCTGGGCTTGGGTACTACTGTCGTCCTCGGACATTGCGTCTGCAAAAACGCCCGCGGGGGTTGGGCGCCGGGGCCAGTCTACCTCGGAATCGTGGCCTGTCGCCTGTCCCGGTTTGCGGGTCCGGGAGCGGGGCCGGGAGCGGGGCCGGGGATGCCCGCCGGACGGCGTCCGCGGCGGGATCGGCGGTGCGCTCAGGCGTCGCCGTAGGGGTCGGCGATGCCCAGCGAGGCGAGGATCTCGCGCTCCAGGTTCTCCATGCACTCGGCCTCGCGCTCGTCCTCGTGGTCCCAGCCCAGCAGGTGCAGGGCGCCGTGGACGGTCATGTGGGCGTAGTGGGCGGCCAGCGGCTTGCCCTGTTCGCGGGCCTCGCGGGCCACCACCGGCGCGCAGACCACCAGGTCGCCGAGCAATGGGAACTTGACGTTCTTCGGCAGGCCCTCGGGTATCTCGGCCGGGAAGCTGAGCACGTTGGTGGCGTAGTCGCGGCCGCGGTAGTGACGGTTGAGCGAGCGGCCCTCGCGCGCGTCGACGAGGCGGATCGCCAGGTCGGCCTCGCGGATGCGGCCTTCCAGCGCCGCCGCCACCCACTTGCGGAAACTGACCGCCGCCGGGATGCCGGCGCGCGGCAGGCCGTAGTGGACGGCGACATCGAGACGGATCGGACCTCTGGTCATGGTTGCCAGTCTACTCCTGGGGCCCGGTTTCCCTGTCGGCGCCGTCGCGCGCGTCGTAGGCATTGACGATCCGCGCGACCAGCGGATGCCGGACCACGTCGCGCGACTCGAAGAAGGTGAAGGCAATTCCGTCGACGCCGCGCAGCACTTCCAGCGCGTCCTTGAGCCCGGATTTCTGGTGGCGGGGCAGGTCGATCTGGGTCAGGTCGCCGGTGACCACCGCGGTGCTGCCGAAGCCGATCCGGGTCAGGAACATCTTCATCTGCTCGATCGAGGTGTTCTGCGCCTCGTCGAGGATCACGAACGCATCGTTGAGGGTGCGTCCGCGCATGTAGGCCAGCGGCGCGATCTCGATCACGCTCTTCTCCAGCAGCTTGGCCACCTTCTCGACGCCGAGCATCTCGTAGAGGGCGTCGTACAGCGGTCGCAGGTACGGGTCGACCTTCTGGGTCAGGTCGCCGGGCAGGAAGCCGAGCTTCTCGCCGGCCTCGACCGCGGGCCGGACCAGGATCAGCCGGTGCACGCGGCCCTCGTTGAGCGCCTCGACCGCGCTGGCCACGGCCAGGAAGGTCTTGCCGGTGCCGGCGGGACCGATGCCGAAGTTGATGTCGTTGGTGGCGATCGCGTGCAGGTATTTCTGCTGATTGGCGCCACGCCCGCGGACGGTGCCGCGCTTGACCCGGATCGAGACCTCCTGCGGTTCGTAGCCGGTCTCGATCCGGTCGGCGCCGGCTTCGGCCAGGCGCAGGTGGATCGCCGACTCGTCGAGGGTCTCGCCGCCGGCGTCGTCCCACAGCGCGCGCAGCAGTTTCTGCGCGCGCTGTACGGCGTCGCCGGGACCGGTGATGCGGAAGATGTTGCCGCGGTTGGCGATCTCCACGCCGAGTCGGAGTTCCAGCAGGCGCAGGTGGCTGTCGAACGGTCCGGCCAGGTTGGCCAGGCGCTCGGCGTCGGCGGGATCGAGGGCGAATTCGGACGTGGCGGTACGGGTGCTGACGTCGTTCAAGGAGGGCTCTTTGTTGTTGGAGCGGGGCGTTCGCGAGGATCGGCGGCCAGCCATGGGGCGGGACGGCTCGCGAAGATGTCCCCTGGGGGAATGAGTCGACGGCGACCAGGCCGTGGTTGTCGTCAAGCTTGCGCCGGTACGGCCTTTTTCGCAAAGCCGCGCGTCGCCGGATGCGGCGTGCGGGAAGCGTCCGCGTTCAGTCCGGACGCGTCGTCGCGCGATCGCGTCGCGCGCCGCCGACCCAGGTCGCGACGCCGGCGAGGAACACCAGTATGCCTCCGCCCAGGTACAGCCAGGCGACGGTGTCGGCGCCGCCACCGCCGTCGCGCATCGCCCGGGTCACGAAGCGGACCACGCCGAGCAGGCCGAGGGTCCACAGCCACAGCGCCAGGGCATTGCCGCGCAACCATTGGCGCAGGGGGCGGTGTTGGCGTCGGCTGGGCGGGGACATGCGCGGTCGCACCGGTGGCGGATGTCCACGATAGCGCCGTCGCCGCGCCGGTGGCTTGCCGGATCGGGGCGTTCGCGATCGCCGGCTCCGGGGCTATGGGGGCTTGCAATCAAATTAATTATTTAATTAAATATGCTCATGAGCACTCGTCATCCCCCCGCCAGGAAGTCCCGGACCGCCGCCGGCAAGGCCGCGCGACGCGCGCCCGGCCGGCCCGGCGCCGACGCCCCCGACCAGCGCGAGCGGGTCCTGGACGCGGCGATCGCGTGCTATGTCGAGCAGGGCATCGCCGGCACCACGCTGAAGCGGATCGCCGACCGCGCCGGGGTCAATCCGGCCCTGCTGCACTATTACTTCGGCGACAAGGCGCAACTGCGCGAGGCGGTGATCAACGAACGCCTGCTGCCGGCGTTCGGCGGTCTCCGCGAGCGGGTCATGGGCGAGGGCAACGACATCGCGGGCCTGATCGGCGGCTTCGTGCAGGGCGTGGGGATGCTGGTCGCCGAGCATCCGTGGTTGCCGTCGTTGTGGGTGCGCGAGGTGCTGTGCGAGGGCGGCAGCCTGCGCGACGTGCTGTTCGAACGGGTCGGTCCGCAACTGCCGCTGATGATGGCGGAACGCTTCGCCGGCGCGCAGTCGCGCGGCGAGATCAACGCCGATCTGGATCCGCGCCTGCTGATGGTGTCCCTGGTCGGCCTGACCCTGTTCCCGGTTGCCGGCGCGCCGATCTGGCGGCAGTTGTTCCAGGCCGAGGACCTCGATTACGACGGGCTGCGCCGGCATACCCTGGCGCTGCTCGAACGCGGCCTGGAGCTGGCCGCACCCGCGTCGATGGCCGACCCCGAGGAGCAGGCATGAAGCGTTCGATCGCAACCCTGGCCGTTGTGCTGGCATTGAGCCTGTCGGCGGCATGCAGTCGCGACACCCCGGACGCACTGGGCACGCTGGAGCGGGACCGGATCACCCTGCCGGCGCCGGCGGCCGAGCGCATCGTCGCGATCGACGTGCGCGAAGGGCAGGCGGTCCGGGCCGGCGAACGGGTGATGCAACTGGAGCCCGACCGCACCGGTGCGCGCCTGCAGGCCCTGCAGGCGCAGGCGCGCCAGG
>NZ_VICD02000243.1 GCF_006546735.2 Marilutibacter maris | reverse complement strand
CTGGACCGTCCGGAGCTGACGGCGGAGCGTTTCATCGCCAACCCGTACCGGCCCGGCGAGCGGCTGTACCGGACCGGCGACCGCATGCGCTACCGCAGCGACGGCCAGCTGGAGTACCTGGGCCGCAACGACGATCAGGTCAAGATCCGCGGGTTCCGCATCGAAACCGGCGAGATCGATGCAATGCTGGCGACGCTGGACGGGGTAGACGCGGCGCTGACGGTCGTGCATTCCGACAGTACGCGGGGCGCGCGCCTGGTTTCCTACGTTGCAAGCAGCGATGGCGGGGCCGATACCGGAACCTGGATGCGTGCGTTGAGGGATCGTCTGCCTGAGTACATGATTCCCGCATCGATCCAACTGTTGGCCGGCCTGCCGTTGTCCGCCAATGGCAAGATCGATCGTGCCGCGCTGCCTGAGCTGGAGCCCCATCCCGTCGTTCATATCGATCCGGAGACGGCGACTGAACGCGCTCTGGCCGAGGTCTGGAAGAATGTGCTCGGGCTGCCGGCCGTCAGTGCGACCGCGAGCTTCTTCGAGCTGGGCGGTCACTCGCTGTTGGCCGCCCGCCTGGTTGCCGGGGTCCAGCGCGATATGGGCGTCGGGCTGCCGCTCGCGGAGATATTCAGGCGCCAGACGATTCGCGAGCAGGCCGCCTTGATCGATGATCAAGGCGATCGACCACTGGATTCGTTCAAGACCTCATCCGACCTGTCGGCTTCCGGTTTGCTGGCGTTGGCCGAAGGTGATGGCACGGCTCCATTGATCCTCATCCACCCGGTCGGCGGTGACGCCCACTGCTACGCGGAGCTCGCAGCCAAGCTGGACTACCCCGGCTCGATCCATGGGGTGCAGGCCGTCGATGATGGCCCTGACGACATCAAGTCGATGGCCGCCGACTATCTGTCGCGGCTGAAGCCCCTGGTGCGGTCGAACGTCTGGCGCCTGTTGGGTTGGTCGATGGGCGGGTCGGTCGCATTCGAGATGGCCCGGCAGCTGCAGGAGCAGGGCGAGCGCGTGGAGCAGCTGATCCTGCTTGACAGCTTCCACCCTGATCTCGTTGTCGAACGCAAGGGGGATCGTATCGACGATGCCTCCGTTCTCGCCGCCATGGCTGCCGAGATGGGCATGCACTATGCGCCTGTGTCGGGCAGAGTGGGGCAGGATGAAGCCGGGCTGGTGCGCGACTTCATGCGTGCCGGCATCGCGCAGGGAAGGCTGGATGCGGGGATCGGCGGCGAGGAGATCGCGCGCCGGCTACGCATATGTCGCCGCAACAGTCATGCGTTACGGCACTACAGGCCGGAACCCTATGATGGAGAACTGTTTCTGGTGCGCGCGGAGGAGAACACTCATCCGGCGACGGATCTCGGGTGGGAGCGGACCGCATCCGTTGTTCGCGTCAACAACGTCGGCGGAAATCACGGTTCTATGCTTCGCCAGCCTCATGTGGACGAGCTGGCGGCGGCATTGAGTAGGAGGCTGCGCAGCGGTGCGCGCAGTACATCAAGCGTCCATGAAACGAAGGGAGAGGTTCAAGAACATGGTCACTGAAGTTCGTCAGTATGGCGTCGCCGATCTGGAATCCGTTGGCGGCATGCCAATGCTGCTGGATGCGAGCGGCGATGGTGGAAGTGCGGTGGCATGGGTTCAGCAGCGTCAGAAGGAGTTGAGCGAGATCGTAGCCAGCAACGGCGCTCTTCTGATTCGTGGGCTGAAGATCCATGGCAGTGCCCAGTTCGGACAGATCCTGTCGACGGTGTTCGGCTCCGACCTGCTCGAGTACGTATACCGTTCCACGCCGCGGACCGCCCTGCGCGGCAATGTCTACACGGCGACCGAGTATCCGGCCAGCGAAGTGATCCCACAGCACAACGAGAACGCGTACTCGCGCAGCTGGCCGATGCGGATCGCTTTCTTGTGCATGATCCCGCCAGAGACGGGCGGAGCAACGCCGATCGGCGACAGTCGTGCCGTCTATGACCTGTTGCCCGAGGACCTACGGCGCAAGTTCGAGGAGAAGGGCGTGATGTACGTGCGCAACTACTCGACCCTGGACCTGCCCTGGTCGGAAGTGTTCCAGACCGAAAGTCGAGAAGAGGTCGAAAAGTACTGCAGCGACAACGGCTTGGAGTTCGAGTGGCTTGAGAACGATGGGCTGCGCACACGCCAGGTCAACCCGGCGGTCGCCGAGCACCCGGTGACCGGGGAGAAGCTCTGGTTCAACCAGGCGCACCTCTTCCATGTGTCGAATCTGAAGAAGGACATTGCCGATACGCTGATCGCCTCGCTCGGCGAGGACAATCTTCCGCGCAACAGCTATTACGGAGACGGTTCGCCGATCGAGGGCGAGGCGCTGGAGACGATCAGGCAGGTCTACGAGCAGACCAAGATCCGCTTCCCATGGGAGAAGAATGACCTGATGCTGCTGGACAACATGTTGTTCACGCACGGTCGGGAGGCCTATACCGGCGCTCGTAAGGTGCTGACCGGCATGGCCTGCCCCAACCGCTGATAGGAGCACGAGGCGGCACCTGCGGATGATTCGCAGGTGCGCGCCCGGCGAGTGCCGGTGCAGGCGCCATGTCCCGGCGGCGAGCACGTTGGTGGGAGGACCATGCGGTCTGGCCTTGGTCCCGTACCGCGAGCAGGGCTTCGGAAGGGTGGCAAGCTTGCTTGCGGCCGTTCCGAGGCATCGGTCGAAAACAACAAAAAACCCGCCTGCCGGCGGGTTCTCTTCAACACCTTGATTCCACTCGGGAATATGGTGGCTATGGGTGGACTCGAACCACCGACCCCAGCATTATGAGTGCTGTGCTCTAACCGGCTGAGCTACATAGCCACGGGGTGAACCGCGAATTCTTCCTGTTGGCGGGCCATCTGTCAATCGTCCGTAGCGGCATCGGGCGCCGGCTTGTGGCCTCGCCGGGCCCGTGGCAGAGTCGGGGTCAGTGACGCAAGTCAGTGAATTCTAGGAGTCCGCATCGTGATCGATCCGGACGGCTACAGACCCAACGTAGGCATCGTCCTGATGCGCCCCGATGGCCGCCTGTTCTGGGCACGGCGGGTTCGCCGCGACGGCTGGCAGTTCCCGCAGGGCGGGATGAACAGCGACGAAACGCCGATCGAGGCCATGTACCGCGAGCTGCGCGAGGAAACCGGCCTGTGCCCCGAGCACGTCGAGGTGCTGGGCGCCACCCCCGGCTGGCTGCGCTACCGGTTGCCGCAACGGGCGATCCGCCGTCATGACCGGCTGGTCTGCGTCGGCCAGAAGCAGGTCTGGTTCCTGCTGAGGCTGCTGGGCGAGGAGTCCGATCTGCGCCTGGATCTGACCGACAAGCCCGAGTTCGATCACTGGCGCTGGGTCGATTTCTGGTATCCGCTCGAGCATGTGGTGATGTTCAAGCGCGGGGTCTATGCCCGTGCGCTGGTCCATCTGGCGCCGTTCGCGCGCAAGGTCGCCGGCGCCCAGGCGGTTCCGCAGAAGGAGGGCGACCCCAGGGTGAACGGCTGGAGCCGCGGCCGCGGCAGGCCGCGCCAGCGCCCGCGCGAGGCTTCCGGCCGCGACACCGCGCTCGGCCAGGGGCACAAGGAGCGCGGCCCGAGCTGAACGCGCGGGCGTCCTTTCGGGGCGATGCGAGACAGATTGACAATCATTCTCATTCGTAGTGGAATGCAGATGCGGCCAATCCGGCTGCGTCAGCCCGACGCCACGACACCATGTACGTCTGCATCTGCAACGGGGTCACCGATCACGACATCCGCGAAGCGGCCGAAGCCGGCTGCGGCAGCGTGCCGGAGCTGACCATGCGGACCGGCGCCGGCGCCAACTGCGGCAGCTGCCTGGACCTGGCCGCGGAACTGCTGCAGGCCCACCGTCCGGTCCGCGACCTGCCCCTGCCGGTGCTGGCCCACGCCGCCTGATTCCGCTGCGGCCGGCCACGGCGCCGGTTTCCGCGATACCACCGTCCTGATACTGATTCGCGTATGCGGCTGCGGCCGATTCGCGTTCCGTCATGCCTTTGCGACAGGCGCTAGAGTGCCGCCATAGATTTCGCACGGAGCACGACCATGAAAGGTGACGCCAAGGTCATCGAGTTCCTCAACAAGGCGCTCTACAACGAGCTGACCGCGATCAACCAGTACTTCCTGCACGCCAAGATGCTGAAGAACTGGGGGCTGAAGGAACTCGCCGATCACGAGTACCACGAGTCGATCGACGAGATGAAGCACGCCGACAAACTGTCCGAGCGCATCCTGTTTCTCGACGGCCTGCCGAACTTCCAGGCGCTGGGCAAGCTGCGCATCGGCGAGAACCCGCGCGAGCTGCTCAACTGCGACCTGGCGCTGGAGCTGGAGGCGGTGCCGCTGCTGCGCGAGGCGATCGCGCATTGCGAGAGCGTGTCCGACTACGTCAGTCGCGACCTGTTCGCCGAGATCCTCGACTCCGAGGAAGAGCACATCGACTGGATCGAGACCCAGCTGGCGCTGATCGAGCGCGTCGGCGAGCAGAACTACCTCGCGATGAAGATGGAAGGCTGAGGCCGCCGCCTCGCCCCATGCCTGCGCTGCAACCATCAACGCCCGGGAGATCTGCCCCAGCCCCCTGAGTCAGGGGGCGATTCGCGCCATTGGCGCGAATGGGGGTGTGGAAGCGCAACGGCGGGGCCCAAGGTTTGCGCAGCAAACTTTGGGAGATATCCGGGCATAGCCGGATATCGTTCCCCCCTGAGTCAGGGGGCGATTCGCGCCATCGGCGCGAATGGGGGTATGGAGGCGCAACGGCGGGGCCCAAGGTTTGCGCAGCAAACTTTGGGAGATATCCGGGCGCGGCCGGATATCGTTCCCCCAGTAGGAGCGGCGTAAGCCGCGAGGGCACTCCCACGAAACCATCGCGGCTTACGCCGCTCCTACAAAGGCTCGCCGTCTCCGGCAGGGGGCCGCAATTGCGGGTGGGCCGGAAGTGGTTCCCGCCGCAAACGAGCGCGTACAGGCAGGTTTGCTGTCGCTCCTGCGGAAATGCCCGCGTCAGGCCGGTTTCGGCGCGCGTCGGAACAGCTTGCGCCAGACCCACCAGATCGACAGCGCGATGCACAGACTGAAGGTCAATATGACCCCCAGGGTCAGCCACGGGTAGGCGAACACCAGGCCCAGCGCGCCAACCACCGCGACGTCCTCGCCGACCGAGGCGGTCCAGTTGGTGACCGGCTCGGGCGAGGTGTTGAGCATCATCCGGGTGCCCGATTTCAGCGCGTGGCTGGTCAGTGCGACGCCGGCGCCGGCGGCCATCGCGCCGGCTCCGAGCTCGCCGTCCGAGGACAGCGTGGCCGCAGCCAGGAACGCGCCGGCGGGGACCCTGGCCAGGGTCTGCAGCAGGTCCCAGCCCGAATCCACGCCGGGGATCTTGTCGGCGAAGAACTCGGCCAGGGCCAGTGCGCCCGAGACTCCCAGCACCCACGGCGACTGGGTGGCCTGCAGCGCGTCGGGCAGGTCCAGCCAGCCCAGCGCCCCCGCCAGTCCGACGCCGAACACGGTCAGATAGGCGCGGACCCCCGCCAGCCAGGCCAGAACCACGCCAATTGCGAACAGGTGCGCATCAGTCATCGTTGTCGCGCCGCTAGAATGACGGTTAAGTATAGAGTCAGCGGCGTGACGAGCCGGCCACGGCCGCCGTCCGCCCGACAGAGTCCAGTCCAGCGAGCGCATGAACCCGCCACCCCGGAAAGCACCGCCGCCGCGTTACCGCATCATCCAGCAGGGTCCGGACCGCCGCCCGTTGATCTGGACGCTGCTGGCGCTCGCCTGGCTGGCCTCGGTCGGGATCGCCTGGCGCTGGTCCCAGCAACTGGCCGCGCCGCGCCTGCCCGAGCTCGACCGCGAGCTGTCGCAGGCCCACGGCCGCCTCAAGCGCCAGCAGAGCGAGCTGGAGACCCTTCGCCAGCGTACCGAGATCCTGGAGAAGTCCGACCAGATCACCCGCGCCGCCAACAAGCAGGTCCAGCGCAGCCTCGCCGAACGCGAGGAGGAGATCGCCGGCCTGCGCGAGGATGTGGCGTTCTACGAGCGCCTGGTCGGCGCGACCACCCCGCGCAAGGGCCTGAACGTGCATTCCTCGCAGTTCACCCGCGAGGTGGCCGGCAGCTGGCGCTACGAGATCGTGCTGACCCAGAACCTCAACCGCGGCGCGGTCAGCGAGGGGCGGCTGAAGTTCGCGATCGAGGGCGTGCGCGAGGGCCAGCTGGCCACGATCGACTGGGATACCCTGCACCAGAGTCGGGACGCGCCCGGGCAGCCGTATTCGTTCCGCTACTTCCAGCAGCTCGCCGGCAGCGTGATGCTGCCCAAGGGGTTTACCCCGCAGCGGGTGAAGGTGCGTCTGCGCGGGGAGGGCGGTTCGGTCGACCAGACCCTGGCCTGGCGCGGCCGGGAGTCCGACAATGCCACCGCCGCGACGGCCGTGGCCGGCGCCATCGGCGCCAACGATCTCATCCAAGGGGAACCGTAAGCATGTTCAAGAACAAACCCGCCCACATCGAGGGCCAGGTCGACACCCTGATCGGCCCGCAGGTCGTGTTCCGCGGCGACATCGAGTTCAGCGGCGGCCTGTACATCGAGGGCCGGGTGATCGGCAAGATCGTCGCCCAGGAGGGCCAGAAGGCGACCCTGACCCTGGCCGAGGGCGGCGCGATCGAAGGCGAGGTGCATGCGCCGGTGGTGATCCTCAACGGCGCCCTGACCGGCGACGTCTACGCGGCCGAACGGGTCGAGCTGGCGGCCAAGGCGCGGGTGCAGGGCAACGTCCACTACAAGGTGGTGGAGATGTGCGCCGGCTCGACCCTGACCGGGCGCCTGATCCATGCCGACAGCCTGCATGCCGAGAGCACCCTCGGCGAACAGCTGGGCGCGGCCCGCAACGAGTTCGTCGAAGCCGCCTGAGCGCATCCGGGCGCCGCCGCCGCGCCCGAAGCATGAACCGCGCCCGCCGACCCCGCCATCGGTTGGCTTGACGCGGCCGTGAGCGACTCCTATATCGGGGGCGATGGACGAATCCACGCGCCCCGACGAGGCCGCCCCGAGTGGCGGAGCCGCCGAGCCCGAGGCCGCCCCCGAGACGGCGGGGCGGTCCTGGCGACGCGCACGCTGGGCGCTGCTGGCGGCGGTGCTGCTGTCGTTGCTGTTCGGTGGCTGGGGCCTGTGGCGGGTGGTGTCGCCGGCGTCCGACGACATCCGCAGCCGGTTGGCCGCCAGCGAGGCCCAGCGCAGCCGCCTGCAGAGCGAGGTCGACGAGTTGCGGCAGAAGGTCACGACCCTGGGCCGCTCCGACCAGATCAGCCGCGACGCCAACCGCGACGTGCAGAACACCTTGGCCGAGCGTGACGAAGAGATCGCCGGCCTGCGTGCGGACGTCGCCTTCTACGAGCGCCTGGTCGGCGCCACCGGCCAGCGCCGCGGCCTCAGCGTGCATGCGATCCGGATGCAACCGCAGAGCGACACCGCCTGGCACTTCACCACCACCCTGACCCAGAACCTCAACCGCGGCGCGGTCAGCAGCGGCCGGCTGAGCCTGGCGATCGAGGGCACCCGCGACGGCCGTCGCCAGACCCTGGACTGGGACGGCCTGCGCCAGGGCGAGCAGGCGCCGGGCCTGGACTATTCGTTCAAGTACTTCCAGCAGGTCGAGGGCGACGTGTTCCTGCCCGGCGGTTTCACCCCGGTCCGGGTCACGGTGCGGCTGCAGCCGCGTTCCGGTGCCGCGGTCGAGCAGTCGTTCACCTGGGCCGACGCGACCCGCGAAAGCAATGCCATTGCGGTGCCGGACACCGCGGCCGGCGAAGACTGACCTCATCGCACGCTTGAATGCCGTGCCCGCACCCCCCATCCTGAACACATGGACATCACCCCGCTGCCCTCCGCCAACGACGCCTCCGCGCCGGACTACCAGTCGCTGGACCGGCCGCTGACGTTCACCTCGGCCGCCGCGGCCAAGGTCCGCGAGCTGATCGCCGAAGAGGGCAATCCGGCGCTGAAGCTGCGCGTCTACATCCAGGGCGGCGGCTGCTCCGGCTTCCAGTACGGCTTCGAGTTCGACGAGGACAGGGCCGAGGACGATCTCGCGGTCGAGACCGACGGCGTGACCCTGCTGGTCGATCCGCTCAGCCTGCAGTACCTGATGGGCGCGGAGGTCGACTACACCGAGAGCCTGCACGGCGCGCAGTTCGTGATCCGCAATCCGAACGCCAAGACCACCTGTGGCTGCGGCTCGTCGTTCTCGGCCTGAGCCGCCGTCCCGGCATCGCGCGATGATCGCTTCCGCCCCCTCCCGCCCGGGCTGCGCGGGACTGCCGGCATGAGCGCGACGCAACCGTTCGCCTTCGTGCCGACCGGGCCGGGCGAGCTGCCCGCGGCCACGCTCGACCGCGCCGACCGCCTGCGCACGGACGATGCCGCGCTGGATGCGCTATGGGCCGACGCCCGGGTGTTGCTGCTCGATGCCGAGGGCCGTGCCCTGGTCGACGAGCACGGCCTGCCGGCCGCGCCGCGTGGCGTCGAGCTCAGTGGCGGCGCCGGCGGCAGCGGCATGGCCACCTTCCTGGGCCTGGCCGCCGACGGCCAGGCCTGGTTCTCGCTGGATGCCGAACTGGCCGCATACACCGCGCCGGGCACGCTGGACGTGCGCTCGGCCGCGGCCGCGTGGCCGATGCAGGAGGCGGCCGCCTTCGCCCAGGCCCGCGCCATGCAGCACTGGCACCAGCGCCACCGCCATTGCGGCGCCTGCGGGGCGCACAACCGGGTCGAGCGCGGCGGCTGGCTGCGCCGCTGCGGCGGCTGCGGGATCGAACACTACCCGCGCACCGATCCGGCGGTGATCGTCGCCGTCAGCGATGGCGAACGCCTGCTGTTGGGGCGCCAGGCCGGCTGGCCGGCGGGCCGCTACTCGGTGATTGCCGGCTTCGTCGAGCCGGGCGAGTCGCTGGAACAGGCGGTCGCGCGCGAGGTCGAGGAGGAGACCGGCCTGGCCATCGCCCGCTGCCACTATCGCGCATCCCAGCCGTGGCCGTTCCCGGGCACCCTGATGCTGGGCTTCTTCGCCGACGCGATCGCCGGCGAACCGCGTCCCAGCGACGAGCTCGAGGACGTGCGCTGGTTCGATGTCGACAGCATCGCCGATGCGCGCCGGCGCGAGCAGGCCGGGGACGACAGCAAGGCGGCGCTGCGGTTGTCGCCGTCGCTGTCGATCTCGCGCTGGCTGCTCGAGCAGTGGCTGCTCGAGCAGTGGCTGGCCGAGCGCATGGCCGCCGCGTCCTGACCCCGCCAGACGCGATACCGGTCGCGGTTACGGACGGTGGCCGGCACCGCCGGCGGCGCAAGATGAACCAATCACATCGCGCAGGCTAGAATCGGATCACGCGGTGCCGCCGGCATCGCCGTCCCGAAAGTCGTCCGCACCTCGCCGCCGGAGCACCGCCGCCGCATGTCCACCACCTTGATCGCCACCGTCGTCGCGCTCGTGCTGGGACACCTGGTGCCATCGCTGGCCGCCAGCGTGCGGGCCTACGGCTGGTACGGCGACTGGCTGCGCTGGCTGGACGGCCGCTTCGAGGAAGGCAGCCCGTGGCACGGCCGCTGGGGCATCGTGCTGGCGCTGGCGCCGCCGCTGCTGTTGCTGGCGCTGTTCCAGTTCGCGCTGGAAGGCACCATGTTCGGGCTGGCCAGCCTGGTGCTGGGCATCGCCGTGCTGTTCTACGCCTGGGGGCCGCGCGATCTCGACATCGACGTCGAGGCGGTCCTCAACGCGCCCGATACGGCTTCGCGCCGCGCCGCGGCGATGTCCCTGTGGTCGGAACCGGAGGCGGTGTCGCTGGACGGCGCCGCGCTGGTCGATGCGGTGTTCCGCAACGCGTTGAGGCGCTGGTTCGGGGTGCTGTTCTGGTTCCTGGTGTTCGGACCGTTCGGGGCGCTGCTGTACCGGCTGACCGAACTGGCCGCCTACGGCCCGTTGGCGCGGATCCTGCCGCACGACACCGTGCTGGGTGCGCGCACCCTGTTGTCGGCGCTGGAGTGGCCGGTCGCCCAGCTGATGACGCTGGCGCTGGCGATCGTCGGCAACTTCGACACCGTGCTCGCGGCCTGGCGCGACAATGGCGGCGCCTCGTTCCGGCTGGATACCGGGTTCCTGAGCGCGATCGGACGCGCCAGCGTGCGCGCCGAGCTGAGCGAGGAGGCCGGGGACTATGCCGACGGCCCGGAGGCCGGCGAGGGCGAGGCGGCCGTCGCCCTGGGCGAACTGCCCGAGCTGCGCGATGCGATGAGTCTGGTCTGGCGGGTGCTGCTGGCGTGGCTGGCGGTGCTGGCGCTGTTCGTGATCGCCGGTTACGTCAACTGAGCCGGCGCCCGCAGCAGCGCCTGCGGGAACGCCCCGTAGGCGCAGCGTAAGTCGCGATGTCCCGGCCCGGCCGGTGATGCCGTCGCAGCCGGGCTCGTTCCCCCGCCTCAGTAGTTCCCGGCGCCGAACATCGTGCTGAGCATCGCCATGCCGCCGGCGAACACGACCCACAGCGCGATCAGGATCGGCGCGGCAAAGGCCGAGGCGAGCGCCCAGTTGCGCGCGCTGGCCGAGGCGGCACGCGCGGCCTGGATGTTGCCGGCCGCGCGCAGGCCATCGACCTTGGCGGCGTAGACGATCGACACGATCCCCAGCGGCAGGCAGCAGAACAGGGTGGTCAGGATCGCCCAGACCAGGTTGTTGGGGACGTATTCGCCGTGCGGGGCGTTCATCGGAACTTCTCCAGAGGGATGGGCGTCAGCCCGGGGCCAGCCAGGTGAACGGCCACCACGGCAGGTTGCGGGCGATCCAGTAACCCAGCAGCAGTATCAGCCAGAGCTTGGGTGCCGCCAGCACCGGCCACAGCCGCTGCAGCGGCCGCGGCCGCCAACCGGCGGCGTTGAGCGCCATCAGCGCCAGCGCCGGCAGCGCCAGCACCATCAACGGGTTCATCGCCATCGCGTGGTCGATGTCGCCGTGGATCAGGGCGTGGAGGGCGCGGGTGCTGCCGCAGCCCGGGCACAGCAACCCGGTCAGCCAGGTCAGCGGGCAGCCCGGCAGCGGACTGTCGGTGGCATTGGGGTCGACGTGGGTCAGCACCGCGATGGCCACGACCGCGCCGATCGCCAGGACGACCGTCGGCAGGGCCTGCAACAGGCGCGAGTGGCTGGCGGCCGGGGCGTCGGTGGTGCTCATCGACATGCATCGAGGACGCGAACGGCGCGGTCGGCGCCGTCCGCGTCGGCCCGGATCAGTAGCTGTTCATGCCCGAGGACATCATGCCCAGGCCCATCAGCGCCAGGTAGATCACGACCGCGGCCAGGCCGAGGCCGAACGAGACCCAGGCCCAGGTCTTGGCCTTGTCCGAGGACTCCTGGGCACCGGCGATGTCGCCGGCGGCGACCTTGCCGTTGACCTGGGCGGCGAACACGATCGATACGATGCCGGCCGGCAGACAGCAGAACAGCGTGCTCAGGATCGCCCAGACCAGGTGGTTCGGGACGTTGGCGTTGACGACGGGTGGTGGTGTGCTCACGCAGGGCTCCCCTTCAATGGATTCGGTGTGTTGGTGATGTTGCAGAAACGTGCGGCCGATCGCGGCCCGCTCCCCGCCGATATCCTAGCAGCGACCGGCGAAATCCGTGATGCCGCGACGGCCGCCTCGCAGGTCCGGGGGACGGGCCGCGATCGCTGAACCGGCGCCAAGCGCCGTGCGCGCCAGCCGCTGCTTCGGGTTGGGGTGGGGCCGTTCCTCGTCGTTTCGGTAGCTGGGACCGGAGGCTGGCTCCGGCCTGTCTAGCGACGGCGGCGCTGCCGTCGCCTACCGATGGACGAACGATCCGATGGAACAACCCCGTGTTTCGGCGCCCCGGTCCCGCATGCGGACGGCGGCGCTCCGACTGGCGGCGATCCTGTTGCCGTGCCTGCCGCTGGCGGCATGCACGACCTACGACTATCTACCGCCGGTCAGCGATGCCGGCCGCGAGTGCGCCGCGATCTGTACCCATGCCAAGCAGGTCTGCGAGGCCGGCAAGGCCGAGGCGGAGGCGATCGCGCGCAGCGATTGCCAGGCGGGGTCGGACTACCTGTTGAGCGAATGCCTGGCCGATGCCGAGGACGACGACGAGAAGGGAGCCTGCCGTCTGCAGGCGCGCGACTGCAGCGTGCCGTATCCCCCCGTCGGGTTGGACTGTCGCCCGGACTTCGATCGTTGCTACCAGGACTGCGGCGGCCTGGTCGTGCCGCGCCGGCGCTGAGCATCGCCGGTGACATCGGATGATCCTGATGCGCATCGGTTCCGATCAGTATCCGGATGGAGAAATGAATATTGGTATCCGATGAGTATTGATTTACATCCGGCTCGGGGTTCCGCTCGCTCAAGCAACGTCGCGAAACTGCGCAGATGCGTCAGGAAAGTCCTGGGAAACAAGGGTTTCGCGCATGTTGCGCAGTCGCGCCGGCGACGCTTTGGGTGAATATCCTGTAAATGGTTCCTCCATTGCCGGCGATATCGACGTAGGGAGTGGCAGGTTCGATCCGTTGGGTAATTCCTTGAGGGTCGGGTACGGTATCCGGCCCGCAGTCAGGGGGCGGTCTCCATCGCGGCGATGGCCCGGCAGATCGATAGAGGAACCACGATGACGAAGAAAGAGGGCTTGAAGAGCGGGCGCCGGCAGGCGGTGCGGACGCTTTGGATCGCGGCGGTCGCAGTGCCGTGCCTGTTGGCGGCCGGCTGCGTGAGCTACGACTACCTGCCGCCGGGCAGCGACGCCGGACGCCAATGCATCGCCACCTGCGCGACCGCCAAGCAGACCTGCGAGGCGGGCAAGGCGCAGACCACGGCGATGGAGCGCAATACCTGCCAGATGAGCGAGAACAATCGGCTGACTCAGTGTCTGACCGGCGCCGGTGACGACAAGGCAAAGAAAAAGTGTCGCGAGAACGCTCGCGACTGCAGCTATGTCTTCGCTTCGGGATTCAGCTGCAGCACCGACTACGACCGCTGCTACACCGATTGCGGCGGCCTGATCGTGCCGCGGGAGTAGTCCCCGCCGGCCTCAGGCGGCGTCGCCACGCAGGGCGCG
>NZ_VICD02000242.1 GCF_006546735.2 Marilutibacter maris | reverse complement strand
GAATTGCACGAGGTGCATTCCGCTACGGTCGAGGGTCACATCTGCTGAGCCTGGCTGTCGGCCCGGGACTTCACGATCAGCTCCCCGCCAGTTGCTCGCTCCGGTGGGGGCCGCCGATCGAGTAGCGGATCTGGAGGGGGGCAGGTTGAAGCCGTCGAACACCCAGCGGACGTGGGGGGGGGGCGTTGATCGAGACGATCATCCGCCCCTGGGCGGGTCGCATCAGGTCCGCTAGGGAGGCCGCGGTCGTCCGCGAGCATGGCCTGCCCGATGCTGTCGCCGAACAGATCGGCGCCGCCGTGGCTGAAGGCCTGGCCGAGGACTGGGACGGTCAGGTCCTGCGGACCACGCCTACAAGCTCTCCCAGCGCGATCGCGAGATACTGGAGGTCCATGGCCGGGATGCTACGATCACCCCGCTGACCAGGGACTACAGCGTGACCGAGCGCGGCATGTCCAAGCTCCTACGCCGCGCTGATAGTCGCGACCGGGACTTGCGTCAGCAGCGGTTGTTCACCGCAGAGGAGGCCTGACCATGAGCCAGTGGGGTAGCACCAAGCTGTTTGAGGTGATCTTTCACGACTTCACCGCGGTGGTTGAGGCTGCGCCGAAGATCGAATGTCCATCGTTCTCATGGCCTGGGAAGCAGGATGTGATCGAAATGGTCTTGCTCACCTGCTGTACCCACCGGGATCCACATGTCGTCCAGGCCTGCCAGGCGCAGCTCACCAAGCTCTTCGCCGGCCATCCCTACGCGAGATGGTCTGGTCTCGGCCATTGTTCGCGTCTAGTCGCCAATGCTGATGCGCCCCTAGAGCCTGTTGAGGAGTGGCGCAGCCGGAACCGAGCGATCATCAACGCCAACACCCGCGAAGGGCGCTAACCTTGTCTCGCAGCAGGTGCTCACCACCGAGGAAGTCTGATCATGAACTCTTGGCCTCGATGGGGTGAAGTTCGCACCTTTGAAGGCATCGCTATGAAGCCGCTGATCCAACCCATGTGGTGGTTAAACGAGGCGCTGGAAGTTTGGCGTATCGTCGAGATAGACTTGGTCGATGGCGACTGGGAAGACTTCACCATCAGGTGGACACACGCCCAGGCCGCAAAGAAGTTCATCAATCTGCCTTACAGCTCCTGGTTGGAGCTTCCGGCACAGTCCCCGAAGGAAGCTTGATGCCCCGTTCGTCCAAGCTCCTCAAGCTCCCGCAGGATCTGCTCACAGAGCTCAACGACAGGATTCGTGCGAACGGATATTCCGGGTATGCCGACCTGTCGGCGTGGCTGAGAGGAAAGGGCCACGTTGTTGGGAGATCAGCTGTTCACGCTTACGGGCAAAGCCTGCGTGAGGTTGATGCTGGAGCTGGCGACGTTGCTGCGATCGTCAGTCGTGCAGGTGTCGGGCAGCCCTGCCGGAACCAGCGAGCCGAAGCGATCGTGGCTGAGCTTGGTCGGCTTCGGGTGCGCGAGCATCAACTGCTTCAGGAGCTCGCGGAGCTCGAACAGCCGTTGCGCGAGCCGCAATAGCTTTGCAAGCCTTCTAGAGATATCCCAGGTCTTCCGGCGCCTTCCGGCTTGAACGTCGCTCCCTTACCCCCTGAGCATCTCACCCCTGCACACTAGCAGGATCTCAGGGGGAGGCTCCGATGCTCCTATAGCTATCGAACTACGCATGACCTGCCCCCGATAGCCGTACCAGTCATTCTTGAGGAAGTCCGGGATTTTGACCCCCTCCCAATACTAGGTCCGAGCAGAACTGGAAAATTCGGCCTTGGGTTGGGAGCTGAACCGGGCGGCAAACTCGGCCGGCGGGACGTCTCCGATCGACGAGTGCGTCCGGAAATGATTGTAATCGACCCTCCAGCTTTCGATCTTCCGGCGGGCGTCATTCAGTGACAGGAACCAGTGGGTGTTAAGGCACTCGTCGCGGAAACTGCCGTTGAACGATTCGATGAACGGGTTGTCGGTCGGCTTGCCCGGACGGGAACAATCCATGGTCACGCCATGATCGTAAGCCCAGCGATCCATCGCGATCGAGATGAACTCACTGCCGTTGTCGGTCTGGATCCGCTGGGGCAGACGGCGTTGATGGCGTAGACGCTCCATCACTGCCACTACGTCCTCGGCCTTGAGTTGCTGGTCGACTTCAATGGCCAGGCACTCCTTGCTGAAGTTGTCCACCACCGTCAGGGCCCGGAAGCGGCACCCATTGAACAAGGCATCGGCTACGAAGTCCATGCTCCAGACCTGGTTGGGGGCCGTCGGCGTGATGCCTTCCAGGCGATGTGCCGCGGCCTTGCGTCGACGCGGGCGCTTGCGCCGCAGATTGAGTCCAGCCTGACAGTACAGCCGATACACGCGCTTATGGTTGGCTGTCCAGCTCTCCCGGCGCAGGAGTACGAAGATCCGACGAAAGCCGTAGCGGACCCGCGTGGCGGCAATCTCCTCGATCCGTCGAAGCAGTGGACCATCATCGCTCTCCTGGGGTTGGTAGTACCATGCTGCACGACTCTGCTTGACCACGCCGCAGGCACGGCGCACACCAATGCGGTATTGATTGATCAGATGGCCCACGAGCGTCTTGCGCTGCGCGGGCCTCAGAGCTTTTTTGACAGCACGTCCTGCAGCATGACCTTGTCCAGGCTCAGGTCGGCTACCAACTGCTTGAGCTTGCGGCTCTCCTCCTCCAGCTGACGCAGGCGGCGCAGCTCGGCCACCCCGAGGCTTCCGAACTTCTTGCGCCAGGCGTAGAACGTGGCCTGGCTGATGCCCATCTTTCGGCAGATCTCCTCCACTCTCGGCCTGCTTCAGGGCGAACGCGATCTGTTCTTCGGTGAACTTTGACTTCTTCATGGCGACGGGCCTCCTTCGGGCCTGAGTGTCGCCGAACTCTCTACTTCTGGCAGGTCCGAATCACAGGGAGGAGGTCACGCAAGCGCGTTGGGGTGTACCCAAAAGAGCCTGAATCGAGCGACCTGGGATGTTGCCGGTCTCGGTGCGAAAGGCTTCATCGCGCGGCGCATTACGCTCGATGCGAAACGCCTACTAGCATGTACCGACCGACCTATCTACCAAGTCGCGGAGAACCTCGGATTCGACGAAGCCACGAACTTCGCCAACTTCTTCCGGAAGAACGTCGGAGAATCTCCGACTGAATTCAGAGAGGCTCATCGCTGAACTGCCGAGCACGCAAGTATCTGTAAAGCTTCCTAGTTAGTGTGTTGGCTCTGCGCCAATCGCCGCCACGCATACTCTTGCGCCGATCAAGTGAATCGAGTAGTGCTTCGTGGGCGTTCGATTGTCAACTCTTGGCCGGAAATGGAACTTCAGCCACCACAAAGCTCAGATACCGGCACCTGCGGGAGCAACAAGCCTCAATCCCACCCCCGGCTCGGTCACGATCCAGCGCGGCGATGCCGGATCATCGCCAAGCTTGTGGCGTAGCTTGCCAACCAGGATCCGCAGGTAGTGGGTGTCCTCCTCATGGGTCGGCCCCCAGACTTCGCGCAGGATCTGCGGTTGCGTGACGACGCGGCCCGCATGTTGGGCTAGCAAGGCCAGCAGGGCATATTCTTTGCGGGTGAGCACGAGCGACTTGCCTGACAACAGGACCTCCCGGCGGGCCAGGTCGATGTGGAGCATACCGTCGTCGTACACCGGCGCTGTTTCGGCCGGTGCAGCGTGGGTACGCAGCAGGGCGCGGACACGTGCCATCAGTTCCTGCACGCCGAAAGGCTTGGTCACGTAGTCGTTGGCGCCTGCATCCAGGCCCATGACCTTCTCCTTCTCGCCCGAACGCACGGTCAGCAGGATCACCGGCACCGAGGACCACTGCCGCAGTTCGCGCAGCACATCGTGACCGTCGCGGTCGGGCAGACCGAGGTCAAGGATGACCAGGTCGGCTCCGCCGGTCGCCAGCATCTCCAGTCCCGTGCCACCCGAATCGGCGAGCGCGACCGCATAGCCCTGCGCGCGCAGGCTGATGTCCAGGAACTTGCGGATCTGGGGCTCGTCGTCGATGACAAGGACCCGCGCCGGCGGCGCGGCACCCTGTGCTGACGAAAAGGATGGGGTCATGGGACCGTGCGGGGTTCGGGTTCGATTCTTGGAATCGTAATCCTGATCACGGTACCGCGGCCACCCGCGCCCGGCAGCGCCGCAACGCTGCCGCCATGCGCGCCGATCATGCCTTGGCAGATCGCCAGCCCCAGGCCGGTGCCTTGGCGGCCGCGATCACCCCGCTCGACGCTGTAGAACATGTCGAAGATCCGCTTGCGCTCGTCCTCGGGAATCCCGGGGCCGTGGTCGTGGATGTCGATGCGGAGGCTACCGGCCGGTGTGTCGCCATAGATCCTGCGCGCATCCACTTCCACAGCTTCGCCAGGCGGCGAGAACTTGACGGCGTTCTCCAGCACGTTGAACAGTGCTTGTTCGACGAGGGCCGGGTGCACCCAGAGCGGTTCCAGGCCGGGTTCCACTGCGATTTCGAACCTAGCCCCTGGCTCGTACCGTTGCAATCGCGACACGGCCGAACCGATCAGCTCACCGACGCCGATCCAGTCGCGGTTGAGGGTCAATCCGCCGTGTCCAAGCCGGGTCATGTCGAGCAGGTTCTGGATGTAGCGATCGAGCCGCTCGCCCTCGACCCGGATCGTTTCCAGCAGTGCGTGGCGATCTTCGCGGTTCAGCACCTCGGCATAGCTGTCGAGGCTACTGGCCGCACCGATGATGACCGATAGCGGCGAGCGCAGATCATGCGACACCGAGGACAGCAACGCCGAACGCAATCGTTCGGTTTCGCTGCTCACCCGGGCATCTTCCAGGTCGGCGACCAGCCGGGTCCGGACGATGGATTGGGCAATGTCCTCGATCATCGTCTCGGCGAGGCGGCGCTGCTCGATGCCGAGGTGATGTACGTGCGAGGGGAATCGCAGGCCGACCACGCCGTTCGCCTTCCTTGCGATCTTCATCGGCAGGAACCACCACTCCGAGCCGGTGAGCGTATCGGTGAAGCGTCCCGCCATCTCACCGTGCTGGACGACCCAAGCGGCTGCCACGCGGTCCTTGTCGCCCAGCCTGGGAACATCTGCTCCCTGCGACCTTTCGGGACCCGCCTCGATCACGATCTCCGCGCCAAGAGCTCGATGCAACGCTTCACGACCGGCCTGCAGGACCTGGCCCAGATCTGCGGCAGCGGCGAGTTGCCGGCCCAACGTCTGCAGCGTTGTCGCCTGCGCATTGGCCGCGCGCAGCGCCAACACCTGCATGCGCAGTTTCGATGCCAGCCGCCCCGCTACCAGCGCGGCCACCAGGAACAGGACGACGGTTACCACGCCCTGCCGCGCGCCGATATAGAACGTGTAACGCGGCTCGATGAAGAAGAAGTTGTAGGCGAGAAAGCACAACGTCGCCGCAATCACCGCCGCCGTCATCCGCGTGCGTGCGGCCACCAGCAGCACGGCGACGATGAACACCATCGACAGATCGGTCAGCCCAAGCCAGCGTTCACCGATGGCGCCGAGCGCAGTCCCGGCGGCGGCGGCAGCTACCGCCCAGATCGCGTCATGACGTCCCAGATAATTGCCCAGGCCGCGCAATGAACGGCGGGCCCGGGCGCGCGCTTCGGGCGGACTGATGATGGTCAGCTCGAAATGCGCACCGCGCTGGAGCAGTTGTTGGGTGATGGTGCGATTGAACATCCGTGCGAACGGTCGTTCGCGGGTACGGCCGAGCACGAGGGCGCTGGTGCCGATTCGGTTGGCGTGATCCAGCAGCGCGTCGACCACGCTGTCGCCATGCACGACCGCTGTATCGCCACCGAGCCGACGAGCGAGCGCGAAGGCACGATCGAGTTCCAGCTGGCGGGTTTCTTCGGGTACACCGCCGGTCTGCACGGTGACCACGGTCCAGGGCGCATCACGCCGTTCCGCAAGGCGGCGCGCGACGCGGACCATGTACTCGGACTGGCCACGACCGTCGATCGCGACCATCACTCGGCGCCGGATCGGGGTGCCGGGCAGGCCCCGGGCGCTCTGTGCCTCGCGCAAATCGACGTCGACGCGATCGGCTGCGGTCTGCATCGCCAGCTCACGCAGCGCCGTCAGGTTGCTAGGTGAGAAGAACGCCTTGAGCGCATGCGCGGCTTGGTCCGGGACGTAGACCTTGCCCTGTTGCAGGCGTTCGATTAGCTCGCGCGGAGGCAGGTCGACCAGGGCGATGTCGCGCAGGCGGTCGAACATCGCGTCCGGCACGGTCTCGCTGACGCGCACGCCGGTGATGCGGTGGACGACATCGTTGAGACTTTCCAGGTGCTGGATGTTGACCGTGGTGTAGACATCGATGCCGGCATCGAGCAACTCGGCCACATCCTGCCAGCGCCGCTCGTGGCGGCTGCTCGGCACGTTACGGTGGGCCAGTTCATCGATCAGGGCGAGTTGCGGCTTGCGTTCGAGCACGGCGTCGAGGTCAAGTTCCTCCAGAGTCCGACCGCGGTATTCGATGCGCTTGCGCGGCATGACCACCAGCCCTTCGAGCAGTGCCGCGGTTTCGCTTCGGCCGTGGGTTTCGGCGATGCCGACCACCAGGTCGACACCGCGTCGTTGCAGTTCGCGCGCGCGCGCGAGCATGGTGTAGGTCTTGCCCACCCCGGGCGCGGCGCCGAGGAACACGGTCAGACGGCCGGCCCGTTGCCGGTCCAGTTCGCCGATCAGGGCGTCGGCCTGGGCACTGCGGGATTCGCTCATGGGGACATTGTGCGGCACGCGATGGCCCGGCCGGGAATGCACCCGGCAGGACCGATGGAGGAAATGCGCGGGTGGAACACGTCGTCAGGCCCCGTCAGTGAGGGCATCCAGTGCCAGATTGAGCCGCACTACGTTGACGCGCGGTTGCCCGAGCATTCCCCAGGTCGGCATCTCGGTGTGTTCGGCAACCAGCGCGGAAACCTGGCTCTCGCTCAGGCCGCGTTCGCGCGCGACACGCGCGATCTGCACTTGCGCACCTTCCGGCGACAGGTGCGGATCGATGCCGCCACCCGACTGGGTGACCAGTTCGCCGGGCACATCCGCCTCCGCGATGCCTTCACGCTGCGCCACTTCCGCCGTCAGAGCCGCGATGCGCGTGCGCAACTCGGGGTTGGTGCGGGACTGGTTGCTGCCGGCCACGCCCATCGGGTCGTAGTCCGCCGCCGAGGGCCGCGAATGGAAGTAGCGCGGATCGGCGAAGGGTTGCGCGACCAGCGCCGAAGCGCGCGCCTGGTCGTCGACCACGACCAGGCTTCCGGTGGCTTGGTGCGGGAACAGCATGCGCCCGAGCACGGTGCCGGCCAGCGAGTACAGCAGGCCGAAACCGATCAGGACGATCGCCGCGAACACGATCATCGTGCGTGGTTTGACGCGATCATCCAGTGCCGCGGCATGGTGGTGAGTGGTTGTCGTCATCTCAGGCTCCGAAGGTCACGAGGACCAGGTCGATCAGCTTGATGGCCACGAACGGCAGCAGCACGCCGCCCAGTCCGTAGACCAGCATGTTCCGGCGCAGCAGCGACACCGCCGAGGCCGGTTTGAAGCGCACGCCCTTCAGCGCCAGCGGGATCAGCGCCGGGATCACCAGGGCATTGAAGATCAACGCCGATAACACCGCATTGGTCGGGCTCGACAACTGCATGACATTGAGCCCCGCCATCGACGGAATGGCGGCAGCGAAAAGTGCCGGCAGGATCGCGAAGTACTTGGACACATCGTTGGCCAGCGAGAACGTGGTCAGCGCGCCGCGGGTGATCAGCTGCTGCTTGCCGACCTCGACCACCGCCAGCAGCTTGGCCGGATCACTGTCCAGGTCGACCATGTTGCCGGCCTCCTTTGCCGCCTGGGTGCCGGAGTTCATCGCCAGGCCGACATCGGCCTGCGCCAGTGCCGGGGCATCGTTGGTACCGTCGCCCACCATCGCCACCAGCCGGCCGGCGGCCTGCTCTCTGCGGATACGGGCGAGCTTGTCCTCGGGCCGGGCTTCGGCAATGTAGTCGTCGACGCCCGCCTCGGCGGCGATCGCGGCAGCGGTGAGCGGGTTGTCGCCGGTGATCATCACCGTCCTGACCCCCATTTCTCGCAGACGGGCAAAGCGCTCCTTGACCCCGTGCTTGACCACGTCCGACAGCTCGACCACGCCCAGCACATAGCGGCCATCGGCCACGACCAGCGGGGTGGCGCCGCCGCGTGCGACCTGTTCGACGCGGGCAGAAAGCTCCGCAGTGACCTCACCGCCAAGGGCCCGCACGTGGGCGGAAACCGCGTCCACCGCGCCCTTGCGGATCGTCCGCGGCTTGTTGTCGACGCCGAGCAGGTCGACACCCGACATTCGCGTCTGCGCGGTGAACTGCACGTAGTGGGCCCGCTCGGGTTCATTCACCCGGCTGCCCTGTTCACGGGCGAGGGCGACGATCGATTTGCCCTCCGGGGTCGGATCGGCCAGTGAAGACAGCAGGGCCGCGTCGCGCAACTCGGCGGCATCGACGCCGGCCAGCGGATGGAACGCGGTCGCCTGGCGGTCGCCGTGGGTGATCGTGCCGGTCTTGTCGAGCAGCAGCACATCGACGTCGCCGGCGATTTCCACCGCCTTGCCCGACTTGGCCAGCACGTTCGCCGACAACGCCCGGTTCATGCCGGCGATGCCGATCGCCGGCAGCAGGCCGCCGATGGTGGTCGGGATCAGGCACACCAGCAGCGCGATCAGCAGCAGCGGGTCGAGCTGCGCACCGACGAACCCGGCCAGCGCCGGCAGGGTCGCGACCACGATCAGGAAGGTCAGGGTCATCGCCGCCAGCAGCATGGTCAGGGCGATCTCGTTCGGCGTTTTCTGCCGGTTGGCGCCCTCGACCAGGGCGATCATGCGGTCGAGGAAGCTGTGCCCCGGCTCCGCGCTGACGCGGACGATGATCTCATCCGAGAGTACCCGGGTGCCACCGATCACGCCGGAACGGTCGGTACCGGCCTCGCGCAGCACCGGAGCCGATTCGCCGGTGACCGCAGCCTCGTTGATGGTCGCCAGACCTTCGATGATCTCGCCGTCGGCGGGCACGAACTCCCCCTCGGACACGATCACCCGATCACCGGGCCGCAGGGCCGAGGCGGCCACACGCGATTCGCCGGCGTTGCGGTCGCTGCCGTCCAACCGGCGGGCGATCAGATCCCGTCGCGCTGCCCGCAGCGAGGCCGCCTGGCCTCGGCCGCGGGCCTCGGCAATGGCCTCGGCGAAGTTGGCGAACAGCACGGTAACCAGCAGGATCAGGGTCACCACCAGGCCGAAGCCGGCGCTGCCGGACCCGAACGCGGCGATCAGGGCCGACAGCACGGTGCCGAGCAGCACCACCGCCATGACCGGGCTTTTCAGCGCTTGCCGCGGCGACAGCTTGCGGAAGGAATCGACCAGCGCCGCACGGATCGCGGCGCGGTCCAGCCCCGCCAGCGACTGCCGACGGGCTGTACCCAGGTGGGATTGAGCGGATGAAGGGAGTTGAGTCACGTTCATTACCTCACGGGCCGGCGACCGGAATGCCGGTCAGGGTCAGGTGTTCGGCGACCGGCCCGAGCACGAGGACCGGCATGAATTGCAGGATGGTCAGTACGACGACCACGGCGATCAGGGTCAGGGCGAAGGTCGGCGTCTCGATCCGCAGCGTGCCGCTGCCTTCCGGCGCCACCCGCTTGCGCGCCATCAACCCGGCCACGGCCAGCGGCACGATCAGCGCCGGGTAGCGGCCGAGGATCAGCAGGAGCACACAGGTCAGGTTCCACCATGGCGTGGCGTCGCCCAGGCCCTCGAAGCCCGATCCGTTGTTGGCGAACGCCGAGGTGTATTCGTAGAAAACCTGGCTGATGCCATGGAAACCGGGGTTAGAATTGCCGGTCAGTGCCGGCACCGCAACGGTGACGGCGGTGAAGCCGAGCAGCACCAGCGGCTGCAGCAGGATCAGCAGGGCAAGCAGACGGACCTCGGGGGCCTCGATCTTGCGGCCGAACAGCTCCGGTGTGCGCCCGGTCATCAGCCCGGCCAGGAACACGCTCAACAGCAGATAGACCAGGAACTGCTGCAAGCCGCAGCCGACACCGCCCCAGATGCTGTTGATCAGCATGTTGGCGATGAACACGCCGCCGGTCAGCGGCGCCTGCGAATCGTGCATCGAGTTGACCGAGCCGTTGCTGGTCTGGGTGGTCAGCGCCCCCCACAGGGCCGAGGCATCGGCGCCGAAGCGCACCTCCTTGCCTTCCATCAGTGCCGGATCGGCGGTTGTGGCCGAGTGGCCCTCGGACCAGATCGCGGCGCCGCCGGACACGATCGACATCAGCAGCATGCTGCTGAACACAAGCGCGGTCAGGCGGCTGCGTCCGGTAAAGGCGCCCGCCATGAAGGTCAGGGAGACCGGGACCAGGATCAGCGCCAGGGTTTCCAGCAAGTTGGAAAACGGGGTCGGATTTTCCAGCGGTACCGAGCTGTTGGGGCCGTACCAGCCGCCGCCGTTGGTACCCAGTTGCTTGGCCGCGACCATCGGTGCGACCGGGCCGAGCGGGATCTTCTGCTCGGCCATGCCGGCGCTGGCGTCGATCGGCACTACCGTCGGACCTCCCTGCAGCGTTGCCGGCACACCCTGCGAGGCCAGCAACACCGACCACAGCAGGCACAGCGGCAGCATGAAGCGCAGTGTCGCGCGGGTCACATCGACCCAGAAGTTGCCCAGATCCCGGGGCGCGCCCTCATCCGCCCGCATGACCGTGGACGAAGGCTGCGCTCCGGTCTTCCCCCGTGTGCTCATTGCCTGGCGCCCGCCAAACAGCCCGCGCAGCGTCGCCACTACCAGCGCCAGGCCCATCATCGGGGTGACCACCTGCAGGCCGACGATGGCGACGCCTTGCGACAGGTAGCTGAGCTCGGCCTGGCCGGAGTAGTGCTGCTGGTTGGTGTTGGTGAGGAACGACACCATCGTGTGCAGCGCAGTGTCCCAGCGCATGTTCGGGATGCCGTCCGGGTTCAGCGGCAGCCAGGCCTGGGTCATGAACATCACCCACACCACTGCACCGAGCGCCAGATTGCTCAGCAGAAAGGCCCTGGCGTAGCCGCGCCAGCTCATGCCGCGCCCGGGCGAGGTGCCGAGCGCCTTGTAGACGACCCGTTCGACCGGCACGAACACCATGTCCAGCCGCGAGCGGTCGCCGCGCATCACGCCGGCGAGATAGCGTCCGAGCGGCCAGCCGAGGGCGACCGCCAGGACCAATACGAGAACAGCTTCAATCATGATCGTTTCCTTGCCCGGCCGCGGCGGTCCGCGCGCCGGCCGGGGTTGTGATGCAGTGGCACCGGATCAGAAGTTTTCGGGACGTCGGATCACGAACAGCAGGTAGGCCGCTGCGGCGATCACCGAAAGTCCACACACGAATGCGAGCAAACTGGGCATGGAGCGTCCTCCTCAGAACGAAGCCTGCACCGCCGCTTCGATGCGGCTGCCAGCGAGCTCGTCGCCAAACATGCGCTCGGCGGCGGAGTCGGTGGCATGGGCGGTCAGACGCAGCTCGAAGGGTGCTTTCACTTTCCAGACCGCACTGGCCTGGGCGTGCCAGTAGCTGTCGTCGTAAACGTCGTCGAGTGCGTAGTAGCCGGCCGCCGCTTCAAACGCGAGGGTTTCGCCGACCAGGAAACGGGCGCCGAGCTGCGTATAGACGCCGTCGCCATCGCTGCCCAGTGCCTCGGGCGAGTAGCCCAGCGCCAGCCAGTAACGGTCGGCATAGGTCAGCCTGCCGTTGAGCTCGGTCCAGTTCAGATCGACCGTGGTCGACGGATAGCGGTAGTGCAGCAGGTTCACGTCCAGCGACCAGGCGTCCGACAGCACGCCGTCCCAGCCCAGGGTCAGATCGAGTTCGCTGCTGGCATGGGTCTCGGGGCCGAACTCGACGTTCGAACCCCAGACCGAACCGTAGAAGCCCGAATCGCCCGAGAGCGTGAAGCCGGCCTGCACCGCTGGATCACCCTGGGTCTGGGTGGTGCCCCGCCAGACATAGTCGGACGTCAGGGCCGCCGAGCCGCCAGCCGTGACGGCCTGGGCCGAGGTGGCGACGGTCAGCAGTCCGAGAGCAGCACAGGAGGCGAGCAGATGCGCTGGCCGGGAGCAGGAGATATCAATAAAGGGACGGATGAAGCGCATGTCGGGCAACGATGGCGAGGCCGGGTCGGCCACGCCGGAAAGTCTCGATCGATGCCGCGTAAAGTTTCTATGCCAAGACCAACGCTAGCCCATAAATTTGTCGTAAAGATATGCCCCCGCCGCAACTGAACGCCGGCAATCAGGAGCGTACCTCGGTGCCAGTGAAGTCGCAGCATCACGATGAAGGTGCGACACCGGCATGCCTTATCCAACGATTGGACGTTATCCTGGATAGCGCTATAGACGTTTAGACTTCATGTATATCCACTGTGTGGTGGCCAGAGCTGATCGAACGTCCGCTGATGGCCGATAGCGGACATACTCAAGCCTCTTGGCAACTCTCAACCTGCCTCATGCAATGCTTGCGCCACGACGCGCGGGGCAATGCCATCCGCGCGGCTGACCATCGCATAGTTGTAGCCGTGCCCCGACCAGTACTGCGCCATGAGTCCGCCTTCCGTTCGCTGCCCGGACGGTAGGAGCTGATTTCGCGGGCCGGGCGGTCGCACGTAGAAGCTGATCGCGAGACCTGCCGCATCCCGGTACAGCACCATCGCGGCGGGACCCTGATCCGTGGCGAACAACCGTCCACCGACGGCGTGGAATCCAGCGGCGCTCAGGTCGGGCAGGCGTGCGACGCGCTGGAAATGCAGGTCGAGCCAGTCCTGCATCTCGCCGTCGTTTATCGGCACAACGTCCGGACGTGCGCTGGCGTCCATTGCAACCAAGCGATAGGCGGCTATGGCATCGGCCATCGGCGCGACCGCGTTCTCGGCGCGAATACTGCGGGCCTGCCAGCCGCCCAGTGCACCTAGGCTGAGGCCGAGTACCATCGTGGCCGCTAGCGAGCGCAACCGCATTCGGCGCTGCTGCCGCTGCCTGCGGATCGTCACGGGGTGCAATGCCGGGTTGTCTGCCAGCGTCTGCGTGCCACCGAACAACGCGCGCAGGCGCTGGGCGTCGCGTTGCCACGCCTGCACCTCTGCGGCGCGATCTGGATGTTGAGCGAGGTAATGCTCGACTGCCTCGCGCCGTTCGCCTTCGAGGCGGCCGTCGACATAGGCATGGATGTCCTGCTCTCTGGGAGGCGTAGTCATTTGAGCAATCGTAGGGAAGGAGTGTGTTGTTCGCCATCGCCGTAGCGGCGCATGGCCTGGCGCGCACGTGAAAGGCGCGACATCACAGTGCCGATTGGTACGTCGAGGATGTCGGCCACTTGCTTGTAGCTGAGCCCTTCCACCGTCACCCACAGCAGCAGGCTGCGCTGCTCGGATGTGAGGAGCTCGAACGCAGACAGTGCGGACTGCGCCAGCGCTTCCCGCTCGGCCGAGGGCCATCTAGGCTCATCTTCTTCGCGTAGGCGGCTGAGCAGCCAAGCGTAGCGCTGCGAGCGGCGCCGTGCATCGAGGAACTGGCGGTACAGGATGCGGAACAACCATGCACGCAGGTCGCCTTCCTCGCGTTTGGCGGCGCGGGTGGACAGGGCGCGCTCGATAGTGGATTGGACCAGGTCGTCGGCGCTCGGCAGGTCGCGGGTCAGCCACAGCGCGAAGCGCCGCAGGCGCGGCAGCAGTTCGCTCAGTTGGTCATCGAACGCGGGGGTGGACATGGCCGGGGTCGCAGTGGGTTCTCATGCCAAGACGCCGTAGCGTGCAAATTATTCCATTACGAGGGAATAAATTGCCGCGTCTGGCGTCTGTCAGGGAAACCCCATCCCGGAGGCAGCGCATGCAAGATCACCCACGTTCGTCCCGCCCGTCCGCAGACAGCGGGCGCTGGATCATCTTCAGCACCATCGCGGCGGTGGTGGCGGCCTTCGCCTACGTCGGCGGCTGGCTGTCACCCCAGCGACTGACGCCTGAGCGCATCGTCAACGAGTTTCAGCTGGCGGCTGGCGTGCATCCAGGGTACCGCCGCAACCACGCCAAGGGTGTGTGTGTGTCGGGGTACTTCGAAGGCAACGGCAAAGCCAGCACCTACTCGAAGGCCCTGGTATTTGCGGCCGGGCGGACGCCCGTCGTGGGCCGCTTCGCCATTCCTGGCGGCAATCCGTACGCGCCCGACAGCAGCGTGCCGATACGCAGCTTGGCGCTGCGCTTCAATCTTGCTAACGGCCAACAGTGGCGTACCGGCATGAACAACATGCCCGTCTTCCCCGTGGCCACCCCGCGGGCGTTTCACGAGCAGATGGTGGCTAGCCGCAAGGATCCGGCCACCGGCAAGCCCGACCCCGCTAAACTGGCGGCCTTTTTCGACGCGCATCCGGAAACTGTCGCGTTCCGGACCTGGGCTGAATCCGCCCGGCCGTCAGCCAGCTTCGTCACCGACAGCTACTACGGACTGAACGCGTTCTACTTCATAAACGCCGATGGAGAACACCGTGCGGTCCGTTGGCGGGTGGCGCCTGAAGCTACCGACGCCAGCATTGCCCCAGCCGACGAAGCGAACTACTTGATTGACGATCTGCAACGACGGCTGATGGCCGGGCCAGTGCGTTGGAGGCTGCTGGTGACACTGGCCGACCCCGGCGATCCGACCAACGACGCGACCCGGACCTGGCCTGTCGATCGCACTACCATCGATGCCGGTGTGCTCGTGCTCGACCGGGAGCAGCCACAGGACAGCGGTCCGTGTCGCGACGTTAACTATGACCCGACCGTGTTGCCCGCAGGTATCGCCATCTCTGACGACCCGTTGCTGCCTGCGCGAGCGGCGGTTTACGCCGACTCACACCTACGCCGCACTCGCGAGGAAGCGCACGTTCCCGGATTTTCCACGCCCGCCCATGACGGATCGGAGGCTGCACGATGAATACGAGGAACACCTCCTTCAGCGTGGCCGCCCGCGTGCTGCACTGGACGATGGCCGTACTGATTCTGGCCATGCTGTTCATCGGCGTTGGCATGGTGGCCACGGTGAGCGACAAGCACCAGTGGCTGCTGGCGATCCACCGGGCGCTGGGCATCGCGATTCTGGTACTAGCGATCACGCGGCTGGTCGTGCGCCTGCGCAACCCATCTCCACCGTTGCCGGCCGACCTGCCCAGGCTGCAGCGCGTCTCCGCGCATCTGTCGCATTGGCTGCTTTACGCGTTGATGATCGCGATTCCACTAATCGGATGGGCGATGCTGTCGGCCGGTGGCTATCCGGTCATGCTCGGCGGGAACCTGCGACTGCCCGCGATCATGCCGGAGAACGCCTTGATGTTTGCCTGGCTGCGTACCGCGCATGGTGCGCTCGCATACCTGCTGTTGTTCACCTTCCTGGGGCACATGGGCGCAGCGTTGTACCACGCACTGATTCGTCGCGACGGGGTTTTTCGCAGCATGGTTCGGTGAGAGCGACCGATCCACCTTTGCACCGGCTTCGGCGACTTCGGTCAAGTACCGATATCTGAACGTAGTCGTAGGCTGTCATCATCCCGTTTACCTCCATACATAGGCTATTCAAAGTTTTTTCAAACCCATATCACCTTCATGAAGCCGGAAGAATCCCGCTTCGCGCTTGGCGCATCCGCTCTGATGCGCCGATCCGAGGAGTGAATGTGTCCCCTGTCAAGTTCAGCCCCCTCTATTGCGTGCTTGTCGTGACTGCGGCTGTGCTGGTCAGCATCGTCAAGTGCACCTGCGGTAGCCCCGACAGAATCTGATCCATCACGAGCGAAATGCACAAGGCCCGGGATCTCCGGGCCTTGTGCGTTTATGCCGTCACCAAAGGAGTAAGCGACCATGCATTTAGTTGAAACAATAGCCTACGCTGGCGACCGGCCGTGGCACGGCCTTGGCAACAAGCTGGCACCACAACAGCCGATCGATGTCTGGCGCAAGCAGGCTGGCATGGATTGGGAGATCGAAGAGTCCGAAGTCCGCTACGTCGTCGGCAAGAATGGCATCGGTGCGATCAATGCCTTTCCCGAGCAGAAGGTCCTGTACCGTTCCGACACCCATGCACCGCTGTCGGTCGTGTCCAAGCGCTACCAGGTGGTCCAGCCGGGTGAGATCCTGGATTTCTATCGCGACCTGACCGACATTGGCGGTTTCGAGCTGGAGACGGCTGGCGTGCTTCGGGAGGGCCGCAAGTTCTGGGCGCTTGCCAGAACCGGTCAGAGCGCCGTCCTGAAGAGGAAGGATCGGGTGGAGGGCTACCTGCTCTTGGCCACCGCTTGTGACGGGACGTTGGCGACCACGGCCCAGTTCACCTCGGTGCGTGTGGTCTGCAACAACACCCTCGCCATCGCCTTGGGCAGCAACATGGGCGCCGTCAAGGTGCCGCACCGCAGCCAGTTCGACCCCGATATGGTGAAACGTCAGCTGGGCATCACCGTGTCGTCGTGGGACGCCTTCGTCGTCCGAATGAAGGCGCTGTGCGACCGTCCGGTGGATCCGGGCTCGGCCGAAGGGCTGCTGCGTCGGGTGCTCACCTACGCAGGTCCGGAGGGCAAACACCCGATTGTCAACGAACAGGCATTGGCCAGTGTTCGCTCCCTGTACGAAGGCGGTGGGCGCGGAGCCCTCATGGCGTCCAGCCGTGGGACGGCGTGGGGACTTCTCAACAGCGTCACCGAGTACGTGGACTACCACCGCCGTGCGCGCAGCGGTGATCACCGCAGAGATGCCGCCTGGTTCGGGCAGGGGGCTCAGATTAAGCAGCGGGCCTGGGACGAGGTGATGAAGCTGGTGGCCTAGCCTGCGGGGTCTTGAAGCATCCGGGGCGCCGGGTGCTTCAGGTGTCCTCGCCCTTCCCTGTGGGATCGGGCAGCAGCCCCAGCACGGCTTGGATGATGCGGTCTTGCTCCGGCTTGGGGAGCTGCAGCACCCTGATCAACGCTTTGGCAAGGGCCGGTGTCGCTGTCATCCCTTTGATCGCCAAGGCCAAGCTGGCCTGCTGGCGTTGGCTGGCCTTGGACAGTTCAAGGATAGCGTCGGCCATGGCAGCGTTATCCGCCAGCAGGTAGGCGACGGGCACATCCAGCACCGCTGCGAGCTTCTCCAGGTTGTCGAAGCCAATGGCTGTGACTTGGTGCTCGTAGCGGTTGATACGGGATGATCCCTTCTCCTTACCCAGGCCCATGCGGTCCCCCAGAGCCCGCTGGCTGAGGCCGCGCAGTTGCCGCGCCTGAAGCAGGCGCGCAGCGAACAGGGCGCGTGCGGAGGATTCGGACACCGAGTACCAGACAGGTGGGGACAATCCAGATCATGACGAAACCCCTAGCTGCGTGGCAGACTCTATCTTTAAGATAGAGGTCTGGCTCCGTCAAGCCGGGGCTAGTGAATGGGGGCTGAGGCTCCTGCGGAGCAATGCACGGGAACAGGGGGAAGCGTGTCCGGTAATAACTACTACGACATTCTGGGGATTCGCCCGAACGCGGGTCGGGAGGAGATTGAGCTGGCCTACAAAGGTCGACGCAGCCAGTACCACCCCGACCGTTACGCCCAAGCGGATGCCGAAACCCTGGCTTGGGCAACCGAGAAGATGCAGCAGGTGAATGAGGCCTACCAAGCACTCATCAGTCCCGAGCTGCGCGCCCGCATGGGTCAAGAAGCACCCGACCGCCCCGCCCATGGCGCACCCACTCCGAAACGTGCGGCGCCTGTCCCAGACACCCAAGATGCGGCGACCGTTCTTCTGAAACCGGACTGGAAGTGGGTTCACGACAAGGTGTACGCGAGGCCCAACATTCCGCATAAGAAGCTGGACGGTGCCATCTCCTCCTATGCGCCCGGCGTCTCCCCGGGAGACGTGATTGTCCTCCTGGACGACACACTTTTTGGCGGTGCGAAGGAGGGACTCCTAGTCACAAACGATGCGGTTTATTGCAAGCAGAAGTTGGATAACCCGCGGCAGATCGCCTTCCGGGACATCAGACAGGTGGAGCCGGGCACACACAGCCGGGTCCTCATCAACGGGGCGGAGTTCTTCAAGGCCGATCTGATCGAGCACCTGGCCATCCTGACCTTCGCATCACGTCTGTCGGCTGTATTCAGACAGTCAGCGGCCTCGACCAATAACCGCCCTGATTCCATAAGGGAGAGCAGGGTGTCGGGCATTGATGGCCTCTGGACGCTCCATCGAGGCGCGATGGTGGCACTGCGCTCGGAGCTGGAAGGGGGAACATTTCTGATCGATGAACTGATCGATCGCCAAATGCGCTGCATCGCCGACCGCTTCCCCGAGTTGTACGAGGCAGTGGGCCGTGAACCGCAGCATAGGCATGTATCGGTCGAGGCCGATAGCGTCGAACTCGCATTGATGCTCTTTATGGTGCTGCATTACTACGGCTTCTCAAAGCTTCCAAGTGACTTCAAGAAGGCGGCGGCGGATCAGTTCACCCGGCTGCACGAGATCAGCGAAGTCTACAAGCTCGCATTTCGAGAAGAATTCCCGCTCGTTTTCGGGCGGCCCATCAAGATGGACGAAGAGGACCTGCTGATGATGTCAGCGATGTTCTTCCATCGTGACGGTGCCGGCGAGTTCGAGCTGAGAATACCACGCGAGGAAGCGTTACTGCTTCTTCTGTTCAGAATGGGCATCCCTCGTGAAGCGGCAAGGAGCTTGATTCGCCAGTTTGAGGATCACGCAGAATCGTGGTTGAAAGCACTCTCCGCGACTGTGGCGGGCTAGAAGTTGCTGTGCGAACGAGCGTGGATAGCGGGCATTTTCGTTTACTAACACAAAACAGGGGTGATTGAATGGGCCGTGTAATTCTTGGTGTGTATGTGCTGATGATCTTCGTGTTTGCCATATACGGAAACTGGTGGGGTGACTACGCGTACAAGGGCTTCGCGTACAACCTGGGTCGCGCTGTGATCTGGCCGGCAATCCTCATTCCGGGGTTGGGGAAAGCTATCGGTATCCTGGTGCTTCTGGGGTTCATCGGATTCCTGGCTTTCGGGAGGAAATGATAGTGGCCAAGCAGCACGTGATACGTGTCCTGGTTCTCGCGGCGACCTCGATGATGGTGTGTGCCTGCGTTGGGAAGGCTCAAAGCGAGTTCATGGCGGGATGCACGAGCCAAGGCGCACCTGAAGCAAGATGCGAATGCGTTTACGACAAACTGGAAGCCAAGTACGGTGAGGATGGCCTGGAGGCCATGCAGAAGGGTGAAAGGATACTTCCTGGCTTCCCCGAAGCAACGGTCGTTGCCGCTGCGCAATGCAATGGCGTCGATCCTTCCACGGCCTTGGAGCATTTGGCTATTCTGGGCGAACCGATCGTCAAAGCGAACGATGGTTCCGGTGAGTCGGTTGTGGCAGATGGCGTGGCAGATCCGCCGGTTCAGGAATACGAAGCGTCAACCCAAGCCAATCAAGTGTCGGATGAGTCGGTGATCGAAAACGTCATTGCGATCACGGCCAGCGCTGAAGCAGGCGATGAACATGTGGACGCCCGCAAGGTGGCGTTGGGGGATTTGGACGGGGATGGATCGAGCGATGCTGCCGCCTTGTTCATCATCGAGGTCGGTTCACAGAGCTCCTCCACGCAGTACCTCTCCGCCTTCCTGCGGCAAGGCGATGGGGCGTTGAAGTTCGCCAGCATGACGCCCGTCGAAGGGGCTGGCGATACGGTCAACGGTGTCGTGGTCGAAGAAGGAGCGATCAGGCTGAAAACGCTGACGCTCAGTCCTGATGATCCCGACTGCTGCCCATCGGTTGAGGGAGGCATCGAATACTTGTTACACGGCGGGAAGCTCAAGCGGGTCAACTGAACGGGAAGCGCAGTTCAAAAACTGATAGCGATTTCCGGATGCATTTGACCGAATCACGAAGGCCGCCTTGTGCGGCCTTTCTTCTGTCAGGAGATTCCCATGGCCCGGATACTTGTCGCTGTCCAGGCAGTCGGGGCGTATGGCGAGCGGCTCAGTCAATGGATCGACGTCGATGACGCCGACGCAATGCGTCGCAAGATCGCAGAGGTACTGCGAGGGTTACCGGGTGTCCAAGGTTGGTGCGTACTTGCCTACGATGGGATGCCCGACCTTGGCCCGTACCCGGACATCGGGGAACTGCTGGCCTATCTGGACGCCGTGGACGATTACGGAGAACCTTTCGAGAAACTGTGGGCGGATCGGCGCTTTGACGGCGTGCTGCAAGCGGCGGACATGTTCGCCGATACCTACCAAGGCACGTATCCCGATGCGGCGGCTTGGGCGCGGCATTACCTTGCCCTGACCGGAAGGCTCCTGCAGATCTGCCCAGACTTCGACTTCGACGCCCATGGCCGCGAGGCCGCTGCGATGGGCGACGTAAGGTTCATCGCCGCCACTGATGGCGGCGTTCATGTGTTCTGGAACGATTGAACCAACAAAACGAACTCAACAGTTGCCACTGAGGCCGCCCACCGGGCGGCCTTTTCATTTGGGAGAAGGAAAATGGGAAGACGTGCGGCGTTGCGCCTGGTGGACACCACGAAGCTGGACCGCGACCAATGGCTGGAGGTGCGCAAGGGCGGTATAGGCAGCTCCGATGCGGCGGCTGCCATTGGGCTGAACCCCTACAAGAGCCCGTTGGAACTTTGGCTGGAGAAGACGGGGCGGGTGGATGCGTCCGGTGATCACCAAAGCATGGACGATCCCCGTTTCTGGGGCACCTTGCTGGAGCCCTATGTAGCCGTGGCCTACCAGCAGAAGACCAATCGGAAAGTCCGGAAGCTCAACGCGGTACTCCAACACCCGACGTACAGCTTCATGCTGGCCAACATCGACCGGGAAGTGGTGGGTGCCGAGGATGTCCAGATCCTGGAGTGCAAGACGGCGGGGGAGTACGGCTCTAGGCTATGGCAGGACGGCGTGCCGGAGTACGTCCAGATCCAGGTCCAGCACCAACTGGCGGTGACGGGCAAGCAGGCCGCAGACGTAGCGGTGCTGCTGTGCGGCCAGAAGCTTGAGGTCCACCGGATCGAGCGGGACGAGGAAGTCATCGCCCGTTTGATCGTGTTGGAGGCCCGGTTCTGGGAGCACGTGGAGCAGGACACGCCACCGCCGGCAGATGGCAGTGAGTCGGCGGCCAGGGCTCTGCGCAGCCTTTACGTGGGCAATGACACCAGCGTCGACTTCACGGGGGATGCCGAGCTCTCGGCCGCCTTTGCCGACCTGGTTTCGCTTCGGGATCAGATCGGCCAGCTGGACAAGCAGGCCGAGCAGCTGCGCCAGCGACTGGAGGAATCCATGGGTGATGCTTCCAAGGCGCTCTTTGCCAAGGGAGAGATCACCTACCGGCGTTCCAAGGACGGCACCAGCGTCGATCTCAAGCGGCTCGCCCAGGCCCATCCGGCCATCGTGAGCGAGTTCACCGTCGAACGGCCTGGATCTCGCCGATTCCGGATTGTCTCGTACACCGAGGAAGGAGCAAAGTCATGTTGAAAGGATTGACGATTACACCGCCCGTGGTCGGGCGGATCTCCATTGGCCGTGTGATCGAGCGCAACGGCAAGCGGCTGCCGGAGAAGGATGACCAGTTCACGCTGACCAGCCAGGTGCAGAACCGGGACGGCTGGATCCTCCACCCGCTGGACGAAACCCTCCGCAAGGACGCAGGCGGAAAGCTGCGCTCGATCCCGGTCCGGCTGCTGTTCAACGACCCGGCCCTGAACCTGCGGGCGGACTACTCGCTCTTCGATCGGTCCACTGGCAGGCCGGTGTGCGTGGGCAACGGCGAAACATCCAGGCGCGTTGGCAAGGAGGGCATGACCCAGGAGCTTTGCCCGGGACCGGATGGTTGCTCCTTCGCCATGGGCGAGTGCAAGGCCTACGCTCGGCTGAATGTCCGGGTCGGGGATGAAGACGAACTGGGCAGCTTCGTGCTGAGGACCACGTCCTACAACACGATCCGTACGCTCGCAGCCCGGCTGCAGTACTTCCACGCCGTGTCGGGCGGCAGGCTGGCCTGCATGCCCCTGGAGCTGAAGCTGCGGGGTAAGTCGACGACGATGAGCTTCCGCTCAGCGATCTACTACGTCGATCTGGTGGTCCGCTCTGGACTGACGCTGGAACAGGCCATTGCCCAAGCCCGGGAGGTCGACCAGAGCCGCAGGGACGCGGGGTTCGATCAGGAGGCCTTGGACGAGGCCGCTCGCCGTGGGTTCGCCAATGGAGCGTTCGAGGACCTGGCCGAGGATGTTCCGGCGGTCGTGGAAGAGTTCTACCCGGATAGCCAGGAGCCGGGTCCGGGTGGTCAAGCGCCGAGCAGCGACACCGTCAGCTTGCACGAGCGCCTTCAGAAGAAGGTCGCTCGTGCAGGCACTGCCTGACGCCAAACAAAGGAGGGTGCGATGACGAGGGTGATTGGTGCGGTGGTCGTCTACGGCTTCGCACTGTACGGCTTTGGACGCTTCCTGGTGTGGATGTACACCGCGACGCGGACGCAGTATTCGCCGGGACACGGGGCGTCTTCTCGCGGCTGAGCAGACGGGCATAAACAGTGATCGAAGGGGCGCATAGGCGCCCCTTCGTCGTTTCTGGCCCTGCGGGGCCATCTGATAGATGAGGGAGCAATGGACAAAAACACGCCAGAGCACTTGTCGCTCTACGTGAGGAGCACGACGCGCAGGTACAAGGTCGCCAGCGGCGACGAGATCGTGGAAGCGGCACGGGCCGTCGTCGGACAACGGATGAGCCGGGGGGCGTCTTTCACCGATCCCAAGACAGCGAAAGATTTCTTTCGGGACAAGTTGTCAGGGATCCAGCGGGAGGTGTTTGCCGCAGCCTTCCTCGACAGCCGTCACCGTCTCATCGAGTACGCGGAGCTGTTCCAAGGGACGATCGACGGGGCGGAGGTGCATCCGAGGGAGGTGGTCCGGCAGGCGATCCAGACGAACTGCGCAGCGATCATCATTGGGCACAACCATCCGTCCGGGTCGGTTGAACCTTCGGCAGCGGATCGAGCCGTCACGGCGCAACTCAAGCAGGTGCTTTCCCTGGTGGATGTGCGCCTGCTCGACCACATCATTGTGGGCGGACACCAGACGATGGCCTTGGCTGAACGTGGCTGGGTGTGATGGCTACAGGCTGAAGCCCCTGGAGCGCAACGCAACCGTTTCGCCTGCCAGCCGACAGCGGCTGGCAGGCTGTGGTTGCCCTGTTGTTTTTTGGCATCTGCGAAGCGGTTCCAGCGTCGCTGCGCGCTCCTGTGAACCCAGGCACGGCATCGGTTTGACGAGAACACGCGCTACAGCGGAGGATCCTGCCCTTTTACGGCGGGCAGGCGACCCGTGTGAAACGCTGAAAAGGGCCAGGCCGTCGTCAGAGCCGAGAGTGATTGAGGCGCGAGAAAGGGTCTGGATGACCATAGGGCGCCATGATACTTAACCGCGCTCCGGATCCCTTCTCCGTCTCCAGGACCACACCCTCGTCAACCAGCCGCATGAGCGCGGTGCGGAAACGGGCGTTGTACAGCCCGCTGCGGATGAAAACGTTTGATTTAAGCGCATCCGGCTCACGGTTGCGCGCACATGCGTCGGCAATACAATCCAAGATGGTCTGACAGTCGTCGACTTGGCGTTGTTGGCGCTTCTGCTGGGGACTCAGCTTCGGCATTTCGACATGCGGTAGGGGCTTGGGCGGGAATATCCGAGCGAATTGCGACAAGCTCCATTGGATGATCGCCCACGCAGCCCTGAGCGATTCGATGGAAATATCATCTCCATGATCGCAGTAGCAATGAATGATGCCTGCGAGGCGAGCGACATTTTGCATCGAGCGGTTGGCTGCATCCTGGGCGTGCCAGTAGTCCGTTGCAGCGAGCCGCCGCTGCTCGGCTGCCAACTGGAACCAGAGCTGAGTCGCGGCCGGAGAGAAGCAGATTGCTCCGGCCTCGCTGCCGCCGGACTCCAGTTGCACAAGCCGAGCGTCGAGGAACGTGGACGCCTTCGCGTGATACGCGTCAAGGCAGCCTTCAGGGGGCTGCACTGGCTCCGCGATCCATTCAGGAAACGCCGGCAAAGTGGTGAAAAGACAGCGCGCGAAAAAACCTACTCCGCGAGCCGCTGCCCCATGCTTCGCCAAGTACGCCTCGAAGACATCAGGCTGCACCATAACGAGGATCGTCAGTGAAGCACCGTAGGCGGCGAGCACGTCGCCTTTGCCCCGCCTCAGCATAACCTTACCCGCTCCGTCATAGAGACTATTGAGCGTCGCCAGCTGCCGTCGAAACAGCGCGGTCTCCAGCACCCGCTCCCCTTCGTCGACCGAGATTGCCGTTGACTCCCCCACGCCGTCCAAGGCTTCAAGCAGGCCGCGGTTGGTGGTGTCTTGCAGGATAATTGAGCGCAGCCGAGCCGCGGGGTCACGCATATCCAGCGCTCCTCCCAGATTCGACTTCGGGTTTTCGCAGACCATCGAACGGCGTTTGCCAGCGCGGTATGACTGATAGCGCCTGATGTCATGCGCGTTGTGCACCTGGTGGACGAGTCGGTGCGTACGAGTCTTGCCTGTAGTGGGGCCGGCAAGAATGAAGCTGAAGTGGGCCAGTGGCTCATCGCTGCCCTGTGGTAGGCGGACCGTCCGGGCACCCTGTACCGCGGAGCCCATTCCTGAGAGCAGCGTGGACAGGGCAAGGCCCCGGTCCACCCCAAGCGCACACACGATTGCCTGAACCCAATCGCGCAGCGTTCCGGGAAGCTCCGACATGACACGAGGCAGATCGTACCGGTCGCTATATTCCATCTGCACCCGGGATGGTGCGGGAAGGTCTGAGGGGGCCGAGAAACCCTGGTTGGCGGGCCATTCTGAGAAATGGTGGTGCATGTAAACCTCTTCGTGGACATGGAGTGCTCAACCGCCCGGTCGATCCTGGCGGTTCACTTGCGTGTCCGGTTGCCCCGTAGGAAGCAGCGTGGTGGCGAGCGGACGATGGACAGCCTGAGTCGCTTTCCAGGCCGGTGCCACGCTTCGTTTGGGCACCGAATAGCTTTTCCATTCGACGGCGGCCTGGGGTCGCTGGAGTGATGGCGAGTGACCTCGACCTCCGACATCCGTCCACCTGTCCCCGCTGCCAGGAGGAGAGCCACGCGGTCTTCGAGCCAGATCCCAAGTCCCCCGGGCACTGATTTTTTCCACTGGAGTTAGTTCGACTCTAGTTAAATCAAGCGCTTAGCAAAAAAAGAAGGGCGACAGGCTCGGTTTCCCGCGCTTGCGGCCGATGCGGAAGCGGCGAAGCGGTATCGTCTTGGGCGACGTCACCCGGGCGGCTTACAGGTCAGCTGGAGCGCAGTAGTGACCGCGGTTGAGCGAGTGAAAGCGAATCACTTTCGAAACGAAGCTTGGACGCTAGTCACGCTTCGCCTGCACTCTGGCGCCGTTCTCACTGACGGAGCCCGGGGAACATGGCCGCGCACCGCGCAAACGAAATCGAACCAGCAACGCAAACGGCCTTTGACGGCAAGCAGTACTTGCTGGGCCGCTATGGCATGCGCATGAACAAGAAGGAGGTGTGCTTCGAATCCAAGAAGAGTCGCGCCACGATCGACAACCTGCGGAACCCGCGTCACAAGAGCTTCGATCGCCTACTCGCCGACGCCGAAGTGTGCGTGGGAGGGAAAGGAGAGAACGGAGTGCCGGTGCTCTTTCATACCGTGCGGATTGCCGAATGGCTCGATGGGCCTGCGAGGGGTGGCACGCAATAACGGTTAACACTAACTCAGCGCATGTATCGGCTTTCCATCTATTCCGGCACAGCCAGAGAATTGTCGCCGCCAGGCCTGGAATACAGGTTATTTGCTGGGCGGAACTTCCGGTTCTTATGCTATCTGATCTATATCCATATCTATCTGTGTTGTATGGCTGTCAGTTCGTAATATTCAAGTGAGGAGGTTAATGGTGGTCGGATTCAACAGAATGCCAAGTTGGCTTGACTGTATCTAGAGAGAAGGCATGATGACGTTTACGGAAGAGGACTTCCTGGAGGCTCAGGAGGGGGGGCGAAAGCTCGAGTTGCTATCGCGAGGATGTACTCACCTTCCTGGCGGGAAGTCTGTAATAACGCATGAATACGACTCGGTGATCTACCTGGGTCAGTTAATGAGGATTGCGAAGCGGATCCGATTCTTCAGGGGCGACGTGTGCAAGATAGTTGCCGGATGGAGGAAGGCTCGCATTGTCCGCTTGAACCGCCTAGGTCACTCGCTTCTGCTGATTTGCAGGCAATACCGCGCGGTTATAACTGTCGGGATCGGCAAGGACGAGTGCCCACGGTTCGGGCACCATAAGTTCCATCCGTATCTCGATGTCGCTCTAAAGGCAGTAGCCGAGGCGGAGGCGTCGATCAATGAGGCACTGGGCAACAAGGATCATGAACGCCTGTGCATTGCTGTCTCGGCTTTGGCAGTCGAGATTCACATCCAAACCAATACCGAGGCCTTTAAGGCTTCGGTGAGGAACTTCGAACGAAACGCGGAAGCGAAGCTCCGTCGTGCATTGAGTTACCTGGTGAGTCTGTTCGGAAGGCGCTCCCGCCTGCTCGTTCTCCGCGTGGACCTGTACGTCAGAGAGAAGGACAGGCTATGGAGCTATACACCAGAGGCAGAGGCTGCTTTCGACAAATTCGCGTCAGCCTTGTCTGGCTGCAAGATCGTTCCAGATGTCCTGGGATGGATGAGCGCACGGGAGGACGGTCTCGAACGAGGAAGGCACTATCACGTGATGGCGCTTCTGGACGGTCATGAGCGCCGCGCAGGCGTCAACCTGGCCAAGATGCTTGGAGAGTACTGGATGACGGAATGTGTCGGATCAGATCGGGTTGGGAGCTACTTCAACTGCTTTGCATTGGCGAAGAGGTACAAACATCTCGGCATCGGGACAATTCACTGCTCCGACGCGAAGAAGCTCCTGGGGCTATTCTACGCAACCCGGTACCTGTGCAAGAGCAATGTTCAGCTCGTCGCGACGGGGGAAGGGTCGCGCAACTTCAGACGCGGCGTTGTAGATAAGAGCTACGTGCGTCGTGGAGCACCCCGGGTAGGGGACGATGGACTCTCGACTGTGAAGCAAGCCCTGTTCGGTCAGATGAGGCGGGTTGCGGCCAGGAAGAGGTCCGTCGATGAATCTCGGATCCAACTGGATGCGACCGACCGGCACGCACTTTCTCCATGGTTATAAGGCGATGTTGAGCTGGTGGGCAGCGACAGGGCAGACCTCTGCGTAGATGCGCCGTGGCTCGTGACCGGCGAAACTGTTAGTTCGTGAACCGAGGTCGTCACCATAGGTCCGCCTACCTGTGCTCCCTAGTGAGCCGAAGGAGACCTTCGACGGCCTCTCTATGTTGGCTTCACGTCGCGATCAAGTCGCCGAAGGAGTGTCCGGTCGACCCTTCGTAACGGCTTGGAGCGCCACGGGACGGCGGTCGGTTCGGAGTTCGCGTATCAGCGCCCTTCGTCGATCCGAGGAGACCCCACGGCAGCGCTCGTTGCGGCAGAATGTCTGGCTAGCGCCTCCAATTGGAGGCGCCAAGCGCGTCATGTGTGGATGGGCGGTGGGGGAGCCGTGGAATGTCGAAACAAAGAGCGAAGCACGTTCGGCTTTTACCGTTGGTTGAAGCATGCGCCGATATTGAGGGGCTGTTGGATGCCGGTCCACAAGGCGTTCCGGCTCTTCTCTTGAGTCTGTGTCTTGAGAAGTCGATCTGCGCCTACTTTTGCGTGCCGGAAGGTCTGGTTGCTGTCTCTTATAAATTCGTTAAAAGAGATTGCGGCCGAATGTCGTTCGGTCCAGGAAAAGGGGAAGTCGCGTACAAGCATGGGCCCATGGCCGATCGGAACATTAAGTATCTCGGCCTCGATGAGGCCCACCTTCAGGGTCTCAGGGATGCCGGGTTTGTGACCATAGAAGGGTTCCAGAACGATGGCTTGACTGTCGTTAAAGGCGGGCTGCTTCGGGTTGGCGTCGAGTACGGCGTTATTCGAAAGGACGTGGTCCCACATTCTCATGGGGCGTTCTTTGGCATGTACTCGCTTCGAGAATGGGAGGTCAATCCGATTCCCGTGTCGCTTCGCGTGACGGATGTGCTTATTGCGGTCCAAGACGTGACAACGCTTCGAGCTCTGATTGGAGAGCGGCATGTCCATGACAAGTGGGGACACCGAGAGGCCGCGCCGAGTGTTTTTCTCGCCTACCGCATGTCCCAGGATCCGTATGACTTCAAGGGGGTGATGAAGGCGCTGATTGATGAGGATCCCGAAGGGTTTTTCAATCGGGCAATCGCGACCACGATGGCGCGGATTATGAAGATGGATGTCAGGCCAAATGCGGAGAAGGGAATCGCGGTCGAAAAGATCGCCAACAACGGGATGGGGAAGGATTACTCCGACCCTAACTTGTCGAAACGAATGAGCCTGCTGCTTCTTGCAACCGACTGCTGGATCCACGACGAAGCATTGCGCGCCGTGACGGAAACCCGGCTAGCCCCAGCCCGCGAGGAAGCCGCCAAGCAACGCGAGTTGTTGTCGCAGAAGCAGCGAGACGAGTTGGATCAGCGTGTTTTTCATGCCGAGCAGCTGGAGCGGTCGGCACTTCAGGCACGGCTCAAAATGCCATCGGGGTTGCGGGACTATTTGAGGAGCTTGGGGTTCCGCGCGAACCAGGCGGACCACCTGTACCACGTAATCACCCGTACACAGACTGGGCGGAGGCATGTCCAGACTGAAAAGGAAGCGGCCGCGGCGCGCGTTCTAACAAAAGCACGTCGACTCAGGAACTTGGGCGACAATAGATAGCCCAGTCTCGCATGAGCAACTTCCTGGGTTCGAGTAGGGCATCTCGCGCATAAGCCGCCCGCGTCGAGTCGCTATTGACGTGCGCCAGCGCCAGTTCTGACACCTCGTCGGCGTACTGGGTCAGGTTTCGTGCCCAATCCTTGAAGCTGCTGCGGAATCCGTGTGGCACGGCAATCTTGTTGTACGCCGGATCCAGGTAGCCTGCTCCCCCTCTCTTTATACTGGAGTCGTGCATCCGCTTGACCAGGACACTGAGTGCCATGTCGCTCAATGGGCCTCCTCGTCGGTTGGTGAACGGATGGGCGTGACCATTTGAGTGTTGGCGTTTAAGCAGCTCGATCGCCGGTTTTGATAGCGGGACGGTATGGTCTCGTCCCCGCTTCATGCGGCCGGCTGGGATAGTCCACAGTCGTCGTTCGAAATCGATTTCAGTCCAAGTAGCGCTCCTGACCTCATCGGATCGGGCTGCTGTCAGGATCACGAACTCCAAGGCACGAGCGGCTTCTGTCTCCTGCGCACGGAGGGCGGTCATGAACTCTCCCATTCGTTGATAAGGCAGCGAAGGGAAGTGCGTCTTGATGTGGCTCACCTTACCTAGAAGCGGCTCAAGTGCCTCACTCTTCGCGGGGTTGTCGCCTGTGTAGAGTTTTTTGGCCTTGGCGTAGCGGAACACAGCCGCCAAGTCGTGGAGCAGCTTCTTGGCAGTGGGGTATTTGGTCCGCCAGATCGGCTCCAGCACGGCAGCCACGTCTTCCACGGTGATGTCCGAGATGAGCCGGTTCCCGATGACCGGGAGGACGTACAGGTCCATTCGGGTGCGCCAGCCCGCCTTGGACTTCAACTCGTCCTTGTAGCCGGGAGCCTTGGCTTCAATCGTTTGCTGCTCGCAGTCTTGAAACGTGCGCATTCGGGCTTGGGCGGTTAGTGCCGCACTCACAGCTGCTTTGCGCTCGGCGTTCGGGTCGATCCCTTGGGATACCTTGATGAGGTACGCAGTTGCCTTGTCGCGCGCAGCCTGTAGGCTGACGATCGGGTACTTGCCGAGGCCGAATTCGCGGCGTATCTGGTTCAGAGTGCCTGGGCGCGTTGGATGGGGTCGGTTGCCGGTGGTGACACGAAGCAGCCAGGACTTCGCACCGTTTGGAGTCACTTGGATATAGAGGCCCGGAGGTTCGCCGGCCACGGCATAACGGGCAGGGTGCTTCTGGCCGGCCTGAGGCTTGAGCTTTCGAATGGCCAGATCAGATCCGAGCCTTGTTGGGATCCTGGGCATAGCTACCCGCCTAAATACCCCCCTACGAGCTCTGGATTGTATTGGTTTGCGTTAGGCGGCGCTAGTAGGGTCTGAACGCGCAACTATCTGTGCTGAAAGGAAAAACAGGGGTAGCCCCCGACTATCCTTGACTAAAGGTTCCTTCGCTTGGCGCCTTCCGGGCGCGCCATACAAGACGCAAAAGGGCCGACGATTTCATCGTCGGCCCTTTTGTTTTGCGCGCATGCGGACATGGGCGACGGTTGTGCCGCTCAGGCCGAGGGGAACATCTGGGTGCGCAGTCGCGTGTAGCCGCTGCCGAGCGCGTCGAGCATGCGTGCGCAGGCGCGCTTGAGGGCGCCCCCGTAGCGGCGCTCGATCTGCACGTGCACCAGGTGCGAAAGCAGCAGCACCAGGGCCAGGGTGCCCCAGAACACCAGATGCGGATTGAGGGTGGGATAGGCGATGTTGAACGCCATGTAGCCGATGTTCTGGTGGATCAGGTATAGCGGGTAGGTCAGCGCGCCGGCGGTCATCCAGCGGCGCCTGCCGAAGCGGCCGGTCCGGCGGGTGGCGATCAGCAGCATCACCACGAAGTAGGCGGCGATGATCGCGGCCACCACGATTTCGTTCATGTTGGTATTGAAGTGGCGCTCGAACCCGGCGATGCCGCCGAGCGACTCGCGCATCGCCAGTACGAAGCAGATGGCGATCATTCCGTAGCGGAACCACGAGCCGCCGCGCGACCAGATCAGGAAACAGGCCGCGCCGGCGATGAAGTAGGCCGAGTAGTCGGCGATCAGCAAGCGGCGCAGCGGGCCGACCGGGAACAGTTCCAGCACGATCGTCGCCAGCAGCCACAGCGCCAGGAAGATCTGCGCCTGCCCGATCCTGCCCAGCATCAGCACCGCGCCGACCAGAGCATAGAACTGCAGCTCGACGAACAACGACCAGTAGACCCCGTCGATGGACGGCACGCCGACGAAGCCGCTCAGCATCGTCATGTTGACCAGGTACTGGGGCAGCGAAGCCGAGAAGTGGTCGCCTCCGAACAGCAGGATCGCGACGAAGGTCAGCGTGCAGCAGGCCCAGAACGCCGGATACAGGCGGGCGATTCGCGAGGCCACGAACTTGCGCAGGTCGCCGTTCGCGGCGGTCATCAGGATGACGAAGCCGCTGATCATGAAGAACAGCTCGACGCCCTTGAAACCGTATTTTGCGATCGGTTCCAGCAGCGGGTAGGGCATGAGGGTGCGGTCGCCGCCGGCGTAGCCGCGAAACGCGTAGTGAAAGAACACCACCGCCAGCGCGGCGATGAAGCGCAGCAGGTCGATCTCGTTGACCCGCTGCCGCGGCGCGGACGGGCGCTCGGGCACCGGTCCGGCGGGCGCCGTCGCGGGCGTGGATTCGGTGGGGCGCTCGGACTCGGCCATCGGCTGCCTCAACCGGTGGCCTGGAGGCCCTCGTCGGGCAGGCTTTCCCCATGCGCGCCCGCTTGCGCCGCCTCTCGCGCCCGGGCCGGCATCGCATCGTTGGCCAGCCGGAAATAGAACCCGTGGTAGCACTCCACGTCGTGCTCGGGCGAGAACGGCACGCGCAGGTTGCGCTCGTGCGATTCCCAATGATCTTCCAGCCTGTAGCCGAGTCGTTCCATGCTGGACACGAAGTCCGGCACCGCGGGCACCCGGTACGGGCAGATCGCGAATCCGATGTTCTGCAGGGTGAAGTAGTTGAGCCGGCGGTGCATCGGCGTCAGGTTGACCAGCACGTGCGCCGGCCGCTTGCGCAGCGGCTCCAGCAGCTCGGCCAGGGTGTATTCCAGGTACTGCAGCGCGCCGCAGGAGATCATCACGTCGTTGCCGTCGACCTGTTCGCGGGCGTCGGTGAAGTGGAGCAGGCCGCGTTCATCGCGGCGTCCGGCCAGGTCGCGGCCGGCGACGACGACCGAATGGACATCGTGGACGGTCCAGCGCATGTCAGGCGGATAGTCGATGTAGCGCGAGAAGCCGTAGTAGCTGATGCCGATGTGGCCGCCCAGATCGAAGACGCTGCGGCTGCCCTGGGCCAGCAGGCGCGAGATCCAGTGGATCATCGGAAAGTCGCTGACCCTGACCTGGTCGAGCCGGTCGTGGTACATGCGTCCGGACGCGTTCACGTCATACGACTTGGGCAGGGTCGCCGGGGCCGCGGCGGCCGCTTCCGCGTAGCTGCCGTAGATGCCGTAGTAGCAGGCCTCCTCCTGGAACGGGCGCTGGAACATGCGCCGGTACACCGGTGCGGCCAGCCGCCGCACGCCCGGCAACTGGGCCGCTTCGGCGGCGATTCTGCGCAATCCGCTGCGGGTTTCGGCGAGAGTGTCGTGCGCCACCTTCGGACCTGCCTGTGCTGGGGTTCACTGCCGTGGTCAACGTGACGAGGGGCGCGGCGAGGACAGCTTGCGCCGGCGACGCGACCGGTCCCGGGCGCCGATGCGGTCCGGCGCATGCGCATGGCCGGATCGCCGCCGCATTGCGTTGAACATCCGATGTGGCGTCCGGCGCTGCGAGCCGACGCCCATCGTGAGCGTTGCCGCGAGGACGACAGGGATATCGACGGTGGCGGCCGGCTGGGGCGGGGAAGGCCCGCCGGCGGGTACCGGGATCCCGGGCAGCGTCTGACCCGACTGACGACCGTCCGCGGTGGGAGAAGCATCAGGTGACAGCGGTTTCGAAAAGCCGGACCAGCCGGGCGGTGCGCCTGCTGTGGTTGCTGGAGACGCTGGTGATCGTGGCCGCCGGCAAGCTCGCGGTGTGGCTGCGCTTCCACGACGACCCCCAGGGCCTGCGGATATTCCTCGAGCACGCGCCGTTCAGACTGTGGCTGGTGGCGGCCTTCGTCGTCCTGGCGATGGCCTGTTTCGGGCTCTACCAGGCCTATCTGCGCCATCGGCGTTCGGAGTTCCTGCTGCGCCTGTTGCTGGCGTTCTCGTTCGCTGGAATCGGCCTGCTGGTCCTGTACTACCTGGTGCCGTCGACCTATGTCGGACGCAGCGTGCTGCTGATGACCATGGGGTTCGGGTTCGTCGGCGTGGTCGTGCTGCGCTCGCTGGCGCGGCGGGTGGTCGGGGCGGATATCTTCAAGAGCCGGGTGCTGGTGTTCGGCGCCGGCGAGAATGCCGCCCAGATCAACAGCAGCCTGCGCCGGGCGGCGGACCGGCAGTCGTTCGTGGTGGCCGGGTTCGTCGCCGTTCCCGGGCAGCCGGTGAAGGTGCCCGATGCATTGTCGGTGCCCGACTCGCGTGGCCTGGTCGAGTTGGCCGAACGCCTTGGCGTCAACGAGATCGTGGTCGCGCCGGACGAGCGGCGTGGCTGCCTGCCGATGGAGGGCATGCTCGCCTGCGCGCAGCGCGGCATCGTGGTCTCCGACCTGTCGACATTCTTCGAGCGCGAGGCGGGCGTGGTGAAGCCGAACGTCGCCGACCCGTCGTGGCTGGTGTTCTCCGGCGGCTTCGACCACTCGCTCGTGCGCCGCCTCAGCAAGCGCCTGTTCGACCTGGTCGCCGCCAGCTCGTTGTTGCTGGTGGCGTGGCCGGCGATGCTGCTGGTGGCCCTGGCGGTGTGGCTGGAGTCGGGTCTGCCGGTGCTCTACCGGCAGACCCGGGTCGGCGAGAACGGCACCACCTTCGAGCTGGTCAAGTTCCGCAGCATGCGGGTCGACGCGGAATCCGACGGCGTCGCCCGCTGGGCCTGCCGCGAGGACGATCGCAGTACCCGGGTCGGCCGCTGGATCCGGATGACCCGTCTGGACGAGCTGCCGCAATTGTTCAATGTCCTGCGCGGGGAGATGAGCTTCGTCGGTCCGCGTCCGGAGCGGCCGCAGTTCGTCGAGATGCTCAATCGCGAGATCCGCTACTACCACCTGCGCCACAGTGTGAAGCCGGGTCTGACCGGTTGGGCGCAGTTGCGCTACCCCTACGGCGCCTCGGTGGCCGATGCCGAGAAGAAGCTCACCTTCGACCTGTTCTATGTCAAGAATCAGGGCCTGCTGTTCGACATGATGATCCTGCTGCAGACGGTCGAGGTGGTGCTGTTCCGACGCGGCGCGAGGTAAGCGCGGCCAGGGCCGTGGCGCCGGAATGCAGGTCGGCCGATGCGCCCCTGCCGCTGCCCGCACGCGAGCTCAGCCAGCTCCATGACGCCAGCAGCGCGATCAGCGCGATGAACAATGCGGCCAGGGTCAGTGTGGTGCGCAACGGCCGGGAACGTTTAGGCGCGCGCTCCTGCGGCGGCCACTCGGGCGCGACGACGACCGGCAACTGTTCGGGCCCGGGCCCGGGCGCGGGCAGCGCGCCGGGCATCCGTCCGTGGCGGCGGTGGAAGTCGCAGACGTTGGCATGCAGGGCAATCAGGGTTCCCAGCGTGTCCTGCATCTCGGGCGGCAACTGGCCGCCATGACGGTCCGGATGCAGTTGCGCGACCCGGCGCCGGTACGCGTACTGGAATTCCTCCAGGCTGCAGTCCGGTCGCAGGTCGAGCTGCGCATAGATGTCGGCCAGGTCCGCCTTCATGGACTCCCCTGATCTAGGGCATCGCCACTGGCATTGCATCCACATCCTACTCCGTTGCGGTGCCGCCCCGGAACCGCCGCGACTGGCCGCGTTCGCGGCTGGAGACCGTTGTGGAATAAGAGTCGCCGGATGCGCGACAGCCGCAATGCAGGGCCTGTTCCATGCCAGAAAACGGACGCTTCCGTCATACGCGTGCCCGCTCGACAGGACCGGTGACGGTCCCGTGCGCCGTGTGCATGACCGGCGCACCGGGGAGAGGTTTCGGCCGCCATGAATGAACCCACTGCGCCTGTCGGCGCTTCGCCGGAGGCGTCGACGCTGCTCGAGGTGTTGCCCGGTCGGGCGGGATCCGCGTCATCGCAACGGCAGCGGATCGAGGTGCCGCTGGCCGACACGCTGCGCGCCGCGCTGGAGTCGATCGACGCCGCCGGCCGTGCCGATCTGCTCGCCGCCGCGCTGGCACTGTCCGAGTCCCGGTTGACCGGCGCCGACCGGATCCTGGCGACGCGGTTCGATCGCGACGGCGGTCACCAGGGCGACGTCGAGATCGTGGGCGAAGACGATCCCGATGCCTGGCGTCGACGGGTCGCCTCGCAATTGCAACCGATGGCGCCGGCGCAGATGCGCGACTGCATCTGGGCGGTGGCGACACGCGATTGCGATCGCAGCGCGGCGGCTGCCGCATCGCTCTGGGGCCTGTCCGGGGATGCGCTTGCGGTGCTGGAGGTCGGATTCCAGGCCCCGCTGAGCTCGACGGCCGTCGAGACGATGGCGGTCGCGGTGACGCGGGTGCTGGACGCCTTGCTTCGCGAGCCTCGTGTCGAGGCCATCGATGTCGCAACGGCCGAGGAATGTCACTGGGCGACGCCGTTGGGGGCCGGCGCCGACCCGGCGGCCGGCGGCCATCGGTCGGTGGTGTCGGCCTTCATGGCGATGGTCGCGCGCCATCCCGATGCGACCGCCGTCGTCGACAGGACTGCGGCCCTGAGCTACGGCCAACTCGACGCACGCGCGAATGCGCTTGCCGCGCGCCTTGGTGACGCCGGCGTCGCCCCGGGCGCGGTGGTGGCGATCGCGATGCGGCGTTCGATCGATGCGATCGTCGCCGTGCTCGGCATACTCAAGTCCGGCGCGGCCTACCTGCCGCTCGACGATGCCTATCCGTCGGAACGGCTGGCCTTCATGCTGGAGGATGCCGCTGCCAGCGCCGTCGTCGTCGACGCGGACGGCGACGGCGGGAGCATCGCCCAGGACCTGCCGCGCGTGGTCTGCGAAGCCTCCGATCCGCCCGCGGAGGGTGCCGCCGTCCCGCTTGAGGCGCCTGTTGCGACGCCCGCTGCCGGGCCGGACGACCAGCGCGTGCGTGAGTCGCTGGCCTACGTCATGTACACGTCCGGTTCCACCGGAACGCCGAAGGGCGTGGAGATTCCCGATGGCGCGATCCTGCGCCTGGTCTGCGACGTCGACTACATCGGCCTGGGCCCCAGCACCCGGATGCTGCATGCGGCGCCACTGGGCTTCGACGCTTCGACCCTGGAGATCTGGGGACCGCTGCTCAACGGTGGGTGCGTGGTCGTCCACGACGAGCGGATGCCCACCGCCAGCGGTCTGGCCGATGCGATCGAGCGTCATGCGGTCACTACCGCCTGGCTGACCGCGGCGCTGTTCAACACCGTGGTCGACGACGATCCGCGTCACCTGGCCGGCCTGGAGGAACTGTTCACCGGTGGCGAAGCGCTGTCGGTGCCGCACGTGCGGCGGATGCTCGCGGCCGCGCCCGGCACCCGTTTGCGCAACGGTTACGGGCCGACCGAGTGCACCACCTTCGCCTGCACCCACGCGATCGAGCCCGGGCTGGACGCGGATGCGGCATCGATTCCCATCGGCAGGCCCATCGCCGGCACCTGCCTCCGGGTGCTGAGCCGGCAGCGGCGGCCGCTGCCGGTCGGAGTGGTCGGTGAGTTGTACATCGGTGGAGCGGGCCTGGCGAACGGCTATCTGAATCGCGAATCGCTTACCGCCGAGCGCTTCGTCGCGGATCCGTTCGCGGCTTCGCCGGCGCGGCTCTACAGGACCGGCGACCTGGTCCGTGCACGTCCCGACGGCGCGATCGAGTTCGTCGGACGCGCCGATACCCAGGTCAAGATACGCGGCTACCGGATCGAGCTGGGCGAAATCGAGGCGGCGCTGGCGAAGCATCCGGGCGTGCGCGCCTGCGCGGTCGAAGCGCGCGGCGACGGGGCGACGGAAAAGCGTCTGATCGCCTATCTCCAGCCCGTCGCGGCGCCGGTGCCGGCGCCCGAGCTGAGGTGCTTCCTGTCGCGGACCCTGCCGGAGTTCATGCTGCCGGCGCGCTTCATCGCCCTCGACACCTGGCCGCTGACGCCCAACGGCAAGCTCGACCGCCGCCGGTTGCCGGAACCCGATGCCAGCCGCCCGGACCTGGCCAATGCCTACGAACCGCCGCTGGGCACGATCGAGACCGCGATCTGCGATGCGTTCGGCACGGTGCTGGGCATCGACGGCGTCGGTCGCCATGACAATTTCTTCGAGCTGGGCGGCAGCTCGTTGTTGGCGGTGCGCCTGGTCGAAGCGCTGTCCGCCGCAGCGCCCGCCGAGCTGGCCGCGATCACCACGATCGACCTGTTCCGCCAACCGACACCGCAACGCTTGGCCGCCGCCCTGGACCGGCGCTGCATGCGGACGGCGTCGGCCTCCGCCCCGGAAGCACGCGCCGCGCGCCGGTCCCGTCCCGATGACGACGATCCGATCGCCATCGTCGCGATGGCCGGGCGCTTCCCCGGCGCCGCCGACGTGGAGGCGTTCTGGGACAACCTGTGCGAGGGGCGCGACACCATCACATCGTTCGATCCGTCCCAGCTCGATCCGTCGATTCCGCGCGAGGAACGCGAAGATCCCGGTTACGTACCGGCGCGAGGCGTGATCGAGGGCGTCGACCGTTTCGATGCCGCCTTCTTCGGCATCGGTCCCAGGGAGGCGGAGCTGATGGATCCCCAGCAGCGCCTCTTCCTGGAGACCTGCTGGGAGTGCATGGAGCGGGCGGGGCACGTCCCCGACGATGCCGGCGGCCCGGTCGGTGTGTTTGCGGGGATGTACAACGGCAGCTACTTCCAGCGTCACGTGTCGCCGCGCAAGGACCTGATCGGAACCATCGGCGCGTTCCAGGTGATGCTCGGAAACGAGAAGGACTACATCGCCACGCGTACCGCCAACAAGCTCAACCTGACCGGTCCCGCGGTCAGCGTGCATACCGCCTGTTCGACCTCGCTGGTGGCGATCTGCCAGGCGGTGCAGGCGATCCGCTCGGGGCAGTGCGAGATGGCGCTGGCCGGCGGCGCCTCGGTGACCTGTCCGCCGAACAGCGGGTATCTGTACCAGGAAGGCGCGATGCTGTCCCCGGACGGCCACACCCGCACCTTCGACGCCGACGCCCGCGGTACGGTGTTCAGCGACGGCGTCGCGGCGGTGCTGCTGAAGCGGCTGTCGGCGGCGCGCGCGGACGGCAACCGGGTCTATGCGGTGGTGACCGGCATCGGCGTCAACAACGACGGCGGGCACAAGGCGAGCTTCACCGCGCCCAGCAGCGAAGGCCAGGCTGCGGTGATCGCGATGGCGCACGACGATGCCGGCGTCGACGCCCGCAGCATCGGCTACGTCGAGGCGCACGGAACCGCCACACCGCTCGGCGATCCGATCGAGATCGAGGGCCTGACCCGGGCATTCCGGCGCAGCACCGACGATGTCGGTTTCTGCCGGGTCGGGTCGCTGAAGAGCAATGTCGGCCACATGGTCATCGCCGCCGGCGCGGCGAGCGTCATCAAGACCGCGTTGTCGCTGAGCGAACGCAAGATACCGGCCAGCCTGCACTACCAGCGCGCCAACCCCGATATCGCGTTCGCCGGCTCGCCGTTCGTGGTCAACGATGCGCTGCATCCGTGGCAGGGCGATGGCGGGCCGTTGCGCGCCGGGGTCAGCTCGTTCGGTGTCGGCGGCACCAATGCCCATGTCGTTCTGGAGCAGGCACCGCCGATGCCGTGCTCGGATCCCGCCGAGGGGCCGCAGACGATCGTGCTTTCGGCACGCGGCGGCGACGCCCTGCAGGCCGCCTGCGTCCGCCTGGCCGGGTTCCTCGAGGCCGCGCCGGACGTCAATCTCGCCGACGTGGCCTGGACCCTGGCCCGCGGCCGCAAGGTGTTCGCGCATCGGGTCGCGCTGACCTGCACCGACGTCGGCGACGCCATCGCCCAGCTGCGCGGCCGGGAGCTGGAGTCGGCGATCTCGCGCGGCAAACCGGTACGCGAGTCCGGGGTGGTGTTCATGTTTCCGGGGCAGGGGGCCACCTATCCGGGCATGGGCCGCGGCCTGTATGACGCCGAGCCGGAGTTTCGCAAGGCCATCGACCAATGCGCCGAGGTGTTGTCGGAGCCGCTGGGCTTCGATCTGCGCACCCGGTTGTTCTCGGACGAGGCCGATGCCCTGCTGCCGACCGCGATCATGCAGCCGGCGACCTTCGCGATCGAATACGCGCTGGCGCGGGTGTGGATGGCGCAGGGGCTGCGCCCGGTCGCGATGCTCGGGCACAGCGTCGGCGAATTCGTCGCCGCGACCCTGGCCGGGGTGTTCGCGCTGGAGGACGCGCTGCGTCTGGTCGCGCGGCGCGGGGCGCTGATGCAGGCGCAGCCCGCCGGCGGCATGCTGTCGATCAGGATGTCCGCGCAGGATGTCCGCACGCGTATGCCCGACGACCTGCAGGTCGCCGCCGAGAACGCGCCGGGCACCTGCGTGGTCGCCGGTCCCGGCGATTCGATCCGCGGCTTCGCGCAGGCACTCGAGGGCGACGGCGTGGTCTGCCGCGAGCTGCGCACATCGCATGCGTTCCACTCGGCGATGATGGATCCGGTGGTCGCGCCGTTCGAGGCGGAAGTGGCGTCGGTGCCGCTGTCGCCTCCGTCGCTGCCGATCGTTTCCACGGTCTCCGCGGAGCTGCTCGGCGACGCGGAAGCGACCTCGGCGCGCTACTGGTCGCGCCATCTGCGCCAGCCGGTGCGGTTCGCCGCGGCGCTGGAGGCGGTCGCCACCATGAATCCGGCGCAGGTGCTGCTGGAGGTGGGCCCGCGCCGGACCCTGAGCGGGCTGGCGCGGCAGCATCCGGCGATCCGCGAACGCGGCGGACGCGCGCTGGAAAGCCTTGCCGACAGCCCCGGTGCCGAGCTGCACAGCCTGCGCCGCGCCGCCGGCCAGCTATGGGCGGCGGGTGTGGACATCGATGCCGCCGGCTTCGACCGCCGTCAGCGGCGGGCCCGGCTGCGCCTGCCGACCTATCCGTTCCAGCGCCGACGTTTCTGGATCGAGGCGGCGGTTGCCGGAACACCTTCGTCCGATGCCGGCCGGGCATCCGCGCATGACGCGGTCGAGAGCCCGGCCCAGACGCCCCCCACCGCCGCGAGCGCGGCCACGGAGACCCAAGTGCCCAGTCCTTCCGCCCCCCGTTCCCCGACTGCGCCGGCCGCCGCTGCGGCTTCCGCCGTGCCGCGCGCATTGCGGTTGCGTGCCCGCCTGAGCGAACTGATCGAGGATGTCGCCGGCTTCGACCTGTCCGACGCCGACCCCGACGACAACTTCATGGAGCTGGGCCTCGACAGCCTGATGCTGACCCAGATCGCGCTGCAGCTGCAGAAGACCTTCTCGGTGCAGGTCGCGTTCCGCCAACTGATGGGCGAGTGTTCGAGCCTGGCGAGCCTGGCTTCGATGCTGGATGCCGAACTTCCGCCCGAAGCCGAGCCGGCGGTGCCGGCCGAGTCCTCCGACACCGCGATCCCGGCGCCACCCGCGGCGGCCGTGGCGATGCCTCCAATGCCGGCAGCGCCCGCGCCGATGCCGGATGTGGGCGCACCGGCGGGCGGCGGATTCGTCCGCGAGGTGATCGCCCAACAGATGCAGTTGATGACCCAGCAGTTGGCATTGCTGGGCGGACAGGCGCCAACGGCGGCAGTAGAGGCGGCCGCGCCGGTCGAGGCCGCACCGGCAGCGGACACTACGGCGCCACCGGCGCCTGCGGACGCCGCGGACGAGGAGACCGCGCTCTCGCATACCCGCTACGACGTGAAGAAGGCCTTCGGGGCGATCGCCCGGATCCACAGTTCCGCCGACGAGTTGACCGGCCGGCAACGGGCCCGCCTGGACGCCTTCATCCGCCGCTATACCGCGCGCACCCAGCGCTCCAAGGAATACACCCAGGCGCATCGCTCGCACCTGGCCGACCCGCGGGTGGTCAACGGTTTCCGGCCGTTGCTGAAGGAAATCACCTACCAGATCGTGGTCTGCCGTTCGCAGGGCGCGCGGGTGTGGGACCTGGACGGCAACGAATACGTCGATGTGCTCAATGGTTTCGGCATGAACCTGTTCGGCTGGCAGCCCGACTTCGTGCTCGACGCGGTCCGCCAGCAGCTCGATCTCGGCTACGAGATCGGCCCGCAGCACCCGCTCGCCGGCGAGGTCGCCAAGCTGGTCTGCGAGGTCACCGGCTCGGCCCGCGCGGCGTTGTGCAACACCGGTTCGGAGGCGGTGATGGGCACCATCCGCATCGCCCGCACCGTGACCGGTCGCAACACCCTGGTGATCTTCACCGGCTCCTACCACGGCATCTTCGACGAGGTCATCGTCCGCGGCACCAGGAAGCTCAAGTCGATACCGGCGGCGCCGGGCATCCTGCGCAACACCGCCGAGAACGTGCTCGTGCTCGACTACGGCACCCCCGAAACCCTGGACATCATCCGCGAGCGCGCCGACGACATCGCCGCGGTGCTGGTCGAACCGGTGCAGAGCCGTCGTCCCGACTTCCAGCCAGGCGAGTTCCTCAAGGAACTGCGCGAGGTCACCGCGCAGGCGGGTTCGCTGCTGATCTTCGACGAGGTGGTGACCGGGTTCCGTGCGCACGCCCGTGGCGCGCAGGAACTGTTCGGCATCGATGCCGACCTGGTCAGCTACGGCAAGGTGGTCGGCGGCGGCTTCCCGATCGGCGTGATCGCCGGCAAGCGCGAATACATGGACGCGCTCGACGGCGGCTACTGGCAGTTCGGCGACGACTCGATCCCGACCGTGGGGGTGACCTATTTCGCCGGCACCTTCGTCCGCCATCCGCTGGCCCTGGCCGCGGCCAAGGCCGTGCTCGAGCATGTGCGCGATGCCGGGCCCTCGCTGCAGCAGTTGCTCAACGCCCGCACCACGGCGATGGCGGAGGAAATGAACGCCTTCTGCGAGGAGGTCGGGGCACCGATCTCGGTCAAGCACTACACCTCGTTCTGGAAGGTCGCCTTCACCGAGGACCACCCGCTGCAGGACCTGCTGTTCGCGATGATGCGCAGCCGCGGTGTCCACATTCTCGACAACTTTCCGTGTTTCTTCACGACGGCGCACTCGGAGGCCGACTTCGCCCATGTCGTGGACGCCTTCAGGGAGTCCGTCCTTGAACTGCAGGAGGCGGAGTTCATTCCGCGACACCGTGAGACGGAGCCTGCCTTCGACGCCAACAATCCACCCGTACCGGGCGCGCGGCTGGGCCGCGACCCGGATGGGAAGCCGGCCTGGTTCGTGCCCGACCCCGGCACGCCGGGCAAGTTCTTGAAGGTGAGCGCATGAACAGCCAGGAATCGGCGAACTTCGAAACCATCGACTACGATCCGTTCGCCCAGGCTGCGCTCGAACGGGTGGTGCCGATCACCGAACCGCAGCGCGAGGTGTGGCTGGCGGACAAGTTGGGGCGCGAGGGTTCGCTGGCCTACAACGAGTCGGTGTCGCTGCGCCTGCGCGGGGCTCTGGATGTGGACGCGTTGCGCCGGGCGGTCGCCGACCTCGGCGCGCGCCACGAATCGTTGCGGGCGACGGTGGGCGCCGATGGCGACGAGCTCTACATCGCCGAGCGGGCGGATATCGACGTCGGCGTGCATGACCTGGCCGGGATGGACGCGGCGACGCGCGACCGCGAGGTGGCCGACTATCTGCGCAACGCCGTCGAGACCCCCTTCGATCTCGAACAGGGGCCGTTGTTCCGCGCCGACCTCTTCACGCTCGCTGCGCAGGATCACCTGCTGGTCCTGACCGCGCATCACATCGTCTGCGACGGTTGGTCGTTCGGCGTGATCGCGCGCGACATCGCCGCCGGCTACCGGCGGCACGCGACCGGTGGCGAAGGCGCTGCCGCCCCGGCCCGGTCCTTCGCCGACTATGCCGCCGAGCAGGCCGCCTGGGCGCAATCCGAGCAGGCCCGGCAGGACGAGCACTACTGGCTGGAGTTGCTGTCCGATCCGTTGCCGACCCTCGACCTGCCGCTGGACCGTCCGCGGCCGCGTCATCGCACCTTCAACGCCGCCCGCGAGGATGTCGTCCTCGACGCCGAACTGGTCGCGGCGGTACGCAAGCTCGGCGCCCGCAACGGTGCGAGCCTGTTCTCGACCCTGCTGGGTGGCTTCGCCTCGGTGCTGAGGCGGCTCAGCGGGCAGACCGACCTGGTGATCGGGATCGCTGCCGCTGGACAGGCCAGTGGCGGCCACGACGCGCTGGTCGGACACTGCGTCAACATCCTGCCGTTGCGCACCGACGTGGCGCACGGCGAGGACTTCGTGTCGGTGCTGGGCAAGACCGCGTCGTCGCTGCTGGATGCGTTCGAACACCAGCGCTACACCTTCGGTACGCTGCTGAGGAAGCTGGCGATACCGCGCGATCCGAGCCGCCTGCCGCTGGTCAGCGTGCTGTTCAACCTCGATCAGAAGGTCGACGACGATGGCTTCGGAGTCGACGGCCTGAGCTGCGAGTTCAGCGCCAACGCGCGCAGCTACGAGAACTTCGAGCTGTTCGTCAATGCGGTACCGACCGCCGCCGGCATCCGGCTGGAGTGCCAGTACAACACCGATCTTTACGATGCGGCGACGATCCGCCGCTGGATGGACGCCTATGCCGAGCTGTTGCGCAGCGCGGTCGCCGATCCTTCCTGCGCCTGGGACCGGTTGGCCTGGCTCGATGCCGGGCAGCTGGCGGCACTGGCTTCGCTGCAACCGGCGCCGACCGCCTACGCGCCGGAGCGCCTCGTGCATGCGCGGTTCGCCGACATCGCCGCGGCCTCGCCCGATCGCGTCGCGATCGCCTACGGGCACCTGGACGCGCCGGACGGCGCCGCCCGGACCATCAGCTATGGCGAGCTGGACCGGCGCTCGAATGCGCTCGCCCACGCGCTGCGCGACCGCGGGCTGGGCGTCGGCGACCGGGTCGGCATCTGCATGCGCCGCGGTCCCGAGCTCTATACCGCGGTGCTGGGCGTGCTCAAGGCCGGTGCCGCCTACGTCCCGCTGGATCCGGACTACCCCTGCGAACGGCTCAGGTTCATGGTCGAGGATGCCGGCCTGGCCTGCGTGATCGAGCGCGAGGGCGCCGCGCAGGCGCTGGGTCTTGCGGACGCGCAACGGCTCGACCTGGAGGCCGGCGCCGGCGCACCGGACTGGAGCCGCACCGATCCGCTGGCGGCCGACGCGGTCGGCATCGGGCCGGAATCCGCCGCCTATGTGATCTACACCTCCGGCTCGACCGGCAAGCCCAAGGGCGTGATGGTGCCGCACCGTTCGCTGGTGAACCTGCTTTCGAGCATGAGCCGCGAGCCGGGCCTGGAGGCGGACGATCGCCTGTTGGCGGTGACCACCACGTCGTTCGACATGTCGGTGCCGGAACTGTTCCTGCCCCTGGTCACCGGAGCGAGCCTGGTGATGGCCGGCGAGGAGGTGCGCGACAGCGGCAAGTTGCGAAGGCTGCTCGAGGTCAGCGGCGCGACCGTGATGCAGGCGACGCCGTCGGGGTGGCGGCTGCTGCTGGAGTCGGGCTGGAGCGGCGGCCCCGGCTTCAAGGCGTTGATCGGCGGCGAGAGCGTGCCGCAGGAACTCGCCGTGCAGCTGCGCGGACGCTGCGGGAGCCTGTGGAACATGTACGGCCCGACCGAGACCACGGTGTGGTCGACCTGCGCCCGCCTGGATCATCCCGAGCGCGGCATCAGCATCGGACGCCCGATCGCCAATACCTCGGTCTGGGTGCTCGACGAACATGCGCAACCGTGTCCGATCGGCGTGCCCGGTGAGATCCATATCGGCGGCGAGGGCGTGACCCTGGGCTATCTGAACCGCCCCGAGCTGACCCGCGAGCGGTTCCTGCCCGATCCGCATTCCGACGTCGAAGGCGCCCGCATCTACCGCACCGGCGACCGCGGCCGCTGGTGCAATGACGGCACCCTAGAACACCTGGGCCGGCTCGACTTCCAGGTCAAGGTGCGCGGCTACCGGATCGAGCTGGGCGAGATCGAGGCCAACCTGTCCAGCCACCCGGACGTCGCCCATTGCGCGGCGATCGCCCGCGAGGACCAGCCGGGCGATGTCCGCCTGGTCGCCTACGTGGTGCCGCGAGTCGCCGGCAAGGTCGACGAAGACGGATTGCTCGACCACCTGCGCCGGGCGCTGCCTGGCTACATGGTGCCGCAACACGTGGTGTTCCTGTCGGCGATCCCGTTGTCGCCGAACGGCAAGGTCGATCGCAAGGCGCTGCCGGCGCCATCGTTGGAGGCGCGCCGTGCGCCGGACCGGGTGGCGCCGCGCACCGAGACCGAGCGCGCGGTGGCCAAGCTGATGGAGCAGGTGCTCGCCCTGCCGGGGATCGGTGTCGACGACGACTTCTTCTCGCTTGGCGGGCACTCCCTGTTGGCCGCGCAGCTGACCGCGCGGATCAACAAGCAGCTGGGCGTCAATCTGTCGATGCGGACCCTGTTCGACGCGCCGACCGTGGCCGGTCTGGCCGCACTGCTGGACGGCGGAGAGGGGCGGGGTGGCGCGCCGGCTCAGACGGCGGTGCCGCGACGGCCAGATCGCCGCCGGGCGCCGCTGTCGCTGATGCAGGAGCGCCTGTTCCGGCTGGAGCGGTTCAACCCCGGCCAGGTCACCTACAACACACCGTCCGCCCACCGGCTGACCGGACCGATGGACGTGGCCGCGCTGGAGGATGCATTGCAGGCGCTGGCGCAGCGGCAGACCGTGCTGCGCACCGGCGTCGCTGTCGTCGACGGCGAGGAGGTCCAGATCGTCCACGACGACATCGGCCCGGTGATCGGCGAGGTCGAGGACCTGTCGGCGTTGCCGCCGGACGAGCGCGAGGCGACCCTGCGACGCAGGATCGACGAGTTGATCCGGGTGCCGTTCGCCCGCCTCGACCGTGCGCCGTTGTTCGTCGCGCACCTGTTCCGGTTGCGCGAGGACGAGCATGTGCTGTTCTTCATGCCGCACCATCTGATCTGGGACGGCTGGTCGTTCGACGTGCTCTACGCCGAACTGTCCGAACTCTACGCGGCACGCTGTCAGGGGCGCGAACCGGCGCTTCCGGAGCTTGCCGTCGGCTATGGCGACTTCGCCGCCTGGCATCGCCAGTGGGTCGCTGGCGAGGAGTACGCGCGGCAGCTGGCGTTCTGGCGCGAGCGGATTTCCGCGTACTCGAACGGTGGGCACGCGCCCCGGGCGTTGCCGACCGACCATCCGCGCCGGCGCGGCATGTCGGGCGCGGGGCGCAGCATCACCACCAGCGTGCCCGGCGAGCTGACCGGTCGCCTGCACCGGGCCGGGCTGGAGATCGATGCGACCTTGTCCATGGTGCTGCTGACGGCCTATTGCGTGACCCTGGCGAGAATGAGCGGCTGTTACGATCAGGTCGTCGGTACTCCGGTGCGCGGTCGCAACGCGGCCGAGCTCGAGCACCTGATGGGCTACTTCACGACCCTGCTGCCGTTGCACATCGCGATCGACCCGGAAGGCTCGTTCGCCGATGCGGTGGCGCGGGTCAAGTCCGAGGTGCTCGACAGCTTCGCCAACCCCGATGTGCGCCTGGAGGATCTGGCCGATGCCTTGAGCCTGCGCGGCGACGCCGGTGGCAGCGCGATGTACCAGTCGCTGTTCTCGTTCCAGGATGCGCGCGGCCGGCCGGTGATGTGGGGACCGCTCAGTCATTCGCGGGTGCCGGTGCTGCAGCCGGGCGCGACCGAGGACATCGGCCTGTGGTTCGTGGAGAACGCGCAGGGCCTGATCGGCGGCCTGGTCTACAACGCCGAACTCTACGAGACCGCGACCGCGGAACGGATCCATCGCCGTTTCATGACGACGCTCGATGAGATCGCGCGCGATCCCAGGCAGGCGCTGAGCGAGCTGACGCGCTTCGACGACGGCGCGCCGCTGATGATCGGTGCCGCCGCGGCTGCGCCCCCGGCGCCGGCGACCGGCGGCCCGGCGGGTTCGGACACCCCGGTCGATCCGCAACCCGTCCGGGCTGGAGGCGAGGCGATGAACCTGGACACAAAGGAACGGTACCTGGCGGCGATCTGGGAGGAGTTGCTCGGAGTCCCGGCGGGACCCGACGACAACTTCTTCGATCTGGGCGGCAACTCGATGCAGGGCATGCAGATGGCGGAGCGCGTCGCACGCGAGACCGGCTTGCAGATCAAGCTGGTGCGCCTGGCGTCGCAGGGACTTTCGGAAATCGCCGTCGACCTGCCCGAAGCCCCGGGCAGCGGCAACAGGATCGGATTCGGCGCGCGGCTGAAGCGACTGTTCGGTGGCGCGTCGGCCTAGCCGTCGGCGCCTGGACGGGTTGCGAAATGCGGCGATCGGCGAGGGAAGGAACCGGAACAGCTGGAGAGGTCAGTCAAGTGGATGCGCATGCGATCCAACCCGCGGACATGCCCCCGGCCGGGCATGGCGATGCCAACGACGCACGGACCGCGCCGCGCGGCGCCGCTGACGCCGCATCGCGTTGGGATGCGGGATGGAGCGGCGATCCCGGCCGCCGGATCTACACGGCGATGCACCTCCCGGAGGGCCGCCGTCAGGCGAGCGCGATCCTGCTGGTGGCGCCGCTGTTCCACGAGCTGCCACGCAGCCGGCGACTGTTGACCGAGATGGCCAGCCACCTTGCCTCGCTGGGGTTCCCGGCGATGCAGTTCGACTTCTATGGCATGGGCGATTCGATGGGGTTGGGCGAGGACACCGACTTCGATTCCATGCGACGCGATCTGCGGGTGGCCGAGGCGAGTTTGCGCGAGCGCATCCACGCGGACTCCCGCGATCGCCTGATCGTGATCGCCTTCCGCGGCGGCGCGCTGCCGGTGATGTCGTGGATCGCGGCGGGCGCGCGCCCCGACCTGGTGGTGTTGTGGGAGCCCATTCTCGATGGGCTCAACTGGTTGCAGGAACTGGAGCGCGAGGATGCGGCCGAGCGGCGTTCGCCTGGACGCTATTCGTCGATCCGCACCGGTCGCCAGCGCGATTCCGATGACGATGCCGGTGACGACCTCCAGTTGATGGGAGTCGCGGCATCGCGGAAGTTGCGCGAAGACCTGGCGGAATTCGGAATGCCGCCTCCCGAGGCGCGCGAGCATGTCGCGTTCTGGGCGGTGACCCGTCCGCACATGCGGGCGCTGGAGCTGGATCCGGAGTTCGGCCTGGCGCTGGACGCCGACGCGCCCGAATTCGGCGGCGGCACACGGATGGAGTCGGCGTTGTTCCTGTCGCCGGGCGTGCGCGCGATCGTCGACGCGCTCGGCCAGGCGATGCTGGCCTGGAGCGGGGCCGCGGCCCGTGCCGACGGCAGTGGGGGGAGCTAGGGGATGGATACGATCCTGAGATTCGGACCGCAGTCGCGGCTGTCCGGCGTGCTGACCGGCAGCGCGCGATCGGACGCCCCCATACTGGTCCTGCCCAGTGCAGGGCTGATTCCGCGCGCGGGCCCGTTCCGTCTGCATGTGGAGCTGGCGCACCGGCTCGCACGCCACGGCATGCGGACATTCCGCTACGAGTCGCCCGGGGTCGGCGAAACGCCACGCCTGAAGGGCTGCGGGGTGCGCGAGGCGGCGGTCGAGGCGATCGAGGCGCTGAGCCGGGAAACCGGGCAGCGGAGGTTCGTCGTCGGTGGCGTGTGCAGTGCCGCCGACGCGGCGTGGGCGGCGGCATGCGACGACACCCGCGTCGCCGGGTTGATCATGATCGACGGCGTCAGCTTCACCGGACCGTGGTTCCACCTCGCGCGCGCCGGCGACGTGTTGCGCCGCGGACCGCGCGCCTGGCCGGGGGTCGCCGCGCGGCTGATGCATCGGTTGCCTCAGGGGGGACGGGCCGGAGGCGACAGCAGCATGTACCGCGAGTGGCCTTCGCAGAGCGAGGCCCGGCACCAGTTCTCGGGTTTTGTCGAACGCGGGGTGCGGTCGCTGTGGATCTTCACCGGCGGCTACACCGACCGCTTCCTGCACCCGCGCCAGTTCCGCTGGAGCCTCGGCGCCGGCACCCGCGATCCACGCGTATCGATGCATTACTGGCCCGATTGCGATCACACCTTCTACGCGCGCCGGCACCGCGATCGTCTGCTCGACACGGTCGAGACCTGGCTGGTGGGCGAGGAGGCGATGGAGGCGGCGGCATGAACGGCGTGGCGAGACTGCCGGGCCAGGGCGACGGCACGAGCCTGCCGCGGGGGGCGGCATCGCCGCTGTACCCGTCGCCGTCGCGACCGTTGCGCGTGGTCCTGCTGGCCGGGGCCAAGGTCCCCGGTTGGATCAACGGCTTCCTGCGGCTTGCCGGCGATACGCCCTGGCTCGACGTGCGGGTGTTTCTCGTCCACGACGCCCGCGCATCCGCCGGCGTCCCCGGCAGGACCGCGCTGCGCCTGGCGCTGGCGCTCGAACGGCGTCGCGCGCGCAGTCGCGAGCGTTTCCTGGAGCCGCTTTCGCAGGACGGGCGAACGCTTCCGGGCGAGTCCGGAAGCAGCCGCGACGAGGTGCTGGCCGGACTTGCGGCGCTGCGGCCGGAACTGGTCGTCGCGGCGGTGGACGGCGAATGGATCGAGGACGCCGCCGCCACCGCGACCGGCGGATGCTGGTGCCTGGAGCCTTCCCTGCGTCGCGAGCTCGACCTGCTCTCGAGCCTGCTGCCGCCGATGCTGCAGCCGGGCGCGGCGACGTCGGTGGCGCTGCAACTGCAGTCGCGGAAAGACGGCTGGCGACGCTTGTCAGGTGGCCGGATGGCGACCTGCCGCGCGGCGCTGGACGGTCAATTGAAGCGGGCCTGCGACAAACTGCCGTCGCTGATGCTCAGGGCATTGCTGGCACACGCGCGCGAGCGGACGTCCTCCTGCGGTGGCGACCGCGGCGTCCGCCGCCTGAGGCTGGCGCCGTTGGCCCCCACGACCGCACCGCTGGCGGTGGGCCGGGCCTTTCTCGCCGCGATCGGCGTGCGGATGCACGAGCGCTGGCAGCGGGTGCGCCGTCGTCAGGGCCGTTGGTCGGTGCTGGTGCGTCGACAGACCCGGTCGCTGGACCCGGCGCACCCGGACGCGGCCGGCTGCATCGAACTGGCGGCGCCGGACGGCTGGTACTGGGCCGACCCATGCGTGATCGGCGGCCCGGAGGACGAGTTGGTGTATGTCGAGGAGTGTCCGGACGACGTCAACGCAGGGGTGATCGCCTGTCTGCGCATCGATGCCGGCGGCACGGCCGAGCGGATCGGTGTCGCCCTGCGGCGGCCGTTCCATCTCTCGTTCCCGCAATTGTTCGATTGGCGGGGGGAGCGGTTCATGACCGTGGAGTCCGGCCAGGATCGCCGCGTCACCCTGTACCGGCGCGGCGCCACCGCGCTGGACTGGCAACCGTACTCGGAGCTGCTGCGCGGCTGGCCGGTGGTCGATCCGGTGCTGCACTTCCACGACGGGCACTGGTACCTGTTCGCCAATGTTGCCGAGGGCGGCGCCAGTTCCTGCGACAGTCTGTTCCTGTTCGTCGCCGAGGCGTTGACCGGGCCGTATCGGCCGCATCCCGCCAATCCGATCGTCGACGATGCCGGCCGCGCGCGCATGGCCGGGCGTCTGTTCGTCGACCGCGGACGCCTGGTGCGACCGTCGCAGGACTGTGTCGAAGCCTACGGCGCCGCCGTCGTGTTTCACGAGATCCTGGAGCTGGGGCCGGAGCGCTATCGCGAGCGGAGGCTCGGCAGGCTCGATGCCGCGACCGCGGGTGCCCGCGACGGATGCCACACCTACAGCCGCTCGGGATGCATGGAAACCATCGACGTGCGCGGCTTCGCCTACGGCGGCACGCATCGCGCGGAGCCGGCGGCCGGCGCCGGTGGGCTGGGCGCGTCGGCAGGAGCGGCCGCGGGCGGGTGATCCAAAGCGCGGTGTCGCGCGGACAAAAAAGATCGGGCGAGTTGCCTCGCCCGATCCGAATGCCAGGTTCCGGACCGCGCCGGCGCCCGCCCCGGGCGCGGGGTGGGGAGCCGGCCTGTGGCCGGGTCTAGCGGGCCACGGTGAAGCTCGCCGTGGCAGTAGCGTCGTCGCCGTTGGCGCTGACCGTCGAACTGACGGTGTAGTCGCCCGCTTCCTTCTTGTTGTAGCCGATCGAATGGATGGCCTCGAAGCGGCCGTCCGCGTCGGTGTAGGCGCGCAGCTTCTGGATGCTGCCATTGGGGCGGTAGACACGCAGGTCGACGCGGGCGCCGGTCACCGCCTCGCCGTCGTCGAGCACGCGGCCGGAGATGCGGACATCGTCGCCAAGGCCGTACAGGCCCTTGTTGACTTCGATCTCCTGGACCAGGCCTTCACCTTCGGGCGGCACCACGACCACCGGCGGATCGGTCGGCTCGGGCTCGACCGGATCGGGCTCGACCGGCTCGGTCGCGCCGCTGCCGTCGTTGACGGTGAAGCTGGCGGTCGAGGTCACCGTCTTGTCGCCGACGCTGGCGACCGCATTGAGGCCGTAGCTGCCGATCGAGCTGGGGCCGGTGCCGCTGACGAAGCTGGCGCGGGCATAGCCCTGGGCGTCGGTGGTCGCGCTCATCACGATCTCGATGCCGTTGGGCTTGACCGCGGTGAAGCGGACCATGCTGCCGGCCACGGGCTCTCCGTCCATCTTGACCAGGGCGCTCATGTAGACGGTCTCGCCACCGATGTAGGCACTCTTGTCGGTGCCCAGGGCCTGGGTCACCTGGCCGCTGGAGGTGTTGACCTCCTTGACGTTGAAGACCGCGCTGGCGCTGGCCGTATGGGTGCTGCCCACCGCGCTGCTGGTGGCCGCGCCGATGTTGTAGGCGCCGGCACTGGTGCCGTTGCCGGCGGCCACGCTGAGGGTGGTGGTGGAACTGGCGCCCGGGGCCAGGGTCACGTTGCTGGCCGAGAGCGTGCCGGTCCAGCCGCTGGGCACCGAGCGCGCCAGCGCGAAGCTGGTGTTGCCGCAGCCCGAGCTGTCCTTGTTGGTGACCTTGAGGGTGTAGTTGACGCTCAGGCCGACCGCGATGGCGTCGGTCGGACCGGTCAACGAGACCGTCGGCTTGGCACGGGTGCAGGTCGGCGTCGGGTCGGGCGTGCTGCCGCCGGCCTGGACCTCGACCGCGCCGATGTCCGACTTGCTGCCCGACGGGCGCGGGGCCTCGTAGAAGTCGGTGGTCACGCCGGAGAGCACCGATACCGCATCGACCGCGGGGCTGCCCGACAGCGGCATCGCGTCGAAGTTGTCCAGGCTCAGGTTGGTCAGCTTCGGGTTCTGGCCGCAGATGCTGCCGGACGGGCACTGGTTGTTCTTGACGTTCCAGATCAGATTGCCGGCGTAGACCGACCTGGCCGAGCTGTTGTAGACGATATGGGCCACCGCCAACTGCGGACTGCCGGCCAGCGTGGCCAGGTAGTCGTTGGCGCCGATCAGCACGTTGTTCTGGATCGTGGTGGTCGCGCTGGAATCGCCTTCGGTGGTCATGATCAGACCGTCGCCCTCACCGGTGATGGTGTTGTGGCGGATGTAGGCCTTGTCATTGGACGACAGGCTCACCGAGATCGCGTTGCCGGAGGCGCGGCACATGTCGCCGGACTGCATGTAGTACTTGCCGGCGAAGTAGGCGCAATTGCCGACCACGACCGAGTTCTCGATGGTGCTGTTGCCCTTGACCTTGAGCTGGTTGCCGGCGTTGTCGACCGCGTACACGCGACGCATCGTCACCGAGCTGCCGTCGGCGCCGTCCATGTACAGCATGTCGAGACCGTCGGAGGTGTTGTGGTGGACGAACATGTCCTCGAACAGCCACTGGCCGCCGGTCAGGTAGGTGCCCAGGCCGTCGCCGTAGCCGCCGGCCTTCTGGCCCCAGCAGTTGACCGGCGCGCCGGTGCTCGGGTTCTCGCCGCAACCGTTCCAGGCGATCTCGCCGTCGCGGAAGATGATGCTGCCGGAGTTGGAGCTGTTGGAGCCGACGTTGCCGTCCCAGCCGGCCCAGCCGTTGGCGTTGATCTTGACCCGCTCCAGCGTCCAGTTGCTGATCCGGCCGGCGTTCACGCCCTGCAGGGCCATGCCGTGGATGTCGACGTCGTGGATGTGGACGTTGCCCGAGTCGCTGGCGGAAATGCCGATCGAAGCCCAGTTGCCGTACGGCGTCGAGCTGCGATTGCAGGCCGCGCTGGAAACGCTGTGCGCGGACACGCACTGGTCCTTGTCGGTGATTTCCAGGTAGCCCAGCTCGACGTTGGAGCTGCCGTTGAGGTTGATCACGCTCCAGCTGCGCTCGGCGCCCCACAGCTTCGGCGGCGACTTGCTGTTGCCGAGGATGCGGGTCTTCTGGCTGCTGCTGGGGCCGCTGGGAACCTTGCCCAGCGAGCACGCGCTGCGGTCGCCGGCCGCGCAGTTGCCGGCCATGCCCTCGGCGCCGTAGCCGATCTTGTATTCGCCGGAGCCGATCACCAGGGTGTCGCCGCCGGCGATGCGCGGGGTCCCGCTGCTGGGCAGGGCGTAGTAGGGGTGCTTCCAGGCACAGGACTGATTGCTGCCGCTGCCCGGGTAGGGGCTGTTGGCGCGGCCGTTGCACTGGGTGGCGTTACCGCCGTCGGTCCGTACGTAGTAGGTGGTGGCCGCCTGCGCCGAGCCAATCACGGCCAGGCCAAGCGGTGCGAGTAGAAAACAGAGAGCGCGTCGGCTCAGGTTCGATCTGATCATTTTTTTCAACAAACTCCGACGCCAAAGACGCCATTCACTGAGACTGCAAGTGGAAGAAGCGGCCTCCCCGAAGCCGGAAGCGATGCTAGGGGCGCACCGGCGGGCCTTTTGTGCACTGCGTCGCGCAAACAGCGACAAAAAACGGAACTGCGTCATAGACTTAGGGCGACGGGGGTTTGATTCACACAACAGCAAGCCGTCGCTTCCGACAGGGCCGGATGAACAGGCGAGGTGAGGTCTCGACGCGGCCCGGGGGCTCGGCCGAATCCGCGACGGCGCCGTTGTCCTCGCCGTGATGCCGGTCGCGTTAGAAGGGGTGGCGCGGGCCGTTGCGCGGATTTGCGCGGTGCCTCCGTGGCGGCATGGAGGCGGTCCCGCCGTCAGCGATGGCGCCCTCGAGCGCCGCAGTCACCACCAGCGCAAGGGCCATGGAAATGCGACGACGTTGCAGGGGGACCGCCCCCGAGCGGACGCCCCGGTCGGGCCGCGTGTCACCGGGCGCCGGCGGGGGCTAGATGGGCGCGCAGGCGAACGTCAGCCTGGGCCGGCACTACCTGCGCTATTCCAGCGCGACGGTCCTGATCATGGCCGCCGGGTTCGTGTCGTTCCCGGCACTCACCCGCATGCTCGACAACACCCAGTACGGAATACTGGGCTACTTCGATACCTGGCTGATGCTGGCCATCGCCGTGGTCAAGCTCGGCGGACAGCACGCGATCCTGCGCCTGTATCCGTTCGGCGGCGACGAGGCGCGGCTGCGGCACTTCGCGACCAACCTGGTGCTGGTGCCGATGGTGGTGTCCCTGCTGTTGTGGGGCGCACTGGCCCTGGTCGCGATGGGCGTGGTGGGCTTCGGCGGAGTCAAGGTGTCGCCGGTGTTCTGGGGCGCGCTGGTGCTGATGCCGCTGCTGGTGTTCATCAGCCACGTCGAGATGACCCTGCGGGTCAGCGAGCGCTCGGGGCTGCTCAATGCCAGCCGGGTCTCGTGGCGATGGGTAGAACTGGTGCTGATCCTGTCGTTCGTCTACTGGATCCAGCGCAGCGCGATGTCGGTCTATGCCGGCAAGATCGCCGCCGCGCTGCTGCTGGCGGCGGGCTACGCGTGGTGGGTGTTCCGCAACCTGTCGTTCTCGCGCGGATCGCTGGACGTGTCCGCGTACCGGGCGTCGCTCGCCTACAGCCTGCCGCTGGTGGTGAACGAGATGGTCGGCATGATGCTGGTCTCGATCGACCGGATCATGCTCAAGGGCATGCTCGGCGACTACGCCTCGGTCGGCGTCTACACGATCGGCAGCGCGCTGGCGATGCAGGTGTCGGTGATCATGAGCGATCCGCTGTGGGGCGCGTTCAACCCGGTCGCCAATCGTGTGCACGGCACCTCGGGCGCGGATGAGGTCAGGGCGCTGAAGCTGCGGGTCCTGCTGCCGGTCACCTACGTTTCGATCGGCGTGGGGGCGGCGATATGGGTGGTGGGCGCCGATGTGCTGGAAGTGATGACCGGGCCGAGCAAGCGCGCGTCCGGACCGGTGTTCATGTGGCTGGGGGCGCTGTTCGCGCTGTTGCCGATGCTCGATGTCAGCGGCTACGGGCTGCTGCTCAAGAAGCGGACCAAGACGGTGATGCTGCTGACCCTCGCGGCGACCGCCGTCAACATCCTGCTCAACCTGGTCTGGATTCCGCGTTTCGGGGTGATGGGCTCGGTCTATGCCACCGTCGCGAGCTACCTGATGCTGGCGACCTCGCGGTGCGTGTTCTGTCCGCGCGAGCTGCTGCAGTTCCCGGAGCGCAGGCGCCTGCTGGTCGCGCTGGGGGCGGCGGCCATGTTCATCGCGGCGGCCGGCTTCGCGCGGGATCTGCTGGGTGACGCGCCGCTGAGGCAGGTGATCGCCGGCGGCGTGGCGTGGGGCTTGTTCTATCTGTTGCCGGTGCTGGCGCTGGACAGGAAGCTGCGCGAGGCGGTATTCAGGTTCAAGTCCCTGGGTCTGGCCTGACCCGGGCTCCTTCGATACCGGGGGCGATCGCCGCATGTGGATTCTGTCGCCGTTGAGCTGGTTGTTGCTGGCCCTGGTCGGCGTCTGCCTGTGCGCGCGTTCGCGGGGACGGCGCGCCCGCGCGCTGTCGTGGGCCTGCGCGATGGCGGCGGTGTTGGCGGTGCTGGCGATGACGCCGATGGTCGCCAACCTGCTGGTGGCGATGCTGGAGAAACCGGTACCCGTCTCCGGGGCAGGCTGCGGCGACGGTGAGGTCGACGTCGCCGTGGTCCTGGCCGGCGCGATCGACGACACGCCCGTCGATGCCGGCGACTTCCGGGTACTGAGCCTGAGCAGTCGGCGCCGTGTCGAAGCCGGTGTCGCCTGGTGGTCCGCGGGTCCCGGTCGCGTGCTGGTGATGTCGGGCGGACCGCAGCCCGGGCTTGGCGCCACGCCCGACGGCGACACGGTCGCGACCGCGTCGCTGATGGCCGCCTATGCACAGCGCCTGGGCGTCGACACCGCCGCGCTGAGGATGGAGGCGGGGTCGAGCACGACCTGGGAGAACGCCCAGGGTCTGCGCCGCCAACGGCCGGCGCTGCCGCCGCGGGTGGTGCTGGTGACCTCGGCGATGCATATGCCGCGGGCGCGCTTCGCATTGACCCGCGCAGGCTTCCAGGTGTGCCCGCTGGCGACCGACCGCCGGCAACTGCCGTTCGGACTGCCCGGGTCGCTGGTGCCGGGCAGCAGTGCGCTGGAGAAGACCGAAGCGGCGGTGCATGAGCTGGTCGGACTGGCCCACTACCGCGTGCGGGCCTGGCGCGGCTCCGACGGGGAGTGAGGGGGGCGTTCAGTCGCTGGCGGCCTGGTCCGTCCCCGCTTCGATCGCGCCGATGTCCGGGCGGCCGTCGCGGGACCTGCCGAAGTAGTCGCGGTCCAGGCCTTCCAGGCGGATTCCGCCGTCTATCAGCGGACTGCCCGCGGCCGGCGCCCAGCGTCGCGCCTCGTCGCCGGAATCGAGCAGATGCGGCGGGCGGTCGCAGCGGTTGCCGTCCGGGCAGCGTCCTGGTTTCACCCGCCAGAACAGATTGCGCTCGAACGTCACCGTCGCGTCGCCGTCGACGGCGTAGTGGGCGCAGGTGGTGTCCCCCGCCGCGGTATCACCCGGCTGCCACTGCGCCGCGCCGACCAGCAGATTGTTCCGGACCTGCGCGCGCGCGCCGGATGTGCCGCCGGTGGTCACCAGCAGGCAGTCGCCCTGGCCGGAGATCGTGTTGTTGCGGATCAGCGCCTGCGAATCGCCGGTGAAGGAGACCGACAGGGTGTTGCCCATCGCCCTGCAATGGTCGCGGGCGGCCATGATCGCGCGTGTCGGCGATGCCCGCTGCAGGTCGGCGAAATAGGCGCAGGAACCGTCCAGGATCGAATTCTCGATCCGCATCGGTCCGGAGGTCTTGACCTGATTGCCGGCGTTGGCGAAGGCCAGCACCCGGCTCAGGGTGACACTGCCGCTGCCGTCCAGGTAGAGCAGGTCGAGGCCGTCGGAGGTGTTGTGGTGCACGCGCACGTTGTCGAACAGCCAGTCGCCGCCGCTGCGCGCGGTGCCCAGACCGTCGCCGTAGCCGCCCTGTTGCTGCGCCCAGCAGCCGGTCAGGCCGCGGTCGGGATGGCGCTCGGCGCAGCCGTTCCAGGAGATCTCGCTGTCGCGGAAGCGGATGCCGCCGCGGTTGCCCGATTCGGGATTGGAGGCGTCGCCGACATTGCCGTCCCAGCCGGCCCAGCCGTTGGCATGCAGCCGCACCCGCAGCAAGGTCCAGTCGCGCAGGCGCCCGGCGCGGATGCCGTTGCCGGCCATGCCGTGGATGTCGACATCGCGCAGGGTCACGTTGCCGGCGTCGCGGGCGAGAATGCCGTCGCGGCCCCAGTCGTTGCCGGGTTCGTCGGGGCTGCCGCAGCGCAGGTCCTCGAGTGCGCCATCGCCGCGGCGCGGATAGCCGACGATGCAGGCGCTGCGGTCGGTGATTTCAAGGCAGCCGATCTCGATGTTGTCGCTGCCGTCCAGTCGGATCACCGCACGGTTGCCGGTGCCGGCCCATAACTGCGGAGGCGCGTCGCAGGCGGTGCCGGGAGGCGCGCCCAGTAGCCGGGTCGGTCGTTGCGGCGAGGGGCCATCGGGCGGAGGGCCCAGACTGCAGGCGGGGGCCGCGTCGCCGGTGCAGGCGCCGGCGCCGGGAACGCCGGGGCCGATGCGGTACGCGCCCGGTCCGATCAGCAGGGTGTCGCCGCCGCGGATGCGCGCCGGACCCGATGGCGGCAGGGCGATGAACGGGTGGCTCCACGCACAGGGCTGCGCGCGGCCGTGGCCGGGGTAGGGGGCGTCCGCCAGTCCGGTGCACTGGTCGCCGTCGCCGCCGTCGTCGCGGACGTGGAAGGTTTCCGCCGTTGCCGCCGTGCATGTGCAGCACAGGCATGCCACGGCCAGCGTCGCGCGCAGGCGGGCGCGTTTCATGGCGGCGCGCGCCGGCCCGGCAGCCGGGGTTCGACGGGGGGGCCGTCGGAGGCGTAGCGGCCTGGCATGGCTCGGGCCGACAGCGGGAAGCAGGCGCCGATCGCCTGCCGTTCCGGCAACTCGTCCTCCGCCGGGGGCGCCCCCTGCACGGCTTCCAGCTTGAGTGCGGCGTAGTGCTCGACCAGACCGCACAGCGCCCAGAAGTTGCCCATGACCAGGCCGTCGAAGAAGGGCGTCCCGTAGACGTTGCCCAGGGCCATGGCCAGGATGGCGCCCAGGAAGCCGAGGTAGAGGGCGCGGGTTTCGTGGTCGTCCGGCAGCGCGACCTCGCGCAGCGTCAGGCCGAGCTTGAGCAGGCGCCACAGCAGCCAGAGCATCGCGATCACGCCCAGAACGCCGCACTCGGCGAGCATCAGCACGAAGGCATTGTGGGCATCGCGCGACTCGTAGGTGTGCGAGTAGTCGCCCAGGTAGTGCGGGAAGCGGTTGATCCCCACGCCGGCCGGGTGGTCCTGCCACATCTTCCACGCGCCCGACCAGATCTCGAAGCGGCTGGCGGTGCTGCTGTCGAGCTGGACCGCGCCGACCGCGTCGTACTGCTGGGTCGCCGATATCCGTTCGTTGACCGCGTCCGGGAGCAGCGCGATCGAGGGAATCATGACCAGTGCCAGCATCGCCGCCAGCAGCACGCTGCGTCGCAGCAGCAACAGGGCGAAGATCACCATCGCGATCAGGTAGGCCTGGCGGGAGAACGTCGCCATGATCGCGATCGCCAGGATCGCGCATCCCAGCAGCGCCGCCAGTCTCAGCCACGGTCGGCCCCGGCCGAACAGGACGACCGCCAGCGGCAGCGGCAGGAACATCGCGTAGAACACGCCGGCGCGGTTGGACGCGTTCACGCCGCCGAAGGGTCCCGCGCTGCGCTGCGCGTCGGAGTACTGGTTGATGTCGAAGGAGGCCGCATCGATCGCCGCGTCCAGCCCGGCCACCACCGCGACCGCCATCGACAGGTATATCAGCCGGCGGGTCCAGCGCAGGTCGAGGCCGCAACGGCGGTAGACGAAATACAGCAGCGGGAAGAACACCAGGTTCTTCAGATAGGTCAGGTCCTCGACGAAGCTCATCGGCGAGGTCGTGATCGATATGACGAAGCCTATCGTCAGGGCCCCGACCCACAACAGCAGCGGCGGCGTCATGACGCCCGGGGCGATCGGCGCCTGGCGGCGGTCCGACAGCAGCAATGCGCCGACCAGGAGCAGCAGCAACAGGTTGGCCGGGTTCAGGCCCGGGATCGCCGCGCCGAACTTCAGGTACAGCAGGTTCGGCATCAACACGATCGCGAGGGCAAGGGTCAGGCGCAGCAGCATGAGGGCTCCTCCTGCGCCGTCGTGTCCAGGAACCGCCTGGCCCACAGTTCGAGGCAGGTCACCTGCCACAACGCCTGATCGCGGTTGGCCCGGCCAGCGACATGGTCGTCCAGCAGGGCCCGGGCGGCCTTCGGGTCGCACAGCCCGCGTTCGCGGAATGCGCGACTGGCCAGGGTATCGGCGACCAATGGCAGCAGCGGTCCGCGGAACCAGTCCGCCAGCGGTACCGCGAAGCCCTGCTTGGGTTTCGAGATCGCCGGCGGCGGCAGCCATCGCGACGCGACCCGTCGCAGCAGCACCTTGGTGTCGGCGCCGGATACCCGCAGCGACTCGGGCAGGGACAGCGCGAACTCGGCCAGTTCCGGATGCAGGAACGGCGAGCGCCCTTCCAGCGAGTTGGCCATCGCCATCCGGTCGAGCTTCACCAGGATGTCGTCGGGCAGGTAGCTCTGCAGGTCCATCGCGACCGCGCGGTCCAGCGCCGAGCCGCCGGCGCCCAGATCGGCGCCGGGCGCGTCGAGCATGGGCAGCCGATAGTGCTCCGGGCCGCCGGCAGCGGGGTTGAGCGCGGCCGCGGTATCGGCGCGCATCAGCGCCACCGCGCTGAGGTAACGTTGCCGGAACGGCAGGCGCAGGCGCTCGCCGATCCGTTGCAGACGGCCGCCGAGCGGATCGGGCAGGATCGCGCCGGCCAGGTGCAGCGCCGAACCCGCCGGCGCGCGCAGCGGTCCCAGCCGCTCCATCGCCAGCAGCCGGCGGTAGCGGTCGTAACCGCCGAACAGTTCGTCGCCGCCATCGCCGGTCAGGGCCATCTTCACGTGCTGCCGCGCCAGCTGCGACACCAGGAACGTCGGCACCGCCGAGGAGTCGGCGAAGGGTTCGTCGAAATGCCAGACCAGGCGTTCCAGCAGGGCGACCGCGTCGGGTTCGACCACCAGTTCATGGTGCTCGGTGCCCAGGTGCCGCGCGACCCGGCGCGCGTCGGCCAGTTCGTTGAAGGCGGCTTCCTTGAAGCCGATGCTGAAGGTCTTGACCGGTCGGCTCAGGTGGCGGGTCATCAGTGCGACCACCGTGCTGGAGTCCAGTCCGCCGCTGAGGAAGGCGCCGAACGGCACGTCGGAGACCAGTCGGCTGGAGACCGCGCGATCGAGCAGCTCGACGAGCTTCTCGCCGGCCTCGCCCGCGTCCAGGGCGGTGCGCGTGGCCAGGCTGGGACGCCAGTAGCGGCGCAGCTCGACGCCGCCGTTGCGGTAGCGCAGCAGGTGACCGGGCGGCAGTTTGCTGACGCCGGCGAAGATGCTCAGTGGGCACGGCACGTAGCCGTAGGCGAGGTAGGCCGACAGCGCGTCGGGGTCGATGTCGCGCGGGCAGTCGGGAGACTGCAGCAGCGACTTGAGCTCGGAACCGAACAGCAGTCCGAACGGGCCATGGGCGTAGTAGAGCGGCTTCTCGCCGAAACGGTCGCGGGCGAGCAGCAGTTCGTTGCTGCGCTGGTCGCGTATCGCGATGGCGAACATGCCGTCCAGCATCGCGATCGCGTCGGCGCCGTGGCGCAGGTAGGCGTGCAGGATCACCTCGGCCTCGCCGCGGGTACGGAAGCGCGCGCCCTGCCTTTCGAAGTCGCGGCGCAGCTCGCAGAAGTTGTAGATCTCGCCGTTGAACACCATGCAGACCCGGTCCTGGGCGGCATAGGCGGGCTGGTGTCCGCCGGCGACATCGATGATCGACAACCGGCTCATTCCCAGCACCGCCTGTCCGTCGCAGTGCAGGCCGTTGTCGTCCGGACCGCGATGGCGGATGACATCGATCATCCGCCGTCCGAGTGCGGCCGACGGCGCGGGTCGCCCCTGGGCGGCGACGATGCCGGCGATCCCGCACATCGCTCAGTGGCTCCTTTCGATGGCGCCGGGCACGGGGGCGTCCGCCTGCCGGCCCTCGTAGACGCTGCGCAGCCGGCGCAGCACCGCGTCGACCCCGGCCTGGCGGATCA
>NZ_VICD02000026.1 GCF_006546735.2 Marilutibacter maris | reverse complement strand
CCGCCGCAAGCGGTGAGTGCGAGGACCGCGCCGAAGGTCATCAGCAGGGTCCTGCAGTTGTTGCGAGAAGTCATTCTCTTGCTCTCCGATCGTTTGGGTTGGTTCAAACACGTTCGAGCCCGGCCAGAACCGCTCGTCGATCACGCGTCCTGTCGCGATCGCAACGACCGGTCCCGCTCCGTCCCCTGTCCGTTCGCGCGTCGAATCGAACGCGCGCTCGTGCCCGTTGTCCCGTGCCTGGTGTTCGCGCCCGAACCATCCGTCGATGTGCTTTTTCGAGAACGGGGTTTGCGGCCGTAATCGAATCGGTCCGTGCTGCGGGCGCGCTGCGGTGCGGACGAGTCGGCGAAAAGTTATAGGCCTGTCCTGTGACAGGTTCTTTTCAGTGATAACGTGGATTTAACCAACGAAAACGCCACAAAAACGTCATGTGAAAAATGAAACATTGCGGTCATCGAAAATGACCACAGTGGAATGTCCGCGCAGGTTCCGGGGGCGGCGCGGATGAAATCGGGATCGAATGTCCCGCGGCGATCCGTGCTTCGACGACCGTCGATCCGGAATATGGCGGCGGCGTCGAACGCGACGCTTTGCGCGCGCTCATGCGAGATCGCATCGACGGAATCGCAATGACATACGACCGCAACGAAAAACATGCGCCCCGGCGCTTCGACGAACATGCAGGGTCCGGGAACATGACCGAAACCAGCCAACTCACCGCCGAACTGGAGCAGTGGATACTCGACCAGGTCCGCGCCGGACAGCCGCCGGAAGCGGTGCTGGAACCGCTACTGGAAAGCGGCTGGGAGCAGCAGGCGGCGATCGACGCGATCGAGACCGCCACCCGCGGCTTCCTCGAAGCCCACGCGCGCGAGAATGGTCTTCCCGCGCCGAGCCGGGTGCCGGCGCCGATCGGACTCAACGGGCCTTCGGTCGTCGATGCCGGCGATCGCGAAGTGCAGGTGCTGGCCAGCGTGCGCCATCCGCGGGTGATCGTGTTCGGCGGCCTGCTGTCGGACGAGGAGTGCGAGCGGATGGTGGCGTTCGCCCGTTCGCGGCTGTCGCGTTCGGCGACCGTCGATCTGGAGACCGGCGGCGACATCGTCCACGAGGGACGCACCAGCCAGGGCATGAGCTTCGAGCGCGGCGGCGACGCGTTGTGCCGGAGGATCGAGGCGCGCATCGCCAGACTGCTGGACTGGCCGATGGATCGCGGCGAAGGCCTGCAGGTGCTGCGCTACGGGCCCGGTGCCGAGTACAAACCGCACTACGACTACTTCGATCCCGACCGTCCGGGCACGGCGAAGATCCTGCAACGCGGCGGGCAGCGGGTCGCATCGCTGGTGATGTACCTCAATACACCGCGCGGCGGCGGCGCCACGACCTTTCCCGAGGTCGGTTTCGAGGCGGCCGCGGTCAAGGGCAACGCGGTCTTCTTCAGCTACGACCGTCCGCATCCGATGACCCTCAGTCTGCACGGCGGCGCGCCGGTCACCGCCGGCGAGAAATGGGTCGCCACGAAATGGTTGCGCGAGCGCGCGCACGACTGATGTCGCCCGGGTGACAGTGGTGCGGCGGCGATGCGACGCGCGTCGACGCGATCCGGCCGCGGGTGTCGCGTCCGGATGACGGTTCGTGAGGGGCGCGGACGCGGCGGAGCGGTCCGTCTTCAGTGTTCCGGCGCGCCCTCGGTCTTGTCGGGATAGCGGCAGATGTCGCGGATCGCGCACTGCGGGCAGTCGGGCTTGCGGGCCTTGCAGACATAGCGCCCGTGCAGGATCAGCCAGTGGTGCGCGTCCTGCAGATACGCGGCCGGCACCACCTGCAACAGGGCGTCCTCGACCGCGCGCACGGTCTTGCCCGGGGCCAGGCCGGTACGGTTGGAGACCCGGAAGATGTGCGTGTCCACCGCCATCGTCGGTTCGCCGAACGCGGTGTTGAGCACCACGTTCGCGGTCTTGCGGCCGACCCCGGGCAGGGCCTCGAGCGCGGCGCGCTCGCGCGGCACCTCGCCGTCGTGGTGCTCGAGCAGTTGCTGCGCCATCGCCACCACGTTGGCGGCCTTGGTGTTGTAGAGACCGATGGTCGAGATATAGGGCTTCAGCCCGTCCACGCCCAGTGCGGCGATCGCCTGCGGCGTGTTGGCGACCGGAAACAATCGCCGGGTCGCCTTGTTGACCCCGACATCGGTGGCCTGTGCCGAAAGCGTCACCGCGACCAGCAGTTCGTAGGGCGAGCCGAACTCCAGCTCGGTGGTCGGCTTCGGATTCAGCCACTTCAAGCGCTCGAACAGTTCGACCACCTCGTCGGGCTTGAGCCTGGACGGGCGCCGCGCGCGTTTCTTGCGCGCCGGGGCCTTGG
>NZ_VICD02000241.1 GCF_006546735.2 Marilutibacter maris | reverse complement strand
GGGACACCGCCAGCGAGGCCAGCGCGGCGGCGGCGAGGACCTCGTCCGGGGTGTCGCGATCCAGCCGCAGCAGGCTCTGCGCGAATGCGTGGTCGAGCGTGCGCAGCTGGCCGCCGCGCCACAGCGCCGCGAGCAGGGACGGCGCGCTCATGCCGGCGCTCCCGGGGCCGCGGACGCCTCGCCCGCGAACAGCGCATCCAGTGCCTGCACCAGCGCCGGCTCGAAGCGCTGCGCGTGGATGCCGGGCGAATCCGCGCGCGCGGCGTCGAGGCCACGGCAGAACAGGTAGCGGATGCCGCCGAAGTCGCGTTCGTAGTCATAGCCGTCGCCGAGGCGGAAGCGCAGCCAGCGGTGCAGGGCCAGGGTGTAGATCAGCGCCTGCAGGTCGTACTCGCTGTGGGCCATCGCCGCCGCGAGCGCGGGCGCGTCGTAGCGCGGCAGGCGGTTGGACTTGTAATCGAGCACGTACCAGCGTCCGTCATGGCGGTAGGTGAGGTCGATCAGGCCGGTCATCAGGCCTTCCAGCCGCTGGCGCAGACCGAAGCCGTGGCGGCTGCCGACCACGCCGTGCGCGTGCAGCAGGCGCAGCAGCGCATCGACCCGGGTCGGCGCAAGGGCGAACTGGAATTCGATCTCCGGGCGCCGTTCGCCGGGGGCCAGATCGCACAGACGCAGGCCTTCGGGCAGGGGCACGGTGAGGGTGTGCCCGGCCAGCGCGGTGGTGAAGGCGATGCCGTCCTCCAGCGCGTCGGCGGCATAGCCGTTGGCTTCCAGCGCACGGGCGATGTGCACGCCCTCGCCATCGGGCGCGGCGTCGCCGGGCCGCCAGTCGCGCCAGGCGGCGAAGTCGGTCTCCTCCAACGCGGCGTGCAGGGCGACGCCGAAGCGGGTGCCGGCGAAGCGCGGATCGAACACGGCCTCGTCGGCCTCCTCCGGCACCGGCTCGTCATGGCCGCCGGCCACCGCCACGGTGGACGCGGCGGCGCGGTCGCCACCGCCGTCGGCGTGGGCGAGCTGGGTGAAGCTGTAGACCCACCAGTCGGGGTCGAGGCGGCGATG
>NZ_VICD02000240.1 GCF_006546735.2 Marilutibacter maris | reverse complement strand
TCGGGGCCGCTTCCGTCGCCGGCATCGCCAGCTCGATGGGCGCGACCGGTTCGACGGCCGCGGGGTCGGGGCCCACGGCAATGGTGGGCCCGGTTTCCGGGAGCGCGATCGCCGGCGGTTCCGCCACCGGCATCGAGGCGGGATCCTGCAGCGCCACCGAGAACTCGCGGATCATCTGTCCCGAGTCCCATTCGAGCTGGACCAGGAAAGTGAAGAAGGTCTCCTCCACCGGTGCGGCGGTGGTGACCCGGATCACCGGCGCGCGCGCGGAGTCGATCACGGCGAAGCGCAGGCCGGCGACCGCGCCTTGCGGCCGGGTCAGCCCGACCCGCGCGAACACCACCGCGGGCGCCAGTTCCGCACGCAAGCCGCGCAGCTCCTCCGGTGTGGCCTCGATCGGGATCTCGGCCAGCAAGGGCTGACCCTGGGCCGAGCGGATCCGGATCGGCTCGATATCCAGCGCCTGTGCCGGCGAAGCCAGCATCAGTCCCAGCAGCATCCATATCCTGTAACGCAATCCGTGCACCGTTATGAAGTTTGGTCTAGCGGCAAGTGGTGAATAAATGTGACATCAATCACTTTATTTGCGGCCGGAAGTCGGTTCCAGCGAGTGTCGGCCGTCCCAAGCATACGGGGGCGGACGTGGCTTGACGAGTTGTCGCGAACACCGGTACCTTAAAAAAGCCCACCTCTAACGTGGGTGGAAATGGTTCGATGAAATGGCATGTTGATGCAATGCTCCGAAGCGATTCGGACGAGTTGTTCCGGGCCCTCATCGAAGTATGCGTTTGAAGGATTGTTGTAACAGGGGGAACGGAAGGACATGGCGGCCATGGAACGGGCTACGCGCCTCGCGAAGCGGCGCTTTGCCCTTTGTAATCGGATTGATTCCGCTGCTGCGTGGCATTCCTCGCACGCTCCCCGATCCCGCTTGCCTGCAGGGCCCGTTGGCGCCCTGGAGTCGTTCGTGTCCGCCATGTCCGTGCGCGCCGCAGGGTGCGCGCGGGTGGCCTCCGTTTGCATTTCAGCCGAAGAGTGACGCCGTGAACTTCCCTGTTTCTTTCGTGGTACGCCGCATCCTCGTCGCAATTGCGCTGCTGGCCGTGCTGGCCGGCTGTGGTACTCCCGATGCGCCCGGTGTCCGGGGCCGCTGGAAGCCGGTCAACGGCTTTGCCGAGGCGCCGGAGGCGATTCCGCTGCAGCCGACCTACCTGTTCCAGGCATCGCCCGCCGACGGCACGCTCAAGAACATGCTGAGCCGGTGGGCGCGCGACAGGAAGGTGAGTTTGTCGTACCTGCATGAAAACGACTACACCCTGTACGAGCCCGTCGCCGACATCCACACCACCGACCTGCAGGCCGCGCTGGGCGCGCTGAGCGACGCCTACGCCGCGCAGGGCGTGGTCATCGCCCTCGAAAACAATCAGATCGTCGTCCGTGGCGCCGCCATGGCGCCGGTCGATGCCGGGAACTGATCGGGGCGCGCCATGTTCGGAAGCAAGAAGACGTCGTCGCCCCAGATCGACCAGGCGGTCGCCCAGGCGGTCAACTATGAACTGACCGTGGCCGATATCGCCCGCCGCAGCCAGCGCCGGGCATGGCTGGTGGCCTGGTGCGCGATCGTGATGTCGCTGATCCTGGCCGGCGGTTATTTCGTGTTCCTGCCGCTCAAGGAAAAAGTGCCGTATCTGGTCATGGCCGATCCCTACACGGGTACCGCGACCGTGGCGCGCCTGCAGGGCAACTTCGGCAAAAACAGCATCACCACCCAGGAAGCGGTCAACAAGAGCAACGTCTCCCAGTTCGTGCTGGCGCGCGAGTCCTACGATTCGGGCCTGATCGGCGACCGCAACTGGTACACGGTGTTCTCGATGGCCGGAGAGCGGGTCGCGCCCGCGTACCGGGCCATCTATTCGTCGAAGAATCCGCAGCGGCCTTCCGCCGTGTACGGCGCCACCAAGGCCGTCCATGTGCGCATCGTCAGCATCCACCTGCTGGGCGGTGGCGGCGGCAAGCCCTACACGGGGGCGACGGTGCGCTTCCAGCGCAGCCTGTACGACAAGACCACCGGGCAGTTCACCCTGCTCGACCGCACCGGCAAGATCGCCACGCTGGAGTTCAGCTACAAGCCCAACCTGAAGCTCAGCGAGCGCGATCGCCTGCTCAATCCGCTCGGCTTCCAGGTCACCGAATACCGTGTCGAGAACGACTTCGCAGAGGCGTTGCCTCCGGAGCCTGCGTTCCCGTCGCCGGACGAGCTGCGGCAGCGGCTGCAGCAGTCGGTGCAGCCCGGCGCCGAGGGCGGCGATGCGATGACCCCTGGGGCTTCCCCGCCGTCCGCCAGTGCGGTCGACGGCCAGATGCCAGCCAATCCCGATGGAGCGCTGCCGGCAAACGTTCCCGCCGAGGCCGATCCTGCCGATGGAGCCAATATCCGATGAATCATCCGAGCAAGCTGCTTTCGTGTTTTGGCCTCGTCCTGGCCCTGGTGTGCGTGGCCTCGACCGCCCGCGCGCAGGCCGTGCAGGAGTATGAGTACGAGCCGGACCGCATCTATCCCGTGCGCACCGGCCTGGGCATCACCACCCAGATCGAACTGAGCCCGCACGAGCAGATCCAGGACTACAGCACCGGCTTCAGCAGCGGCTGGGACCTGACCCGGCGCGGCAATGTGTTCTATCTGCGCCCCAAGAATGTCGATGTCGACACCAACATGATGGTGCGCACCGCGACCAATTCGTACATCTTCGAGCTGAAGGTGGTCGCCACCGATTGGCGCGCGCTGGAGCAGGCCAAGTCCGCCGGCGTCCAGTACAAGATCAAGTTCGTCTACCCGGGCAGCACCGAGTTCGCCGCCGCCGCCGCGGTGGTCGAAGAGCCGGAAACGGAGATCGAGACGCAGATCGATCCGGACCGCGGCTATCACTTCAACTACGAATTCTCCGCGCCGAGGCGGGCGCCGAAGTGGCTGGTGCCGACGACGGTCTACGACGACGGCCGCTTCACCTACGTGCGGATGAGCGATCTGGCCGAGTTCCCGACCGGCAACTTCCCGGCCATCTTCGGCCGCGAGCGCGAGCACAGCGACGACTTCATCGTCAACACCACCGTCGAAGGCAACACCATCGTCGTTCACGGCACCTATCCCTACCTGGTGATCCGCCACGGTAAGAACGCCGTCGGCCTGCGCAGGAGGCAGCAAAAGTGAGTCAGAACACGCCGAACAATCCCCCCGGTCAGGGGCAGGGGCAGGACCCGCAGGCAAATCCGTACTCCGCCAGCTGGCAGGAGCGGGCGCCCGACCTCGACATGGGCGCGCCGCAGCTCAAGGCCGACGACGCCCAGCGCCTGAATCGCAAGGCGCTCATGTACCTCGCCGGCATCGTCGGCCTGCTGATGGTGACCGCGATCTGGCTTGCGCGCGGCATGTTCGGCGGCGACGACTCCGACCGCAGGCAGCCTCCGAAGGAGGAGCAGGTGGTGATCCCGGATGCCCCGACCGAGGTGGCGCTGCCGCAGCTTCCGCCGGAAGAGCCGGTGCAGCCGGTGCCGCTGGCCGAGCTTCCGATGCCGCCCGAGGCGCCGCCGCCGGTGGCCGCCCAGCCCGCCGGCCCGCGCGGGCCGACCCTGCTCGAACGCCGGCTTCAGGGCCTTGAGCAGGGTGGGGTGAGCGATCTCACCACCACGCCGCCGGAGATGCCCAATCTGGACGCGTTGTCGAACGACGATCCGGCCGGTCGCATGCGCCGGGCTCCGGCCAGCGCGCAGCCGCTCTATAAGCCCGACACCCTGCTGGTTCGCGGCACCTATATCCGCTGCGTGCTGGAAACGCGGGTGGTGACCGATGTTCCGGGTTTCACTTCCTGCATCGTGACCGAGCCGGTGTACTCCATCAACGGCCGGCGCCTGCTGCTGCCCAAGGGCTCCAAGGTCCTGGGTTCCTATGGCTCCGGCGCGGTCGGTGGCGAGCGCGTGGCGGTGGTGTGGGATCGCATCACCACGCCCAACGGGCTCGACATCAACATGAGCAGCCCGGGCGTCGACAATCTCGGCAGTTCCGGGCACCCCGGTCACTACGATGCCCACTGGCCGCAGCGGATCACCTCGGCCCTGCTGATCAGCATGATCAGCGACGCCTTCAAGTACGCCGGTGCCAAGCACGGGCCGCAGCAGGTCGACATCAGCAACGGGACCGTGGTGCAGAGCCCCTACGAGAGCAATACCGCCAAGACGATGGAGCGGTTGGCGAACGCGGCGCTGGACAAGAGCATGGCGCGTTCGCCGACGGTCACCATCAACCAGGGCGAGATCGTCAACGTCTACGTCGCCCAGGACGTCGACTTCTCGGCCGTGCTGCGTTGAACGGCCGATCGCTATGGATAACGGCAGCGCTCCGGTAGCGGTTTCCAACGACTTTCTCGAGTACCAGTACCAGGTGCTCGGGATTGGCGAGTACCTGCGCTCGTCCGACGTCACCGAGATCTGCATCAACTCGCCCGGCGAGCTGTATCTGGAAACCGCCAGCGCCGGCTGGCAGCGGATCGAGGTGCCGTCGCTGACCTTCGAGCGCGCGCGCCAGTTCTGTACCGCGGTCGTCAACGAGAGCAATACCGGTCAGCGCATCACCGACGCCGACCCGATGGTGTCGCTGACCTTTCCGACCGGTCAGCGCGCCCAGTTCGTGATTCCGCCGGCCTGCGACAGCGGCAAGGTCTCGATCACGATCCGTCTGCCGGCCAAGTTCAGCAAGTCGCTGGACCAGTACGAGCGCGACGGCTTCTTCGGCGAGATCCTCGAGCAGAACGGCGAGATCAGCGATCACGACCGCGAGCTGCTGGAGCTGCGCGATGCGCGCAACTACGCCGAGTTCTTCCGCAAGGCGGTGGTCTACCACAAGAACGTGGTGGTGGCCGGGGCGACCGGCAGCGGCAAGACCACCTTCATGAAGTCGCTGGTCAACCACATTCCCGACAGCGAGCGCCTGGTCACCATCGAGGACGCCCGCGAGCTGTTCATCCAGCAGCCCAACGTGGTCCACCTGCTGTATTCGAAGGGCGGCCAGAGCGCCAGCAATGTCACCGCCAAGAGCTGCATGGAGGCCTGTCTGCGCATGAAGCCGGACCGGATCATCCTGGCCGAGCTGCGCGGCGACGAGTCGTTCTACTTCATCCGCAACTGCGCGTCCGGCCATCCGGGTTCGATCACCAGCTGCCACGCCGGCAGCACCGCCCAAGCCTGGGACCAGCTGGCGCTGATGGTCAAGGCCTCCAGCGAGGGCTCGGGGCTGGAGTTCGCGGTGATCAAGCGCCTGCTGATGATGACCATCGATATCCTGGTGCATATCAAGGCGCATGCCGGCCGCCGCTACATCACCGGCATCGATTTCGACCCCCGCCGGGCCATGGCGGAGACGGGAGGGGGTCAATGAGCGACAAGCGGGGATTCTTCAAGACGCCAACGTATGGTATTTTGGCTCCCAGTCCGTGCGCATGGATGCGACGCCCGATACCGGGCCACGGACACGTCGACCAGTCTAGGGGGGGTGCTCGCATGCCTTGCGAGCACCTGGTGACAAGGAGGTGATGGCGTGTTGCCAGGCATGGAAATGATGGGATGTTGGGACCTGGCGGTTCCCGGCGACGTCATGCGGCACGTCGTCCAGGTCGAGTCGTCTTTCAATCCCTACGCGATCGGCGTCGTCGGAGGCCGGCTGCAACGCCAGCCGCGGACCCTGGCCGAGGCCACGGCGACCGCGCGCATGCTCGAGGAGAAGGGCTACAACTTCTCCGTCGGCCTGGCCCAGGTCAATCGCTACAACCTGGCCAAATACGGCCTGTCGACCTACGAGCGCGCGTTCGAGACCTGCCCGAACCTGCAGGCGGGCGCCCGCATCCTGGCCGAGTGCCACCAGCGCGCCGGGGGCGATTGGGGCAAGGCCTTCAGCTGCTATTACTCGGGCAACTTTGTTACCGGTTTCCGGCACGGATACGTGCAGAAGGTGATGGCCTCGATGGGCGTGAGCAACGCTCCCGACATCCAGGCGATCGCCCTGGCCGGCGCGCGCAGTGGCGCCCAAGCGTCGTCGCGTCCGTCGCGGGTCGAGTCGAGCACGGCTTCCCTGCTGGCCAGGCGCATGCGCGCCGAGGCGGAGTCCCCGATGGCGGTGTCGGCGATGCCCGAGGCGGCGATGCCCGGGTCGGCCCCTGTCGCGGCGCCACAGATGCAGCCGCAGGCGGCACCGATGGCGCCGATGTCGATGCAGCAGGCCGGCGCCGCCATGGCGCAGGTGCCTCCCCAGGCTGCCGAACCGGCGCCGGTGAAAGTGCGATTGGTCGGCGCTCCGCCGGTCCAGGCGCCCGCGCCCATGCCCATGCCCGCACAGCAATCCGCATCGGCCGCCGCTGCGGCGGCCGGCAATCCCGCAGTAGTTGGTTCCACGGTCTCCAACCCCTCCGCCTCCAGGGACGCAGGCAGGGACGAGGCCTTCGTTTTCTGACGGACGCCGGTCCGGCCCCGTCAAGCACCACCACCGTCACCATCACAAAGTAAGGAGCAAGGAAAATGAAACTGGATGCAATGACTCATCAGATCAAGCAGGCGGCACCGGCCGCGATGATGGCCGTCGCTTTCGTTGCCTGCCTGGCCGCGCCGGAGCTGGCCCTCGCCCAGGACCGCGACTTCGAAGGTCAGACCTGCGGCTTCCTCGACCAGATCGTTGGTCTGCTCGGCATCGCCTCCATCGCGGTGGTGACCATTGCCATCATCTTCGCCGGCTACCAGATCGCCTTCGCCCACAAGCGCCTCAGCGACGTCTCCACGATCCTGATCGGCGCCCTGCTGATCGGCGGCGCGGGCCAGCTGGCCGGTTGGATCCTCGGCGACGAGTACGGCGAGTGCGGTGCCGCCGGCACCACGATGCTGGTCCAGCAGGCACAGTACTTCATCAGCTAATGCAGAAGAACGTACTGTTCCGCGGCTGTACCCGTCCGCCCATGTTCCTGGGCGTGCCCTACGTCCCGTTCTTCATCGTGGCGGGCGGGTTTCTGCTGTTGGCCATGTACACCAATCTGTTCGTGCTGATCATGATTCCGGTGGCGATTTTCGTCATGCGTCAGTTGACCCGGCGCGACGAGATGATCTTCCGCCTGCTGGGACTGCGGCTGCAGGTGCGGACCCGTGTGCGCAATATTCGCGAACACGACGGCATGTGGGTCTGCACGCCAAACCCGTCCCGTGATCAGCAGACGCTGGATATCCGTGGGATCCGATAGGTAGAGCTGTATGTTCAGTCCAGACACGCCCATCAGCGAGTTCATTCCATTCTCCAGCCATGTGTCGCCTTCGGTGGTCAAGACCACCGGGGGCGACTACTTGTTGAGCTGGAATCTGGGCGGCCTGCCCTTCGTCGGTCGCGACGAATGGGAAATCGAACATCGGCACAACGTGTTCAACCGCATGCTGCAGACGTTGCGCGCGCCCGACTACGTCAACGTGGCGTTCTGGGTGCACGACATCCGCCGCAGGCGCAGGATCAGGTCCGACAGCAAGTTCAAGCAGGTGTTCAACCAGCAGATGTCGGACGAGTACTACGGCGCGTTGTCGGCGCAGAAGATCATGGTCAACGAGCTGTACCTGACCATGCTCTACAAGCCGGTCGTGGGCGGAAGCAAGCGATTCATGGAAAAGAGTTCCGACGTGCAGCGCTTGCAGGCCGAGCAGGACCAGGCCGTGACCAAGCTATTGGAGCTGGCCGGCAACGTCGAGGCGGTGCTGAAGGAATATGCGCCGCGCCGCCTGGGCATGTACGAGGCCGACAACGGGGTGGTGTTCTCCGAGACCCTGGAGTTGTTCGGCTATCTGCTCAACCGCATCGACGAGCCGGTGCCGGTGCTGTCGGCGCCGGTGCCGGAGTATCTGCCGGTCAGCCGCCATATGTTCTCGGTGAAGACCGGCGACTACGTGGTCACCCCGCCGAGCGGCAAGAGCCAGTACGGCGCCATCCTGAACATCAAGGAATATCCGGACGGTACCTACCCGGGCATCATGAACGGGCTGAAGTATCTCGACTTCGAGTACGTCATCACCCATTCCTTCAGCCCGATGGGCCGCCAGGACGCGCTCAAGGTGCTCGACCGCACCAAGGGCATGATGATCTCCTCCGGCGACAAGGCGGTCAGCCAGATCGCCGAGCTGGACATGGCGATGGACCAGCTGGCCTCGGGCAACTTCGTGCTGGGTGAGTACCACTTCATCATGGCCATCTACGCCGACAGCCAGGAAACGCTGGGACGGCAACTGGCGTCCACGCGCGCCGAGCTGTCCAACGCCGGCTTCGTGTCCGCGAAGGAGGACTGGGCGATCACCGCCTCGTTCTACTCGCAGCTGCCGGGCAACTGGAAATACCGCACCCGTCTGGCCAACCTCAGTTCGCTGAACTTCCTCGGTTTGAGCCCGCTGCACAACTTCAGCGCCGGCAAGAAGGACCAGAACCCGTGGGGCGATTGCGTCACCGTGCTCCAGGCCACCAACGGCCAGCCCTACTATTTCAACTTCCATGCGACCCATCCCTCCGAGAATTCCTTCGGCGAGAAGGCGATCGCGAACACCATGGTGATCGGCAAGTCCGGTACCGGTAAGACCGCGCTGATCAACTTCCTGCTCAGCCAGGTGCAGAAGCTGGATCCGTCGCCGACCATCTTCTTCTTCGACAAGGACCGCGGCGCGGAGATCTTCGTGCGCGCCTGCGGCGGCAACTATCTGGCGCTGGAGAACGGCCAGCCGACCGGCTTCAATCCGTTCCAGTGCGAGCGCACCGAGGCCAACGTGCAGTTCCTCGCCGACCTGATCAAGGTGCTGGCCGCCAAGCGCGAGTACACCGCCCGCGAGGACGAGGACATCTACCGCGCCGTCGAGAGCATGCTCGATACGCCGATGCACCTGCGCTCGATGACCAACTTCCAGAAGAGCCTGCCCAACATGGGCGACGACGGGCTGTTCGCGCGCCTGCGCAAATGGACCGCCGGAAACTCGCTGGGTTGGGTGTTCGACAATCCCGCCGATGTCATCGACCTGCAGAAGGCCAACATCATCGGCTTCGACTACACCGACATCATCGACAATCCCGAGGTCCGGGTGCCGGTGATCAACTATCTGCTGCACCGGCTCGAGGAGCTGATCGACGGACGCCGCCTGATCTACGTCATGGACGAGTTCTGGAAGATCCTCGATGGTGCCGGCGGACTCAAGGAGTTCGCCAAGAACAAGCAGAAGACCATCCGAAAGCAGAACGGCCTGGGCATCTTCGCGACCCAGAGCCCGGAAGACGCGCTCAAGAGCGATATCGCCGCGGCCCTGATCGAGCAGACCGCGACGATGATCCTGCTGCCCAACCCCAATGCCAGCCGCGAGGACTACATCGACGGTCTGAAGCTGACCGAGGCCGAGTTCCAGGTCATCAAGGGGCTGGACGAGCGCAGCCGCTGCTTCCTGGTCAAGCAGGGACACGGCGCCACCGTGTGCCAGCTCAATCTGCGCGGCATGGACGACGCGCTGGCGGTGATTTCCGCCAGCACCGACAACATCGACATTCTGCACAGCGTGCTGGACCGAAAGGCGCGCTTCCACCACACCACGCCGGACGAGCTGACCCCGGAGCAGTGGCTCCAGGATTTCTACGACAACCGCAAGGGGTCGGGCAAGGGCGGCACCAGGACCGAAGGCCGCTCGCCCATGGGAGCGACGGCATGATCCGCAGGTTTTTTCACGACAAGAGCAGCATCACCCCAACATCAGGATATCCAGGGAGCACGGCCATGAAGAGCATATCTCAGTTCCGTCGGAATAACGGCAAGCAGCGGCACGCCATGTTGGCTCTGGCATTGGGCGGACTGCTGGCATCGGGCAATGCCCTGGCCGGAATTCCGGTGATCGATCCGACCCAGATCGCCGGACAGATCACTGAGTTCGTCAAGGAGGCCGGTCGTTGGGGCGAGCAGGGGCAGCAGTGGATCAAGGAAGCCCGGCAGTTCCAGCAGCAGTACGACAGCCTGCTTTCCTCGGTCGGAAGCATGAGGGCGACCTTCGGCCTGCCCGAAGGCATCGAGATGCAGAAGGTGGACGAGCGCGAGTACGTGGAAGAGCGCTGCGGACCGGCCTATGGCGGCGGCGTCGGCGGGATGCTCGGGCAGGTATTCCAGGTCGACCTCAGGGGCGACGTGTACCAGCAGCGATACAAGCTGTGCGAAGGCGCGCAGATGATGCGCAACAGGCAGTACAACGAGACGGTCGAGTATCTGCAGGAAGTCATGCCGAAAATGCAGGGCGAGCTGGAATCCGCCGGCGACAAGTTCGTTGGCAGCGGCAAGACCCAGGGCGACATGGGCAGTTACTTCGCCAAGCTTCAGAAGGTCGACGCGGACATGAGCGAGGCCAATGAGCGCTACGAGGCTCGGATGAGGGCCTACACCACCTACATCGCCGCGGTGGAGCGGGCATCGGGCACGCTGACGCGCGCGGCCATGCGAGGCCAGTCCGGACTGCCCGCCAAGGTCGCCAGCGTGGTGACGATGCGTCAGGCGCTGTGCGGCGGCGGTCAGTGCGACTAAGGCCCTCCAAGGGAAAGACTCGATAGACAGGCTGGGACGCCTTCGCGCCGATATCGGCTATTGCGACGGAAACACTGCAAATGACATTTCAGGGATTCGAACTATTCATCAGTCTGCTTGGGCAGGGACTGTCGGACTGGCTGCAACCGAAGATTGCGCTGATCGACGATTTCGGCGATTACGTATTCTTCCGGTACGTCCTGGATCGCCTGGCACATGACATCCAGGTGTTCGGCGATGGCGTGATCGGCCGGGTGATGGAGCTTGTCCAGCTGGTCGCCTTGACCTTGCTGACGCTCTGGGTGTTCGTGCAGGGTTACCGCGTCCTCACCGGGCAGATGCGCGAGCCGCTGATGCAGATGATGACCAGCACCCTGCGCGCGGTGCTGATCGTCACCGCGGCCATATCGTTCGGCGCCTTCGACGAGCCGATCACCCGCTACGTGACCACCGACATGAAGGATGGGATCTACTGGGTGATCACCGGCGAGGAGGGCTCCCCGGAGGACGAGATCGACAGCAACCTGGGCTGGATGCAGGTCGCGATGTCCAGTCTGGACGTGCTGGAGTCGGCCGGCGATCTGGACGCCGGAAACGAGAAGGAGCGCGCGATCGCGATGATCGGGGTCGGTACCGGCGGGCCCGCGGTGGTGGCCGGTGCGTTGCTGTTGATGTACCAGGTCGCGATGGCGCTGTTCATCGGCCTGGGGCCGATCTTCATCCTGTGTCTGTTGTTCAATGCCACCAAGAGTCTGTTCCAGCGTTGGCTGCTGTACGGAATCGGCACGATGTTCAGCATGGCGGTGCTGGCGGCAATGACCTCGATCGCCCTGAAGATGGTGACCGACGTGGCCGCCGGCATGTGGGCCTCCGACGCGATCAGCACGCTGTTGCTGGGCGGCGAGTCGATGGGCTACAGCAGCCGCGCGATGCAGCAGGGCGGCATGGGCCTGATCCTGACCCTGTTGCTGCTCACCGTCCCCCCGATGGCGGCGAACTTCTTCCAGGGCTCGCTTGGCCAGTTCTCGGCCTACGCCACGATGGGGGCGCATCTGCAGACCGGCCCGCCGCAGATGGGCGCGTACTCCGGCGGTGGCGGCGGTGGTGGTGGCTATGCGCCTCCACCGAGCTATCAGCCGGCATCGCCCGCAGCTGCCACAGCAAGCAATACGGACCGTGGCTCGATGGGAGATTTCCACCGAACCCAAACAGGGCCCTTGGCCGGTCAGTCCAACTCGGGGGATACAATCCGAAGAGACTCACCACCTCGCGATCGGGGGTGAGGCAATGGATGATCGAATTCACACTGTGCTCAGCCAGAGTTGCCTACAACGCAGCGATAAGCGTCGTAACAGAACGCATCGCTGCGGGTGATGAGGGAGAAGAGTATGAAACTGCAGGTATTGCTGGTGTTTGGGCTGCTGGCTATGGGTAATGCCCATGCCCAGATGAACAACAATCGGCATCACCAACAGCAGCAGCGAGTCCAGAGCCAGAACCATGCGGCCGAGCAAAATCGCATGGGCTATATGACGCAACAACAGCAGATGCAGCAGCAACTGCCACCGCCTCCACCGCAGCCGACGGGCTGGTGGGAAACGACGTGGGGAGCTTTGGCACCTTCTCCGGTAGGTGGTGTGCTGGGCGCAGCAATGGGCGCTAGCAGCAAGGAAGAGGCGGAGCGTCTAGCGATAGCGGATTGCGAAGCGAAAGGAGGGGGGGCATGTAGAAGCAAGCCGTTCACCTTTGACAATCAGTGCGCCGCGATGGTTCTGGGGGACAGGGAGTTTACTTTGGCGAATGCGGCGACTGAGGATGAAGCTATCAGTCAGGGTATGAATGATTGCAGGAAGGATAGTGAAGGTTGCGAACTCTATTACTCGGCATGTAGCAAGCCAGTGTTTCATCGCTATTGATGTAGTTTTTTTGATAGTTGCCTGATCTCATGAATCTGCGGGAACTGTTGCTGCTTGGCTTGCTGTTCACGGGTAATGCCCAGGCCCAGATGAACAACAACCGGCATCACCAGCAACAGCAGCGGGTGCAGAGCCAGAACCATGCCGCCGAGCAGAATCGAATGGGGTACATGACACAGCAGCAACAGATGCAACAGCAGCTGCCACCGCCCCCGCCGCAGCCTACGGGCTGGTGGGAGACGACTTGGGGGGCGATTGCGCCTTCGCCGGTCGGGGGTGTTATTGGAGAGGCGCTTGGCGCCAGCAGCAAGGAAGAGGCTGAGCGGACTGCGCTGGCTGATTGCGAGGCGAAGGGCGGCGGAGCTTGCAGAGTGGATATTGCCTATCACAATCAATGTGCCGTGATGGTGGTTGGCGAAAAATTCCTGAATACGGCCCGAGCCGGTTCAGTCGACGAAGCCTCTGATCTCGGTGTTTCGTATTGCGAAGAGAAAGATAGGAATTGCCGCGTTCATTATTCGGCTTGTACTGAGCCGGTATTCCATCGCTATTGATCTTGTTTGCGTTAGGGGTGAGGCGCTGATGCCGTGGGCATGCAAGGGTTGTCGTTGCTTGGGTTGCTGTTTGCGGTTAATGCCCGGGTTCATATAAGTAACGATCGGTATCGTCAGCAACAGTAGTGAACTCTGTAGTAAGGCAGTTTCATAGGTATGCAAAGCCTGCCGCTATTTGCTTTCCCAGTAACAGGTGGCCGCCATACGGATACGGTCGGCGGGTGATGGTGGCGGTAGTAGCTGTAATCCAGGATCGGAATCATGCAGTCGAGCATTGCCCACGGAGTCTGTGATCCGGCAGCAGCAGCGGCTTTCGCCGCTCTCGCCCCGGCCTGTGGGCCGGTGAAGCGACCCAAGGGCGCGGCGCCGTCGTTCGCGAATCCTTCGCGCGGACGCTCCCGCGACCCGGGGTTGCGGGGGCATGGTGACGGCTCCGGGCGAACCGTGTGCGACAGACGTCAGCCCATCCGGTCCCGGGAGACACTGGGGCCGGCGATGTCGAGCGCTGCGTGCATGCTGCCAGCCGCCGTGGGTGGTATCGTCACCAAGTGCGCGTCCGTGGCCATGGATGCGGTCCACGCGCATCCGGGCCCGTCGGGCGGGCCACAGGCTTTTGGTCACAATGAGTGTGTATAGGGAAGCGGGTCTGGGAGTGCATATGTCCGTCCGTGAAACCGCTTTCGATCCGCTCCATCAATGCGAGAGTGTGAAGAGATGAAATCGCGACAAGGCATGTCCAGGCTTCCCCTCACCTTGATGGTGCCCCTTGCATTGGCTGTCGCTCTGACGGCCTGCAGCGCGGAACGTCCGCCGGCTGACGGGGTTGCGGCCCCGCACGAGGCCGTCGGCGATTCCCCCACTGAGCAGGATGTTGCAGGAATGGAAAAAGCAAAGACGCAAGAACATGTTGTCGAACCGCCGACTCCCGACAGTGTCCTGTACCTGATCTATCAGAAGGACGGCGACGGCGCGACGTCCTACGAGATCGCCAACGGCGCGTGGGCCAACTACTGGTATGGCCATCGGTTCGAGCTCGACGGCAAGCACTATTTCACCGGCTTCGCCTACGCCACCCGGGAGATCTTCTCCGACGACGCCGGGCCGGGACTGGAAAGCGAGGTTTCCCTTTCGCACGCCACCTTCGAGCTGACCGACGAGAGCGGCGCCAAGCCGTGGACCTTCGTCGGTGCCGAGCCCTACATCGGCAAGTTCGGCGGCTACGACAAGGGCAACGCGGTCGATGAAGGTCGCGAGGCCCAGGAATTCAAGACATCGGACGGGCGTCTGCTGCTCGCCGTCCCGACCTGGTCGCTGCAGTCGGGCGTCCGCATCGAGTCGTTCGACATGTTCGTGTACAACCCGGCGGAGGAACTGCCGGTCGACGAGCACCACTGGACCTACGTCGGCAACGTGTACACGGGCGAGGACAACAGCGCGGCATGCGACGACGAGGGCGTCACCCTCTCGTGCGTGAAGAGCCTGGGCAAGTTGCAGTTCGTTTCGCGGGACGGCGATCCGATGCCGTCGTTGAAGGTCGAGCTCGAGGGCACCGCGATCGAGGGCCCCGGCAAGGTCAAGGAGCTCAGCACGTCGGACGTGGTCGAGTACGGCTACGACGCCGAGGCAAAGTCCTATCGGAAGCAGGACAAGTGATTACACCGTTTCACCCGGTTGACCGAGAACACAAGGCGCAAGGATTCGCCCGGTTGACGCAATGCGGCAGTGCCGCGCATCAACACTCTCAAGGAGCAGTCAATGGATCGTGATTACACGCGACAGGAAGTCCTGGACATCATCGAGCGCGAAGCCAACGAGCGCGGCATTCCCCGCGACGACTTCCTGCGCTTCGCCTACATCGAGACCGGCGGCCGGTTCGACGAGCACGCCTCGCGCGGCGCCGCCGGCGCCAAGGGGCTCTTCCAGTTCGTCCCGGGCACGGCCGCGCAATACGGCATCGCCGGCCGCGAGTTCGACGCGGTCGCCAACACCGACGCCGCCGCGCAGTTGTACATGGACAACCGCCAGGCGCTGATGAATCGGCACGAGCGCGACGGCCGCCCGTTCCTGTCGGGCAACCCCGAGCCCGACGGTCTGGACATGTACATGGCCCACCAGCAGGGCGCAGGCGGCTACCGTTCGATACAGCAGGCGATCGAGACCGGCGAGTTCAGGCTGCAGGGCACCCGTGCCAACCTGCTCAACAATGTCGCCCGCAGCGACATCGAGGCGATCACCGGGCACAGCTACGACGAGTTCCGGCGGATGTCCGATCGCGACATGGCCAGCACCTTCGTCGAGTACTGGGACACCAAGTTCGACCGCGTGCGGATCCCCGAGATGGGGATCGAGGCGGTCACCCAGACGCCGCCGGCCGAGCGCGCCCCCGAGCCGGAGCCGGCCGCCGCCGGCATCGCCCTGGAAGCGGCGCACGCGATGAGCCTGCGCTACGACCACGTGCAGTACGGGTTCGGCGACAAGAACCCCGACAGCGGCCGGGTCGACTGCTCGGGCTGGGTCGTGGCCATGCAGAACGCGACCATGGACGAGATCAACGGTCAGGCCGGTCGCGAGGTGTTCAGCCGCGAGGACCGCTTCAGCCCCGGCTACGACTCCGCCGCCAGGATCGTCGAGAAGGCCGAGGAGCGTTCCGGCATCCTGCTCCAGGGCGACGAGGTCAATCTCGGCGCGCTGAGGGAAGGCATGGTCATTGGCGAGGACAATGGCGCCAAGGGCTGGGACGCGGGTCGCTTCAACGGCATCGACCACATCGTGATGGTCGTGCGCGATCCGGACACCGGTGAGCTGATGGCCAGCCAGTCGCGTGGCGGCGAAGGCGTGGAGCTGTCGCCGCTGGACGACTACCTGGCCGGCAAGCAGGCGCGCGGCGTCAGGCTGTTCGCCAGCGACCCGCTGCTGGAGGCGCGCGAGCTGCTGCAGGAACACGCGCAGGCGCCGGACCGGACCGCTCCGGAAACCGGCGTGCGTGCGCCGGACCCGGGCGCGCTGCTGCGCGACGGCGACCGCGGCGAGCAGGTCCGCCGGCTCCAGGAGAGCCTGCATGAGCTGGGCTATGCCGGTCGCAATGGCCGTGCGCTCGCCCTGGACGGAGACTTCGGCGCCAATACCGATCACGCCTTGCGCGCGTTCCAGCGCGACAACGGCCTGAGCGTCGACGGCGTCGCCGGTCCCAGGACCATCGAGTCGCTGGAGCGCCAGCTGGAGGCCAGGGCCGCCGAGCGTGCCGAGGTCGCCGCGCCCGCGGCGGATGCCGGTTCGCGCCTGGACCGTCTGATGGCGGGTCAGGTCGACCCCGCCGCGCAGGAGGCCTGGAATCGCGAAGTCGCCGCGTACCGTCAGCCCGAGGAAGCGGCGCGTCAGGAGCAGGACGCGCAGCAGCGGCAGGCGGCCGAGCAGCAGGCCCAGCTGAACCAGGGCCGTTGACCGGAACCCGATGGCAGGCGCCATGAAACCGTCGATGGACCGGACGTCCCCGCTCGCGCAAGCGGCGGGGGCGGAGGCTGCGAACAACGTGTTGTGGAGGGGGCGATGGGCGGCGGCGCTGTCGGTCCTTCTTCTGTCATCCACGGCCGCGTGCAGTGCATCCATGAGCGACGAAGCCAAGCCCAACAACCCGTCGGAGAGCCAGCTGGGCAGCCAGCGGGACAACCCGCCCGTGTACCGGGAGAACCCCAGTCCGCAGCACACCCGTCGCCTGACGATGCGGATCGGCAACGCCCCCGGGGAGTTCGGCTGGGTGCACGGCTCGATGCAGTTCAACGTCGACAACACCGAGTGCCTGCCGCCGCCGAAGGACAATCCGGGCGGACACGCCTCGCCGGTGCCGATGCGGATGATTCCGTTCGAGCTGGTGCGCCAGCCCGACGGCGATTACGAGGCGACGGTGTTCACCGACGGCATGGTCGACGAGGACTACCACGGCCGCGGCGTCTGCCACTGGAAGCTGCTCAACGTGCAGGTGCAGCTGAAGGCGACCGGTGCCGGGAACGAAACCCTGTTCATGGCCGACATGTTCGACGAGGAACTGGCCGCGGGGCGGGAAAAGACCATCTACTACACCAGAAACAGCTATCCGCGGCACCCCGAGACCAAGCTGGAGCAACCCACCAGCTCCGGTCAGCCGGACCGTTCGAAGATGGCTTCGTATCTGAAGGACGGTGATCTGTTCACGATCACCCTCATTCCGCAGGAGGCGGTGACACCATGACGATTCCGAGCCAGCAGTACGCCAACCTGGCCAGTCATACCTACGACAGCGCGGGCGACATGGGCCAGTTGGCCGCACGCCGCGCGGTGGTCGAGATCGAGGGCGTCGATTACAAGATCCTTGAGCACGTCGACAACCCGGACAACGGCTATCAGGGCACGATCTATCAACGCATGGACAGCGGCGAGATCGTCGTCGCCCACCGCGGTACCGAGTTCGATCGCGAACCGCTCAAGGACGGCCTGACCGACGCCGGCATGGTGGTGTCGCGCTACAACGCCCAGATCGACGACGCGATCGGCCTTACCCGCCGGGCCCGTGAGTACGCGAGCGACCCGGAGATGATCGAGCGCTACGGCCAGGCTTCCGAGGTCAGCGTCACCGGCCATTCGCTGGGCGGCACCCTGGCCCAGGTCAGCGCGCACCATTTCGACCTGCGCGGCGAGACCTTCAATGCCTATGGCGCGGCCAGCCTCGACCGCCGTATCCCCGAGGGCGGCGAGCGTGTCCTCAACCACGTGATGGCGACCGACCCGGTCAGCGCGGCCAGCCCGCACTACGGCGAGGTGCGGATCTACGCGCAGGCGGAGGAGATCGGTCGCCTGCATACCAGCGGCTATCACGACAACCGCTTCGTCGACATGTTGGTCAACGACATGCCGGTGGTGGCGGCCGGGCGCTCGTTCGGCGCCCACAGCATGCACCACTTCCTGAACGTCGACGGCGATGGCCGCGCCGACGTGTCGAGCCTGCGCGATCCCGAGGCACGCCGGTTGGCCGGCGAGCACGAGCGGATGATCGGCGACTACCGTGGCGACGTCGAAGGCCTGCGCAGTGGCATCACCACCATCAGCCGCGGTCCCGCTGGCGTCGTGCAGGATGGCATCGACTGGTTGCGCGGCCCGGTTCCGGCGGGCGAGCCGGCCGCGCGCGAGGAGCGCGAGCGCGGTTCCGCCGCCGACGCGCATTCGCGCCTGGACAAACTGCTCTCCGGCGAGGTCGATCCGGCGAGCCGGGAGGCCTGGGATCGCGAAGTGGCCGCGCACCGTGAGCGGATGGAGCCGGCGCGGGAACAGGAAACGATGTTCGCGCAGCAGCAGAACCGTCAGCCGCCGCAGATCGAGATGGAGCGCTGATCGTCATCGATCGGTGGCATCGTTGGCCCATGGAGGGGGTGGTCCACAGGATGTGAGGGGAGGGGACTTGCGACGCGTTGACAGGGCGACGCGCAGTTCGAAACGTTGGGGGGAGCTGCTTGTGATGCAGTCCAACAAAGCGGTCCAACAAACAATCCTGTCGCTCGTGACTGGGTCCGATCCGGGGATCGGATCCAGCCTGTCATCATCGTTGTCGCGAGGCGTCGCACACTGATCATCGCCGCGATGACGTCAAACCGCGTAACAAAGGAGTGTCTGATCATGAGGAAGAAACTGTTGGTTGCCGCAATCGCGCTTGCCGGGAGCCTGGGGTCGATAGGCGCGGCCAGCGCGCAGGACGTCCTGGGTGGCGATCAGGGGGCCGCCTGCGAGGCCATCCTGTGCCTGTCCTCGGGCTCGCGCCCCAGCGAGTGTTCGCCGTCGCTTTCGCGCTACTTCGGCATCAAGAAGAAGAAGCTGTCGGATACCTTGAAGGCGCGCCTGAACTTCCTGCAGCTGTGCCCGGTGTCGAACCAGACCCCGCAGATGGGAGATCTGGTGCGTGCGATCTCGCGCGGCGCCGGACGCTGCGACGCCCGGTCGCTGAACGTGACCCTGCGCGACTGGTACGGCGACCGTGAGGACCGGCAGTTCTACATCCGCAACCAGATTCCCGAGTACTGCAACCGTTACACCCGGCACGAGTACACCGACCTGGACGACACCACGGCCCGCTATGTCGGCGTTCCCGAGCGGGGCGGTCACTGGGTCGAGCCGCAGGAGTACGACACCGCTCTGGCCGCGTACAACGAGCGCATCCGTCGCGAGGACGAGGCGCGTGAGCGCGAGCGCAGGGGCGGCATGTTCAACCTGGGCAGCTCCAAGTAACCGTCCGCCATTGCGGTTCCATCGGTCCCGGGTCAGCGTCGCTGGCCCGGGATCGTCGTTTCTGGAGATCGCAATCGCAGATCGTCGCGACCCTTGCGCCGCTGCGGCCGCGACCGCTTTCGAGCCGGGACCGGAGCCCGGCCGGCGGCTCCGGGAGGGCGCCGCCGGCCGAGGCTTCAGTCCCGTCCTTCCTTCAGCACCCGATTGAACAGCTCGTGGATACGGCGGTATTCGTCGTACCAGCTGTCGGGATGGACGAAGCCGTGGCGCTCCAGCGGGTAGCTGGCCAGCTCCCACTTGTCCTTGCGCAGCTCGATCAGGCGCTGCGCCAGCATCACCGAGTCCTTGTAGAACACGTTGTCGTCGATCATGCCGTGGGCGATCAGCAGGTTGTCCTGCAGCGCATCGGCGTACTCGATCGGCGATGACTTCAGGTAGGCCTCGGGGTCGAGCTCGGGCGTGTTGAGGATGTTGGAGGTGTACTCGTGGTTGTACTGCGACCAGTCGGTGACCGGTCGCAGAGCGGCGCCGGCCTTGAACGCGCCCGGTTCGCGGAACAGCGCCATGAAGGTCATGAAGCCGCCGTAGCTGCCGCCGTAGATGCCGGCGCGATCGCGGTCGCCCTGCTTCTGGGCGACCAGCCATTCCAGGCCGTCCAGATAGTCCTCAAGTTCCGGATGGCCCATCTGCCGGTAGATCGCGGTGCGCCAGTCGCGGCCGTAACCGGCGCTGGCGCGGTAGTCGAGATCGAGCACGATGTAGCCTTCGCGCACCAGCAGGTTGTGGAACATCTGCTCGCGGAAATAGGCCGGATAGCGGTCGTGCACGTTCTGTAGGTAGCCGGCGCCGTGCACGAACATCACGATCGGATACCTGCGACCCGGCTCGTAGGTCTGCGGGCCGTAGAACTTGCCCCAGATCCGGCCGGCGCCATGGCGGCTGGGCACCTGCACGTACTCGGGTTCGATCCAGTCGCGGCCCTTGAACGCCTCGCTGCGGGTATCGGTCAGCTGCACCGCGTCGCCGCCGTCGCTGCCGACCACCGAGAGCTGCGGCGGCAGGTAGCTGTCGGAGTGGCGGACCAGCAGGCGGCGACCGTCCGGCGACAGCACGAAGTTCTCCACGCCATCCAGCGCGGTGACCTCACGCACGCCGCCGCCATCGCGATCGACCGCGCAGACCTCGTAGTCGCCCGGCCAGTCGCGATTGCAGGTGAAGTAGAAGGTACGGCCGTCGGCGGACGGCTGCGGCTGCGACACTTCCCAATCGCCGGACGTCAGCGCGCGCGGCTTGCCGCCGTCCTCGCTGATATAGAGATGGGAGTGGCCGCTCTGCTCTGACAGCAGCCACAGCGCGCCGTCCGGAGTCCAGCCGAAGTCGTTGTAGCGCCAGTTGATCCAGGCCGGATCGGTCAGGCGATGACGGGTCTGCAGCCGGGCCCTGTCGACCTGGCCCGCGGCCGGCGCCACGGTCGCGATCCAGCGGTCCTTGTTGTCGACCGCGCGCAGCAGCACCGCGGCGTGGCGGCCGTCGTCGCTCCAGTGGATCGCGGGACCGGTGCCGTCGCCGTCGGTCTCGACCCGCACCGCGCGTTCGCCCTTGAGCGGCTCCTGGCCGGCGGCCTTGCGCAGCGCCGCCAGCGGGTCGTCGCCGATGCCGGGCAGGGCCGCGAACTTCAGCTCGCCGGCCTGGCCGGTCGCGGTTTCGATCAGCCACAGCCGGTGCGGCGCCGGCGCCTTGCGGCCGACCCGGGTGCGGACTTCCTCGAACTCCTCGTAACCGGACTCGGTCACGTACTTGGGCATCTTGCCGCCCTGGCCGGCATCGCCGTTCTTGGGCGTGGTCACCACCAGCAGCCAGCGCCCGTCGGGCGAGAGCGCGCTGTCCTCGATGACGACATCCTTGCCCAGGTAGGCCGCCTTCGGCGCGCGGGTCGGGTCGGCGGCGCGCCAGGCGTCCTCCTGCTCGCGCACCGCGTCGCGCTGGGCGCGCTCATCGCGCAGGGTCTCGATCAGGCGCAACTGACGGTCGCGCAGGTCGTCGGGCCCGGGCGCCTGGCCGGGACCGTCCTCGGCCTTGACCAGGGCCGCCTGGCTGACGCCCTGGCCGGCGCGCCACTGGAACCAGTCGTTGCCGGCGCGGAACGCCAAGTTACCGTCGCGGCTCCATTGCGGGCGCGATTCGGCGGCGTCGCTGCGGGTCACCTGGGTCAGCGCGCCGCTGCGCAGGTCGCGGACGAAGATGTCGCCATTGCGCGCGAACGCGGCCCGTGTACGTTGCGCGTCCACAACCGCGCCTGGGGCGTCCAGATCGGCGCGGTCGGCGCCGTCGATGCGCCGTGGGTCGCCGCCGCTCGCGGCGACCTGCCAGGTATCGCGCACGGGCGAACCCTCGCGCTTGAGCCGGTACTGCACGCTGTTGCCGTCCCAGGCCCACCAGGCGGCCTCGACCGGCGGTCCGATCCAGTCCGGGTCGGCCATCGCCTGGGCCAGGGTCAGCGGCTGCGACGGCGTCAGGGTCGGGGTGTCGTCGCCGGCCAGGGCGGGCGGTGCGACCAGGGCCGCGGCGAGCACCGTGGCGAGCGGAAGGCGGGACAGTGAAAGGCGCATCGTATCGACGTTCCGGCAGGAAAACCGTCGCAGCGTAGCAGGCGACACCTGTGCCGGATCGGGCCATCGGTCATGGCCGACTTTCGCCGCGCGCGCGGCAAGAGGATAATGACCAGCCGCGGCACCTCCTCCGCGTGCCGTGGAGGCACGTCCAGTGGACCCATTGCTGCTGTCCCGGATCCAGTTCGGGTTCGTCGTTTCGTTCCATATCCTGTTTCCCGCCTTCACGATCGGACTGGCCAGCTGGCTGGCCTTCGTCGAGAGTCGCTGGCTGCGCACCCGGGACACGGTCTGGCGCGACCTCTACTTCTTCTGGACCAAGATCTTCGCCGTCTCGTTCGGCATGGGCGTGGTGTCGGGCATCGTGATGAGCTTCCAGTTCGGCACCAACTGGGCGGTGCTCAGCGAGCAGGCCGGCAACATCCTCGGTCCGCTGCTGAGCTACGAGGTGCTGACCGCGTTCTTCCTGGAGGCGACCTTCCTCGGGGTGATGCTGTTCGGCTGGGGCCGGGTGTCGGAGAAGCTGCACTTCCTGTCGACCTGCATGGTCGCGCTGGGCACGCTGATCTCGACGTTCTGGATCATCTCCGCCAACAGCTGGATGCAGACGCCGCAGGGCCATGAACTGATCGACGGCGTGTTCCACCCGGCCGACTGGACCGCGATCATCTTCAATCCGTCGTTCCCGTACCGGCTCGCGCACATGGTGCTGGCGGCGTTCATCACCACCTGCTTCGTGATCGGCGGCGTCAGCGCCGGCTACCTGTACCGGGGCACGCATCGCGAGGCGGCGACACGGATGCTGCGGATGTCGGTGCTGTTCGCGGCGATCACCGTGCCGGTGCAGATCTTCGTTGGCGATCTGCACGGACTCAATGCGCGCGAGCACCAGCCGATCAAGGTCGCGGCGATGGAGGCGCACTGGGAGCACAAGCCCGAGGGCGAGGGCGTGCCGCTGGTGCTGTTCGCGGTGCCGAACGAGGCGGCCGAGCGCAACGATTACGAGGTCGCGATCCCGCGCCTGGGCAGCCTGATCCTGACCCATAGCCTGGACGGCGAGATCGAGCCGCTGACCGCGGTGCCGGCCAGCGAACGGCCGCCGGTGAAGCCGGTGTTCTACAGCTTCCGGGTGATGGTCGGCCTCGGCGTGGCGATGCTGCTGCTGGTGCTGGCGTCGCTGTGGGCATGGTGGCGCAAGCGTCTGTACGACACGCGCTGGGTGCTGGCCGGATGGCGGGCGATGACCCTGTCGGGCTTCGTCGCGATCCTGGCCGGCTGGTACGTGGTCGAGATCGGCCGCCAGCCCTACGTGATCTATGGCCTGCTGCGCACCGCGGACGCGGTGAGTCCGATCGAGGGCGCCAGCGTGATGGCCTCGCTGCTGATCTATGCGGCGGCCTACGCGATCGTGTTCGGCGCCGGCATCTGGTACCTGTACAAGCTGATCCGCAAGGGACCGGTGCCGCAGTCGCCGCCTTCCCCGGGCGCGGTCGACAAGACCCCGATGCGACCGTTGTCGGTGCCCGATGAATCGATCGAGGACACCGCCGCGAAGGAGGGTGCGTGATGGACATGCAGACCGTGCTGCCGGTGGTGTGGTTCGGCGTGATCGGCTTCGGCGTGCTGATGTACGTGCTGCTGGACGGCTTCGTGCTCGGGTTGGGCATCCTGGCGCCGTTCGCCGAGGACGAAGGGCAGCTCGACCACATGATGAACACCGCCGCGCCGATCTGGGACGGCAACGAGACCTGGCTGGTGCTCGGCGGCGCCGGCCTGCTGGCGGCCTTCCCCAAGGTCTACGCGGTGGTGCTGTCGGCGCTGTATCTGCCGGTGCTGCTGATGTTGATCGCGTTGGTGTTCCGCGGCGTCGCCTTCGAGTTCCGCTTCAAGGCGCAGCGCGCCAAGCGCGCCTGGGGCGCGGCGTTCTCGCTCGGCTCGCTGCTGGCGGCGTTCGCCCAGGGCGTGATCCTCGGCGCGCTGGTCGAGGGCATGCCGCTGCAGGAGGGCAAGTACGTCGGCGGCGCGTTCGACTGGTTCAGCCCGTTCTCGATGCTGACCGGCGCGGCGGTGGTGTTCGGTTACGCGCTGCTGGGCGCGTGCTGGCTGATCCTCAAGACCGAGGGCGCCCTGCAGAAGGTCGCGCGCACCCTGGCCCGGCCGCTGGTGCTGGTCGTGGTCGTGTTCATGGGCCTGGTCAGCGCCTGGCTGCCGTTCCTCGACTCGCGGGTGATGGCGCGCTGGTTCGAAGGCGGCAACTTCCTGTGGCTGTCGCCGGTGCCGGTGCTGGTGCTGGCCACCGCCTGGGCGATGTGGCGGGCGGTGGTGCGCGAGGGCCGCGACGGGATGCCGTTCCTGTTGACCCTGGGCTTCTTCGTGCTGGGTTTCGCCGGCCTGGTGCTGGGCATGTGGCCGTACATCGTGCCGCCGTCGCTGACGATCTGGGACGCCGCCTCGCCGCCGGCCTCGCAGGGCTTCGTGCTGGCCGGCCTGGTCGTGCTGCTGCCGGCGATCCTCGGCTACACCTGGTGGTCGTACAGCGTGTTCAGGGGCAAGATCGCCGCCGACGCGGGGTATCACTGAGCCGAGCGCCGGTTGTCGGTAGGAGCGGCGTCGGCCGCGGGCTTGCCTGAACCGCGACCCGGCCTCGGCCATGCCGGCTGCGACAACCGTCGCGCAACCGAGTTCAAGCCGGCCGTGCCGGCGGGTATGCTGTGCGCATCATCACGTCGCAGCCGTTATCCGGACCGGTCTCCCGGCCCGCCGTCGCCCACGATGCAAGCCTACGTCTACAAGAGCCTCCGCAAGGCCGACACCTATGTGTATCTGGCCGCGCGCGACGATTTTGCCCGCCTGCCCGAGCCGCTGCGCACCCAGCTCGGTTCGCTGGCGTTCGTGCTCGAGCTTGGGCTGGGACCCGGGCGCAAGCTGGCCCAGGAGGATCCGGCCGTGGTCCGCGAGAACCTGACCACGCGCGGCTTCCACCTGCAATTCCCGCCGACCGTGGCGGACCCGATGACCGAGGACTGGGGCACCGATGCCTGAGCAGGCTCGTCCGGAACGACCCGGCAAGGCCGCGCAGACGGCCGGTTCGACGCGCCCGGACCATGGGTTGCTGCTTGCCGTCGCGGCGGGCGCGCTGCTGGCCGTTCTGAGCGGCTTTGGCGGCGTCGTGGCCGCGTTGACAGGCGTCCTGGCGCAGCCGGCCTATGCGCTGGCCGTGCGCCGCTGGCGTGGCGGCGCCGTGCGCAAGACCCCGGACTGGCGCGGCGACGGACTGCCGCTGCTGATGGCCTGGGGCGGAACCGGCATCGTCCTGGCCTTGCTGCTGGCCTGGCCGCTGTCGGCGCTGATCGCCGAGGGCACGCTGTCGGCGGCGCTGGCGGTCAGCGCCATGGTCGGCCTGGCCCTGATCGCGCTGTGGCGCATCTGGCCGGCATGGCAGCGGATCGAGCGCGACGGCGGTTCATTGGCCGCCGCCTGGCGCGCGCTGGCCGAGGTCGAGCCCGGTGCCTGGCGCGGACTGGCGGCCGCGGTCGCGGTGCTGGTGCCGCTGCTGCTGGTCGTGTTGCTGGCCTGGCCGGGGCTTCCGGCAGGCGCCTGGCGCTGGGCGGTTGCCGTGGTCCTGGCGCTGGGTTCGCCGGCCCTGCATCTGCTGCTGCAACGGCTGCGCGACGCCGACCCGGTGGTGATGGTCGGCGGGCTGCCGGTGCACGGCATGGCCGGCGCCGAAGCCGAGCAAGCGCCCCCGGAGCCGGTCGAGCAGGCGCCTTCGACGGAGGCCCTGGTTCCGGCCCTGTACGCCGCGGCCCGCAGTGGCCGGGTCGAGCGCGCGCTGGAGCTGATCGAGGCCGGCGCCGATCCGCACGCGCCGCCACCGGCGGGCGAGCGCGATCGCCGCAACCTGGCGGCACTGGCCTCGGTGCTGCCCGATCTGCGCCTGCTGCGCCAGCTGATCGCGGCGGGGGTCGACCTCAATGCCGCCCATGGCGGCATGACGCCGCTGATCGCCGCGACCCGCGACAGCTGGCACGGCCGTCCGGATGCGGTGATGACCCTGCTTGCCAACGGCGCCGATCCGCGCGCCCGCGACGGCGATGGCAACACCCCACTGCACCATGCCGCACGCAGTTCCGACCCGGGCGTCGCGGCGCTGCTGCGCGACGCCGCCGCCGATGTCGACGCGCTCAACGACGAGGGCCAGTCGCCACTGGGCGTGGCCTGCGCCTGCGGCAACTGGCGGCTGGCGCGCTTCCTGCTCGAGCGTGGCGCCCGCCCGCATCCGGCCGACGGCCGGCCCGCCCTGTTGGCCGCCGCCAGCGGCGAGGACGACGATCCGGTCGGCGTGCAACTGCTGCTCAAGCAGAAGGCGCGGGTCGACGCGACCGACGCGCGCGAACGCACCGCGCTGCACGAGGCGGTGCTGGCCGGCCACGAGGACATCATCACGGTGCTGCTCGCCGCCGGCGCCGACCCCGCCGCGGTCGACAGCCAGGGCCACAACGCGGTGCTGGAGGCGGCGCGTGCCGGCCGCCTGGCGGTGCTGGAACAACTGCTCCAGCACCTGCCGCGCGACGGCGCCGACGAGGCCGTCGCCCTGGATGCCAGTGGCCGCAACGCATTGCAGCTGGCCTGCATGGCCGATGCGACCACGCCGGCGCTGATCGAACGGCTGGTCGAACTCGGCGTCTCGCCGGAGCATCGCGACAGCGAGGGCAAGCGCGCGGTCGACCGCGCCGCCGAGGCCGGTCGCTGGGCGCTGGTGGCGGCGCTGGATGCCGCTTACGCGATGCCGGCGTGCATCAGCGACGAAGTCGACGGCGAGAGCGAGACGCCGCTGCCCGACCGTCCGCCAGCGGCGCTGTTGCGCGACGCCCTGGCCGAGGGGCGCGAGCACGGCGCCGTACCGGTCGCGCGGTTGATGTCGGCGATCGAGCTCGGACGCATGCTACATATCGAGCCGCTGCCCGGCGCCGCGCAGGTCGAATGGCTGCTGCGCCACGGCGCCGACGCCGGGGTTCTCAATCCGTCCGGCGACATCGCGATGTTCGAATGGTTCGACCATGGCCCGGACGCCTGGCCCCAGCTCGAAATCCTGCTGCGCTACGGTCACACGCCCGCCGGTGTCGGTGGCCTGGCCCGCTTCATGGCGGCCTGCGTGGCCGACAAGGGCGGTGCCCGTCATGGCGAACCGATCGCGCTGGCCCTGGTCGAGCGCGGCGCCGATCCGTTCGCGACTTCTCACACCGGCGACCCGCCGCTGACCCAGGCCGTGCGGATGGGCTGGACGCGCCTGCTCGAGCGCCTGCTCGCCTGCGGCGTCGACCTCAACGTTCGCGACAGCCACGGCATGAGCGCGCTGCACCTGGCGGCGGCGCTGGGCCGCGACGACATGCTGCGCCGGCTGGTCGCCCATGGCGCGGCTCCGGACCTGCTCGCCGCCGACGGCCAGAC
>NZ_VICD02000239.1 GCF_006546735.2 Marilutibacter maris | reverse complement strand
TGCAGGCCACCGGTCGGGCGCAGGCGTGCCCGCAACGCGGCGGCGAAGCCCTCCAGTCGCCGCTGCGGATCGGCCTGCGCCTGCAGCCATTCGAGCAGGCGCCCGGCATCCGCGCCCCACACCTGCTCCAGCGGCACGTGCCGATCCGCCAGCTCCAGCGCGCTGCAGCCGAACAAGGCCCGTGCCGCGCCCGGTCGCAGCACCGCGCCCACCGAACGGGACGGCACCGAGGTGTCCTTGATGCAATAGCCGGCCCGCGCTCCGGCGATCACCGCCTGGCCGATCGCCCGACCGACCGCGTCACCGGCGTCGGAATGCAGGCGCAACGGCGCATCCAGGCGTATCGCCAGGTGCACCGCGCCCGCGGGCAGCGAATGTTCGCGGGCGGCGGGCGCGGCCACCGCGTCGGCGACCCACAGTGCCTGAACGAAAGGCTGCAGCGTATCGCCGGGGCGGATGCCGACCATGCACGGACGATACACCTCATGGCGGCGGCATGCCGCACCGCGCGACTACATCGGCACGTCGCGCGAACGCGGACGCAGCCACTCCAGATCGCGCAGGGCGGCGTCGTAAGCCAGCTCCAACTGCTGTCGCCGCTCGCGGGCGGCGGCCTGCGCCTCGTTCGCGAGCCCGGCGATGCGCTCGGGGGCGTACTCGGAGATTTTCGCCCGGTAGGCCGCGTCGACGGTTTCGCGATCGGCATCGGCCGGCACCCCGAGGACCTGGTGCCAGGACTCCGCCGGTGCCTGCGGCGCATCCGTCGCCGATGGCGCCGGCTGGTGTTCGCGCGGGCCGCGCAGCAGCGGCCACAACACCGCAACCGCCCAGTAGCCCAGCACGCCGCCGCCGACGATCACGATCCATTCGCTCACACGCATTGCAGTTCCTCCAGGCGCGCACGCGCGCGCCGCAGTCTCGTTGCGGTCCCGTCGCGCCCGCCCGTCTCGCGCTCGCCCTCCCCGACGGATTCGTGGAAGGCCAGAGCGGTGGCGATGCGCGCATCGATCCCCTTGCGCAATCCGCGCCGGCCATCGTCATCGAGCAGATGGCGAGCGGCGGCAATCGCGTCGACGTCCAGGCCGCGACGCAGGCTCAGACGACGGACCAGGTTGATCGCGTAGGGCGGGCAACAGAACAGTTCGAACCCGATCGAGGCTGCCGCGCGCCGCGACAGTCCCAGCGCATCGCGGTGACGCCACAGCCCCAGCACCAGCGAGGCGATGCCGGCATAGACCAGCCCCAACAGGGTCAGCAGGGCCAGGGGATGCGGGTAGACGAACAGCAGCACCGGCAGCGCGAACAGCAGCAACAGCCAAAGCACCCTGCAGCCGCCGCGGAAACGGTCCAGAACGTCGACGAAGGCCTGCCAGTTTTCCCGGACGCCGCCCGCATCCCCCGCTCCGGACAGCCAGCCGCTCCGGAACAGCGGCCGGCCAGGCATCAACGGATTGGGCAGGTACGGGTGGCGGCCACGCAACTGCGCCCGCGCACCGACCGAGGCCGCCCAGCCGCGGCGCGTGCGCACCAGGGCGACCTCGTCGTAGTGCAGCCACAGCATGGAGTCCTGCAGGTAGAAGGCGATCACGCCGATCACCAGCAGGAGCTCCATCGGCAGGTTCATTCCTCGTTCGACTCCTGCTTGCCGCCGAACAGCTTGCGGATACCGGCGCCAACGGCGACCAGCCCGATCAGGATCAGCTTCCAGGCCTTGGCCAGGAATACGCCGATCGCGGCGAAGAAGCCCTTCTTGGTGGCCACCGCGGCAGCGCCGCCGGTGATCAGCGCGGCAAGCCCGTACTCGGCGATGTGGTCGCCCTCGCGATAGTCCGCGTAGCGCTCACCGTCGTTGAAGGCGTACCCCGGCATCAGGGCCTTGAACTGGCCGATCGCCGGCTGCAGGTCCTCGGGCGAGGCGACCAGGGTCACCTCCATCACGCCCTTGCGGCCGAGCAGGCGGGTGTTGAAGTTGACGATCTTGCGTCCGGAGTCGCCGGCTTCCGCCTCGATCGCCCAGGCCAGCGCATTGAGCTCCTTGTCGTACTGCGGCTTGAAGGTCCAGCCGGTCACATGGATCTCCTCCCAGCCGCGCTGGCGCCGCTCCTCGTTGGAGAACTCGGTGCCCTCGCGGATCGACTCCAGGATCTCATCGGCGTCTATGGACTCGTCGTCCTTGACGTAGCCGATGTCGTCGAAGCTGAAGAACGCGATCCAGTCGCGGCCGGCCGGCGCGAAGGTGTACTCGTCACGACCGCTGTCCGGATTCTCGTACAGCTCGTTGAGCGTGCGTGTCGCCTTGGCGTCGAGGAACGCGTAACCCTCCGGCACCTCGATCTGGGCGTTGCCGCCGATCCGGCCCTGGGTCGGTCCGGTCTGCCACGGCAGTTCGTCGACCGGATTGGCCTGGGCCTCGGACTCCTGGCCATGTGCCGGGAAAACGGCGCCCGCGATCACGAGCACGGCCAAGGCCATCATGGCCTTCGCATGATTGAACATATGTCCCCCTGAGTGATAGGTATGCTGACGGCGCGATGGATCGCCCCTGAGCGGCCCGCCAGCTGCGGCAACGGGAGCTTCCCCTCTCCCGACGGACCGTTGACTAGCGTATGGAGCCGGGGGGCCGCAGGCAAGCATCTCGATTTCGCACGCGCGCGATCGCCGTGCCCTCACATGTCATGCCCGCGCGGCGTCCTTCGTTGTGCGCAAGCACGATCAACGACAATCCGGCGCCAGTGTGGCCCTATCTGCGGCATCCCAACCCGAGGAGCCCGTATGGAAACCATGCAACTGCACCGTGGCCGCCTGGTCGACCACATCCACCTGGTCGTCAGGGACCTGGACGCCAGCCGCCGCTTCTACCAGGCGGTGCTCGACGCGCTGGAGGTGCCGATCGGCGGCGACGGCGACGGCTTCTTCTGGGCCGACGAACTGTTCGTATCCAGCGCCGAGAGTCCGGCCGCGCAGGGCACCCTGACCGGGCGCGTGCACCTGGCGTTCCAGGCCCGCGACGAGGCCATGGTCGAAGCCTTCCACCGCGCCGCGCTGGCCGCCGGCGGCCGCGACAACGGCGCGCCCGGCCTGCGTCCCTACCACCCCGGCTACTACGGCGCGTTCGTGCTCGACCCGGACGGCAACAACATCGAGGCGGTCCATCATGGCCCGGCCAAGCGCAGCGCGGCCTCGGTCGAGGTGACGTTCGAGGGCTGAGCGCCTGCGGGCGCCCCCCACGCCCGACGCCGGCTGAACGTCGGATCCCCGGATCCACGGCGTTCAGCCGGCGGTGATCGCGGACCGTGACCGGGCACACGATCGAACGCGGATTTCACGCGCCGCGAACACAACACGAACATCCGGCTCGTGCGCGGTTCACCCGCTCCCCGATAGCGTCGGACCCGAGCCATCCACCCCCTCCCCCAACCCGGATGGCGAGCACGAAGGAGGTCATATGACCCACAATCACACGCACATCGATACCGACACCCCGAACATGGTCTCGGCCCGCGACCAGACCCGGTTCGGACGCCTGTCGCAACTGGGCGCGCGCGCCGCGCTGGCGGCGTTGCTGATGACCGGCACCGCCTACGCGGTCGCCAGCGCGCCGATGCAGGCCGGGGCGCGCGGGGAAACGGTGAACGAGGCCGAATCGACCCAGCCGGTCGGCGACAGCTGGATCACCACCAAGGTCAAGGCCCAGCTGCTGGCCGACGACGACGTCGAAGGCAGCGAGATCGACGTCGACACGCTGGAGGGCGTGGTCCATCTGTCCGGCGCCCTCGCCAGCCAGGCCGAGATCGACGAGACGGTCTCGATCGCCCGCAACACCGAGGGCGTCGTCGATGTCGACGCCAGCGGCCTGAGCGTGTCGTCCGCCGGCAATCGCTGAACCGCGCGGCGCGGGCACGGCCCGCGCACCCTGCCGGCGTCCGGCGCCGGCATCAGCGGAGGGGCCCGCCGATGCGGGCCCCTCCTTCGTCATGCCTGGCGCGGCGCTGTCCCGGACCCGGCGATGAACCAACTCCGCAACGGGCCGCCGAAGACTACAACGCGTTGCGGGTCGCCATCGCCGGCGGCACCGCCGCGGCGCGCCGGGCCGGCAACAGCACGGCGACCTGTCCCAGCAGCCAGATGACCAGCGCACCGGCCGGCAGGTAGGCCAACGACAATCGCGACATCTCGTACGCGTCCATCAGCCAGCGGTTGATCGCATACGCGAACAACATGCCCAGCACGATGCCGGCACTGGACAGCAGGAAGTTCTCGGTCTGGAAGTAGCGGACGATGTCGGTACGGGTCGCGCCCAGCGCCCGCCTGACGCCGATCTGCCGGGTACGCTGGGTCACCCAGAAACTGGCCAGGCCGACAATGCCCAGCGCCGCCACCGTCAACAGGGCGATGCAGAAGGTGACCAGCAACAGGACCATGGCGCGGTCCTTGCGGTAGTAGTCTTGGCGCAGTTCCTGAAGCGTCTTGGTGTACTGCCGAACGATCACGCGTCCCTGGTGATTCTCCAGAACCGCGGAGCCGGCGGCCTCCAGCACGCGTTCCCTGTCCGCGGGATCCTTTACCCTGATCACATAGCGCGCGAAACCTTCATAGGGCAGCCGGGCAGGCAACAGTATCGAATGCTGGTAGTCCACCAGCGAGCCGCCATCACGCGCGCGCACCAGGCGTTCGACCACTCCGACCACATGCAGCGGCGTATCGCCGATGCTGTATACGACTTCACCTACCGCGCTTCTGCCAGGGAACAGCTCCTCGGCCACGGCACGGGTGATGATCGCCGACGGCAACGGCGATGACTCGCCTCCAGGACCACGCGCGCCCCAGTCGACGAACTCGCCGGGCAGGAAATCCCGACCAGCGACGATGTCCAGGCCCAGTGCATTCACCAGCTGCTCCCCACCCATATACGTAGATGCGCTCAGGTTCGGCAGCGGCTGTCCCTGGCTGATATTCACCACATTGTTCCAGGCGCCGTTGGCGAACGGTACGAGACTGGAAGCGCTTACCGCGACCACCCCCGGCAACGCCTGGATCGTGGCGATATCGCCACGGGCTATTGCCGCCGCATCATCGTTCACTGTTCCACCGGCGACCTGAAGCACGACTACATGCTCCTCGTCCACGCCGCTCTCGCGCTGCATCCGGCCAACTCGCTCACCGATAATGGAAAGAAGATTGCATAGCACCGCACAACACAATGCGATCTGCGCGACGACGAGACCTGTCGCGACTCTCCTTTTCTTCAGGCTTGAGAGTATAGGCATCATGTCCATGACGAGCCTCCGGGGTACCCACCCCTCATGCAGTCTCTCCCCGGGCTCATGACGCTCTGATCCTGAGCGCGGGCTCGACCTGCATCGCCCGCCACGCGGGCAGCAGGCCGACCATCGCACTGGCCGCCAATGCCAGCATGAAGGTCGCCGCGAACATCCCCGCGTCCAGCTGTGCCAGCTGCGCATAGCGATCGGGCTGCTGACGGACGACCCACAACCCGATCAGCGTGAGCAACAACCCCAGAAGTCCACCGCATGCACCGATCATCCCGACCTCGACCATCGAATGCATCAGGATCTGTCGCCGTGTCGCGCCCAGGGCGCGACGTAGGCCGACCTCGCCGCTTTGCTGCAGGGACTTGGCCAAAAGCAGACTGATCGAATTGGCCAGGCATACGGCAAGAAACCCCAACGCGATCCAGGTCTGCATCCGGACTTCGTTCGGAACCACTTTGTTGAACTCGATCCATTCATTGACGTCCCGGAGCCTCACGTTGGCGGGACGCCAGAAACGCCCATCCGCGCGTTGCTGATCCGAGTATTTCTCCAGATACAGGTGGTAGTCCCTCTTTTGCGAAGGTTGCAGTTGCACCCAGTACTGCAACCACGCGCACGGCGCGTTCGGCGCAATCGCTCCTCCCGCCAGCGCATCGACATCGCCCCAGCAAACCGTGCTCCCGTTGGGCTTTAGCTCCAGATCGACAGCTGTCGCATAGGGCATGAAGACGGCCTCGGGTTCGGCGAACGGATCGCCACTGAGGTCGTAGAACCTCGGTACTGGCCGCCAATCGTCAAACACCCCGATCACGCGGAAACTCTGTCCGTCCAGGCTTAGGATCTCCCCGATACTGTTCGCGCCGCCAAAGAGCCTGTCGTTGAGCTTTCGGGAAATCACCGTGACGCGAGAACGCGCATCGTCCTCCGCAGTTCCCCAGCCACCGCCGTACAGGAACGGCGGAGCGAACATTCGGAAGACGCCCGAACTCGTGTATCTGGCCGCACTGATGGCCACCCCTGTCGCGATTCGCGGATGCTCAATGCCGACGACACCCGCCGCCATCACTGCCTGCTCATCCGCGCGATTCTCGGCGAGCAGTTGCTCCGCATCGCGGCGGGTCAGGTACTTCGTCGGCTCGCCGCCCGCCACATGGCCGCGCATCGGTTCGGCATCCAGCTGCACGCGAAATATGCCGTCGCTGCGCCCGGGCAACGGATCCCCGGAAAGCGCCCGCGACAACGTCAGCGTGGTCATCGCGGCGCCGATGCCGATCGCCAACGCCACGACCATCAATGCCGATATCATTTTGTTGCGCATCAGGCTGCGCGTCGCAATCTTCACCGAGTACGCGAGCATCAGGCGACTCCTTGTCGCGGCGTTGAGGCAGCTTGCCGGGACATCGTTGTCCGTGGCGCAGCAACCGCGCCTGGATGCGGTCTCCAGCGAGGGCTACAGCTCCGCAATCGCCCCGCTTTGCCTCTCGGGAACATACCGTCATCCGTGCCGGCCACGGCCGCTGCTCCGTTGTTCAGAAGGACTGCCCGGTGATCGAGTAGTTCCAATTCGGCAGTGCCCGGGGTTCATCGGTCCGCTCCAACGTCTGTCCGTCATCCTGACTGGGCTGATTCGACACATCCCGAGTCCCATCGTCAGACTCCGCCTCCACGCTATCGGGGAAGCAATATGGGGGGCCATCGAAGGGAGGCATTCCGCACGTGCCCGGATCTCCGGCCAACGTGCTCTGTGCGAACGCAACCGAATGCCCCACGAGCCCCAAGAAGATCACAAGAACGAACAACCTAATTTCCAGTCGCATGTCAGTTATCTCGTTGAATATCGTTCGCCCAGACTCTTTCCGGCTCATACCGCATCGCCTGCCTGGACAGATCGGCGTGCGGTTGCTTAAGAGTTCGCAAACGGACGGCGGAACCCGTCATCGCTCCCGCCATTTTCTTGAACACCCCGTGCTCGCGAAGAAAAGTGTCTGGCGCGAACGGTCCGACCTGTCAGCGGCTGGGCGCCGACGCACCCGCCAATCGCGCCGCCTCGGCAAGTTCGGCGGCCTGTGGATGCATCTCCCGTCTCAGTACCGGCAAGGCATGGTCGAGCAGCACCCGGGCATATGCCCGGTCGCCCTGCAGATCGGCGATCCACGCCGTCTCCAGCTCGATCCTCGCAATCGGCAGGGTATCGGGAAGATAGTGTTTTCGAGCCAGGGCCAGCGCCTGCTCGCCGTGACGACGGGCGGCATCCATGTCGCCCCGTTGCGCATCCAGCCTGGCCTGGAGGTGCCTCAGCGCCAGCACGGCCTTGGGATCGGAGCCGGCGGCATGCTCCACCGGCGCGGCCTCCGCCAGCGCGGAGCCGGCTTCCTCATAGCGCTCCATTGCCATCAGCGCCTCGGCCGAACGCAGCTTCACGAACGGGAGGCTGGTGAAGCTGGCGTCGCCCTGACCGGCCGAGAGCACGATCGCCTCCCTCAGATCCTCGTCCGCTTCGTCGTAGCGCCCGAGCGTCCCCAACGACAAGGCCCGCGTATAGCGGGCCCGTATGCGCCAGGGCGCGTATACCGGATCGTCCGGCATCCGTCGCAGCGCGTCGCTGGTCAACGCGACCACCGTGTCGTGATCGGACAGGTTGGAGTGGGCCATCGCCAGACGGACTGCGTCGCGTGCCTGGATCGCATCGCTCAGGTTGAGTTCCTTCGCTATCTGTTGCGAGCGGTGATAGTGCGAAAGTGCCGTCCTAGACCGCCCAAGATCGTCGAGCAGCGCGCCCAGATACAGCTCCATGTCGGCGGTGAAGCGACTCTTCTCGCCGTACACCCGATACGCCTGGCTCAGCGCCTGCTCGGCATGTTCCAGCGCCTCGTCGTAGCGCTGTTCGGCGTGGCGGACCATCATCGCGACACGGTGCAGTTGATAGGACTGGAACCCGTCATCGGCCAGTGTCCTGCGCCCCTCGGCCCTGGCCTGATCGATGAACCGCGCGGCAGAGCCGATGTCGCCCTTGTGGTACAGCGTCCTGGCCAGGCCAAGCAGTATCCGGGTGCGCAGCAACGGGTCGCGGCTCGGATGCGCGTCGAGCAGCTCCAGCGCCTTGCGGTGCTCCAGCTCGGACGGCTCGAACGCGCCACCGTACAACAGCGCGGTGCCATAGTCGCTGCGCATCCGGGCCATGACCGGCGCGCTCTTGCCCAGTTGCCTGCTCAGATCGATCGCATGGTTCAGGGCGTCCCGGGCCTCGGGCGCACGCTCGAGCTGGATAAGGGCCAGGCCGCGCACATGGGAGGCGCGGGCCTCGATATCCAGGTCGCCTCCGTCCAGCTTCTCGACCAGCCCGAACGCGGTCTCGGCGGCGGCCAGGGCGGACTTGGGATCGTTGATGTCGGCGTAGACCTCGGCCACGGTCATCCAGGCCATGGCCCGGGCGCGCGGGTCCTGGATGTGCCCCTGCCTGAGCTTGCCGGCCGCGTTCGACAGCAGGGTGGAGACCGCGACGGTCTGTCCTCGCACCGCCTCCGGAGACGCTTCCGCCAGCACCGACACCAGGAAGTCCCGGGATGCCTTCGCGTTGACGGCCTCCCGCTGGGATGTTCGCTCGGCCTCCAGCGCCCGCGCGCGCTCGATATCGAGCTTCCAGACCGACACCGCACCGAGCGTCAGCATGGCGACGCTGGCGATGGCGACCGTCCTGTGCCTGAGGACGAACTTGGTGAGCCGATATAGCGCGCTATCCGGGCCGGCGGTGACCGGGAAGCCGCCCAGGTAGCGGCGCACGTCCTCGGACAGCTCGGCCACGGTGCTGTAGCGACGCTCCGGTTCGATGTGGGTCGCCTTGGCGACCACGTAGTCGAGATCGCCGTGCAGCCGGCGTCGCTCCGCCAGCCCCGATACCCGGGAGGGCAAGGGAGTCGTCGCACCATCCCTGTAGAACTCCGGATGACGCTTGTCGGTCAGCAGGTCGAACAGCAGGGCTCCCAATCCGAAGACATCGGTGACCGTCGTCTCGGCCTGACCGCTACGTTGCTCCGGTGCGCCATAGCCAGGCGTGAACGCCCGCGTCACCGTGCCGCTCTCGCCGCCCTCCTCGAGCAGGGCGCCGACACCGAAGTCGAGCAGTACGGGCGTTCCATCGTCGCGCACCACCACGTTGGACGGCTTGATGTCCCGGTGCAGCACCAGACGCTGATGGGCGTGCTGGACCGCATCGCATACATGCAGATACAGCTCCAACCGCTGCGTCAGGCACGGGCGGGCTGCCCGCAGATATCGGGGAAGCGGCAACCCTTCCACATAGTCCATCACCAGGAACGGCTGGCCTTCTGCGCTTTCCCCGCCATCCATGTGGCGCGCGATGTTCGGGTGATTCAGGCCGGCAAGGATAGCTCGCTCGCGCGCCATCCGACGCTTGCCGCTCGCGGTTGGAAACCCCCTGAGAATCTTCAACGCGACCTGCTGGGACTGACCCTCGATATCACGTTCGGCCAGAAACACCGTACCCATTCCGCCCACACCAAGCTCCTGCAGCAGCCTGTACGGCCCAATGCTCCGGGCGACGGAACTGTGCGCTACGTTGGCCAGGCGCTCGGATATCGGATCGCAATCGACATCCTCGTCAAGCTCGATCAGCCGCCTGACCCTGGCGAGCACGTCCGGGTCGGACTCATGCTCTTCCAGATAGCGGTCACGCTGGGCTCTCGGCAACGCCAGCGCGTCGTGGAACAGGGACTCGACCCGCTCCTCTGTGCCTGCGGTCATGAAAGATGATCGCGAAGCCACGCCTTGGCATAACGCAGATCGCGCTCCACCGTCGTCAACGAAACGCCAAGGTCGTCGGCGATCTGCTGCTGGTTCAGCCCCATGATGAAGGACAGCTCGATGACCCTGCATTTACGCGGATCCTGCTTTTCAAGGACCCTCAGGGCTTCTTCCACCTCCAGCCAGCTCTCGCCCACGGCGGATACCTGGGAAACCCCGGACAAGGTGACCTCGATCGCACCGCCACCACGCTTGTCGGCCTGCTGGCGACGGATGATGTCGACCAGCACGCAACGGATGACCGTCGCGGCTATTCCAAAGAAATCCTTCCGGTTCCGGGCATCGACCTGATCGCCAAGCAGGCGCAGCATGGCCTCATTGACCAGCTCGGTCGGATCGAGGACAGGAACGCCCAGTCGGGCAAGGCGGCGGCCGGCGATCCCCTTGAGTTCGGGATACACCAGGTTAAAAAGCGCTTCTGAGGCCATCGAGTCGCCCGTGCGCCAAGCGCCCAGCAGACGGGTCACATCACCGCCGTCGCTCGAAGAAACATCGCTCATCGCCTCATCCTTGGCACTCAAAGCAGTCGCAGAGCATACACGACAATGCAGCGGACCCGCGCGACGCTCGCTTTCAGTCGCCTGGACACTCGTATCCTGGACGCCGGCACTTTCTCCAGGTCGGCGGCACCTGCGCTCAAGCCTCCATTGGCCTGCACAGACTGCGGAAGCTGTTGGCCCCGGCACCAACAAGAACTTCGTAATCCGGCCGCGCGACGATACTCCCGGCGGCCATGACCAGTATCTGATCGGCGTTGCGCAGGGTATCCAGGCGATGGGCGATGACGAAGGTGGTTCTGGTCATCTTGAGTCGCTCGATCGCCTCCTGGATCAGGCCTTCCGAGCGCGTATCCACGGCCGAAGTCGCTTCGTCGAGAACCAGGATCGGCGCATCCTTGAGCAACGCGCGTGCTATCGAGATGCGCTGACGCTGGCCGCCGCTGAGCTGCACGCCCCGCTCACCGACCGGCGTGTGGTATCCCTCGGGAAGCTTCCCGATGAACTCGTGCGCGTTCGCCGCAATGGCCGCCTGTTCGACCTCTGAGTCGCTGGCATCCAGGCGTCCGTAACGGATGTTCTCCATGACGCTGGTACCAAACAGGAACACATCCTGGGAAACCACGGAAACCGCATCCTGGACGGATTGCAGGGTGTAGTGGCGCAGATCGCGACCGTTGATTTCGATCCTACCTTCGCACGGATCGAACAAGCGCGATACCAGCTTCACCAGCGTCGATTTTCCGGCACCGCTCGCTCCGACCAGCGCCACGGTCTGGCCCGGGGCCGCTTCGAGAGTGATGTTCCGAAGCACCGGAGCGCCGGGTCGATAGTGGAACCAGACCCCCTCGAACCTGACCGTCGCCGTCGATCCGCTGAACGCAAACGCTTCTGGGCCGTCCGTAACGCCTAACGGAGTGTCGATGATCTCGAACACCCGATCGCTCGCGCCGGCCGCCTGACTGAACGACGAGTAGTGCTGGGCGATGCCGGCGATCCCGTTGCTGACATTCTGCGAGTAGAGAAGGAAGGCGACCAGGGTTCCCGCACTCAGCCGTCCGTCGGACACCTCGAGCCCGCCATACCAGAATATTGCGATCGTCGAGAAGGAGGCCAGGAAGGCGACCAGAGCGTTGAACGCGGCATCGACCCGGCGCGCGGAAGTGGCTGCGTCCAGGAACCGTCCCATCGCCACATCGTATCGACCGGACTCGTACTCGCCCCGGCCGAATGTCTTGGTCACTTCGATTCCGGCCAGAGACTCCTGGGCGATCGTCGTCGAGCTTGCGAGCTGGTCCTGTACCGACGCGGCCAGTCGTCGGAACAGCGGTCCGAACGACCGGCTCACCACCGTCACCATCGGGCTGACAGCCAGCACCATCAGGCCCAGCTTCCAGTTCATCAACATCATGATGACCGTCGCACCTATGAGCTGGAAGACATTGGTGATGAAGCTGACGATCAGGTTGGAGATCGCATTGCGCAACGCCGCGACGTCACTGCCGAGGCGTGATAACAGGTCACCGACCTTCTGCTTGTGGTGATAACCCAACCCCAACGCATGGTAGTGCCTGAAGAGCCTCCGGCGGAGGTCGACGACGATGGTGTCTCCGATGCGTTGCAGAAGGAACTGCCCCCAGAAGCTCAGCACAGACCGCAACACGAAGAACACGAGCAGCCCACCCGCCACGATATGAACATACCGTTTTCCAGCGCTCGTCAGCACCTGGTCGAATATCGCCTGGACGCCAAGCGGCAGGCTCAACTGAATGCCCATCGCAACCAGGATTAGCACCAGGCACAGCGCAATTCTTTGCCAGTATGGCCAGGCCAGCTCGGCCATGCGTCGCATCCGCGACAACATGGCCGCCGAGTCGCCACCAGAACGCAGGGGCGACTCTAGCCCCATGCCGCTTCACGCGACTGAGGTGTCGACTCGCAACGATCCTCGAGGCTCCAGCCTGGGAGCAGCTCGTCGAGCATGAAAGAGGCACCGTCCCGCTCGAGGTAGCGATTCATGACCAGAGCGATGCCGGCGCTCCCGGTACCGAAGTCGCAGCTGATCCGGCTGAGCGACTCGCCCGGGAAGGCCAGCCCGCCATCGCGCTCGAACGGAAACAGCATGGCGCCCGCCAGTATCCTGCGGATCGAGGCCAGGGCCTGCCCTTCCCAGCGTGGAAAGCGCGCCAGGTCCATGCACAACTCGCCAATGCCGGAGATGCCGAAAAAGTAGCCCGGGAAGATCGTGTACTTCCGATCGCAATCGATCTGGATCTTGTCGATCGCGTCGGCGTAGCGTTCCTCGCCACCGATGTGCCAATAGCGCAGCAGGACCTGACCGATACCCGAGCTGCCCCAGCGCCAGTAGGGCGTGTACGTCTTGTTGCTCTCGCGCGCGATCCAGCTCATGCCACCGTCGGCATTGATATAGGCTCTGTCCAGGACCCAATCCAGCGCCTCGCGCCCCGCTTCGAGATAGCGCTCGTCTGCGGTCGCTTGATGCAGATACAGCAGGAACAGAGCGACGCCTGCGGCCCCGTGCCCGAGACTGGCGGAGAGCCCGCTCGTCCCCTCCCAGTTGCACCCTCTTCCGCTCTCTTCGTCGTACCTCCGGTTGCCAAGCAAAAAGTCGCCGACCCGCCTCGCATTCTCCAGATAGACCGGCCTGCCGAGCGTCGAGTGGAACTTAAGCTGCGCCATGCCCCAGCCGCTCGCACCATTGAACAGTTCCGGCGAGCGCCACAGCAGGTGATGATCATGGGTCATGTCGAGGATCCTGACGGCGTCACCCTCCTGTCCCATCTCCAGCAACGACCAGGCGACACCCGACAGCCCCGTATACAGGCCGGGAGAGTACCCCTCGCGTCGGATGTGGTGGGCACGGATCCAATCAATCACCTTCGCATCGACCTGGCCACGGACACGGTGCATCACATAGGCCACACCACAGGCACCATGGGCGATGCTCAGGGGATTGGTCTCGAACACCTCCGGATCTGCCGGATACAGCCGGTCGGAGCGCTCGAAGCTTGCGACCGAATCGATGTACGCCAGCATCCGTGATATGACCTGCCGCAGGTCGACATCGTCGACTTCCGAAGTACCGATCCGCGGCGGTCCAGGAGCGTAGTCCGCGACCAGCACCGCTTTCACTTCGTCGGGATCGGGGCGATCCGCGCCATTCTCCGACATCAGGCGACGGATGATTCCGGCAATCGGTCGAGGCAGGTCGAAATCCTGCTGAAAAGCGGCCAGATAGCTCTCGTGGGCATTTCGGTTCAGGGTCAGCAACGAGTTCATCGGGAACAGACCCGCCATCATCAGGCTGCCGAGCGCGTAACGGTCGTCCTCGCGCTGAGCCATTCCACGGGCCAGCATCTCGTCGGTCGAGTAACCCGGGGTGAAGAGATGAGTCGGAACATCCACTCCTTCCTCGTATGCCCCCTCGAAGTCGATCAACTTCACGTCGAGCGTTCCGTCGTCGCCTTCCCTGACCATTACATTGGCCATCGACAGATCGCTGAATATGATGTTGCGCTGGTGCAGATCGCCTATGATCGATGCCAACCTGGCGAACAAGGCGCAGTACTTTTCGTAGAATGTGCGGCTCTCGTCCGTGCCGGGTCGGGTCAACAGGGAAAGCGAGATCCTCGAAAGATGATGTCGCAGCGTTACGTAGTCTTCCAGGTACTCCTCCACCAGATAGGCGTGTTCCCAGTCGATGAAGAAGTCATATGGCCGGGGTGCGATACCCAGATCGGCGACCACCTCGAGCAATCGGTGCTCTTTCTTGAGCAGCTGGACGGCATCCAGGCCGCGACTTGAGATATTCGTGAACGGCCGCCCCTCCTTGATCAGGACCTGGCGGGTGTTGTCACTGTCCCGTGCCAGATAGACGCCGCCCGAGTTGCTGAAAGCGATCGGCGACTCGACCCTGTACCGCCCCCCTTTCAGAACTCCGACCTCGCCATCGTCTTCTGCGTCCTGCCCGCATTCGAACGGATCCACCATCCCATCCGGAAGATTGAAATAAGGCGTCCGCTCGTCGTCCACGAATTCGCCTGCATCGTTTCGGATGACAAGAATCGCCTTGCCGTCCACGTCGGCGCGTTTGATCGGCACGAACCCACCGTACCGATAGTGCACGATTCGGCTGTTCTTGTAGCGGCGGTCCGAAAGTATGTACGGCCCCCAGTATCCGATGGTGGCCTGGTGCAACTTCTCAAGAAGGTCGCCGCATTCGGCGGTGTCGCGGGGATACACCGTGATGAACTTGCCCGCCCCTCCCCGGCTCCAGCGCTTTCCGTTGACCATGGTCAGGAGCATCCGGTCGGATATGAACTTGAAGGAGACGCCCGCCTCGATAAGGATGCGCGCAACCGTTAGCAGGATCGCCGGTGCATGCGCCGGTGTCGCCGAGACGTGGATCTTCCAGCCGTATTCGGCAATTTTCAGGTCCGGCGGCACGACATCCGACCACAGGTTGCGCTGCTCTAGGGTCCAGTTCTTCGGCAGGATGCGACGCAGAGGATCGTGCAGATCCTGGGTTCTTGCCGGATATCGCGAAAGAGGCTCATAGAACTGCCGGTCCGCCAACAGATAGTTGAACTTTTCCTGGATTATGAGCGGTTGCATGTGCTGGATCTCTGAAGCGGCGATGTTCACGCGATCGCTGGTGACTCCCCGTTATGGGCACACCTGACGCAGGCGGAATATCGGATCGGAAGGAATCGGGGTGAAGGGCTTGGAGGCGTGCACACCTCCAAGCCTTGATCGGGGCGTGCTTAGACGGCCACGAACTCCTCGGTCGCGCCGCAGCCCGAGTTGCTCGTGGTCGAACAGTTGCAACCGGCGAAGCTGCTGGTGCTGTCAGCCGCGTCGATCTCCTTGGCCTCAACGGCGACCAGCTTCTGCAGTTCCAGAATGCGGGACATATCTTTCTCCTCATTGATTGTGAATGGCGCACAGGGCGCCCGTTTGATATCCGGACCGGCTCACCATGAGCCGCTCCGGACGCATCGCACCGCACCGGCAGGGCGACGCCGTTTCGCCGAACGACAGACATCCGGCTGCTCCGCCGTACCGCTCGATGGCGGGAGCGTGTCGATCCGGCCCCGTTGACGCATGTCGGCCTGCGGCGCAAACCCCTTGTGCCCCGACAGCGTCCGGCGAATCCGTTCGCGCTTTGATGGCGGCGCCACGGACAGCTGGTGTGTAGCGTTGCCCCGGTCTTCCGGATCAACATTCAGTTCGTATTCGCCGCCCGAAAGCCGTCATTGCCGCGATCAACGCACGTTCCACCCGCCTCCGGTCCAGCCTGGATCCGGATGCGATCGGCAGTGACACTCTTGTACCGCCTCGATGACACGGGCGACGTGGCGCCCCCAGGATCGGGAGAACCCACCAACGCGCGATGGTCGGCAGACGACACGGTCCGCGGTGCCTGCACGCGAGGCGCCTGGCCGTACGCAATTGCGGCAGAGCCACCTCTTCCACGCGCCCCCGTCCGCGAAGCCGCCGCTGTCACCGTCAGGCCCGGATCTGAAGCGGCCAATCAGCAACCGCCAGGGGCGCCTCGCCTATCCGGACGGAGGCAGCGCCGCCGTCGGCGCCAGCACGGTCACCGGCAGGTCGCGACCGGTCGCGGCCTCGTTGCCGCTCCAGTCGCGCGCGGTGATCCGCAGCAGATAGTCGCCCGGCGCCAGCTCGGACGGTTGCCAGTAACCGGTCGCGAGATTGCCGTCACGCAGGGTGTTGGTCAGCTCGTAGCGGAAGCGGGTGACCGCGCTGCCGTGCACGGTGATCCCGCTGCCCGGCGCATAGGCGACCTTGACCGCCTCCCTGTCGACCGGCATGCGGTTGAACTCGATGTTCAACCGTGGCGATTCGTAGCCCGGCAATGGCCGCCCGGACGCATCGAGCCACTGGTAGCCCATCGCGTACAACCCCAGCCGGCGCCGCGCCAGGTTGCGGTCGACCTGATCCCAGGCATCGACCACGATCCGCAGATCGCGCGCGTCGGCCGGAACCTGCACCCGCCCCGCGTCCCGCGGCAACGCGCGATCGGCGCTGTCGAGCAGGGCGATGCCCTCGATCCGGGGCGGCTGGCTGTCGGCATAGTTGGCGAACGCCAGCGCGGCGGCGTTGACCTCGTAGCCGCTGGCGCCGACCTGCAGGTGCACATGCGCCATCGGATTGATCGTGCCCAGCACGTCGCCGGCGGCGAAGCGGGTGCCGCGCCGCACGCGGATCCTGCGCAGCGTGCCGTCCTCGTCATCGACCCGCGCGAAGCTTGCCGTATCGATCAGCTCACCGTTCGGACGGCGACCGACCCGCATGTGGATGTATTGCACGGTGTCCAGCGCCATGCCCTCGCCAAGGCGTCCCATGCCCCACGCCGGCAACGGGCTGGCGATCTTGGCGTCGGCGATCGCCAGCACGTCCTGGCCGACGTCGCCGCGGATGTCGAGCCCACCATGCAGGTGATGGCGACTCTCGCCCTGATAGTCGCCACGGACCTCGCCGAGGGTGCCGACGACCTCGTGCCAGCCCAGTTGCGG
>NZ_VICD02000238.1 GCF_006546735.2 Marilutibacter maris | reverse complement strand
CCCGTGGAGGATGACGCCACGGCCGGAACAAACCGTTGCCATCGGCGTCTACATTTTTATGTACGGCCGATTGGTATGGTGTCGGCAACCGCGCAGCCGCTCCCGCCATTCACCCCTTCGCCCCGAATGCCCTTGCCAGCCGCCTTCGCCACCCGCGCCCCGACCGCCGCCACGGCCGTGCGCACGCTCGCCTGCGCGGTGGCGCTGTCGACCGCTGCCGGCACGGCCACCGCCGCGCCGCCGGGTTATGCGCTGGACCCGGTGCATACCCGGGTGCTGGTCGCGGTCGGCCACGCCGGCTTCTCGAAGGCGCTGGGCACGGTCTCCGGCAGCCAGGGCTGGCTGTTGTTCGATCCCGACGACTGGAGCCGGGCCCGGCTCGACGTGCGGGTGCCGCTGGCGCAACTGGATTTCGGCGACGAGGACTGGAACCGCGCGGTTGCCGGCAACGCGCTGCTCGACACCGATCGTCACCCCGAGGCGCGATTCGTGTCGACCGCGGTCACCGGGCACGACCCGAACCACGCGACCGTCTGCGGCGAGCTGAGCCTACGCGGCCAGGTCCGCCCGCAATGCCTCGAGGTCACCCTGAACGGCGTCGCCCGCCATCCGCTGCCGCCGTTCCGGCGCACGGTCGGCTTCTCCGCCCGTGGCGTCCTCAGCCGCGCGGACTTCGGCATCGACGCCTGGCGCTCGGTGATCGGCGACGAGGTCGAGCTGAGGATCGAGGCGGAGGCGGTGCGCGACTCCGGCGCGGTCGCCGCGCTCGATCCGGTCAACGACGAGGCGGCCGAGGCCGGGGCCGCCGACGTAACCCACGACACCGCCAACACGTACCCGTCACTGGAGGCCGCGGCCGAAGCCGCGCTGGAGCAGGCCGCTCCGGCTTCCGGCGACACGCCTCCCGACCCCGACGGCGCCGCCGCCGGCGACCGCAACCACGACGACGAGCCCACGCCATGACCCTGAAGAACACCGCAGACCGCTGGGGCGGCGTCAGCCAGTTCCTGCACTGGCTGATCATGCTGCTGATCCTGATCCTCGCCGTGGTCGGCCTGAGCCTGGACTCCCTGCCCAAGTCGCCGAAGTACTTCTGGGTCTACGACCTGCACAAGTCGACCGGTCTGGCGGTGCTGGCCCTGGTCGTGCTGCGGCTGGGCTGGCGCCTGTACGCCGGCAGCCCGGCGCCGGTCGCCGGCACCCCGACCTGGCAGGCGCGGATCGCCGGGCTCACCCACTGGGCGCTGTACGCACTGATCCTCGCGATCCCGCTGTCGGGCTGGCTGTACGACTCGGCCAGCGGCCTGCGCCCGCTGAAGTGGTTCGGCCTGTTCACGGTACCCAAGCTGTCGGCGCCGAACGAGGGCCTGCGCGATCTCGCCCACGAGGCGCACGAATGGCTGTTCTGGGTCCTGGTCGCCCTGGTCGCGCTGCACGTGGCCGCCGCCTTCTACCACCACATCTTCCAGCGCGACGACACCCTGACCCGGATGCTGCCGCGCCGCCGCAAGGCATCCCCCACCTCCCGATAGCGAGAACCCCCATGTCCAAGCCTTCCCGCCGCATTCCGTCCGTGCAGCGCCTGCTGTCGCTGCCGCTGCTGCTGGCCTCGATGGCCGCCGGCAATGCCCTCGCCGCCGACTACGAGCAGGTGCCCGGTTCGGCGCTGACCTTCGCCAGCCAGTACCAGGGCGAGGTCTTCGTCGGCCGCTTCCCGGACTTCAAGACCACCCTGAGCTTCGATCCGGCCGACCCGGCCGCGGCCCGGCTCGACGTGGTGATCCCGCTGGCGACCGCCAGCACCAGGAATCCCGAGCGCGACGAGACCCTGCTGGGCTCGGACTTCTTCGCCAGCGCGCGCTTCCCGCAGGCGCGCTACACCGCGACCGGCTTCCGCGCGCTCGGCGACGACCGCTACGCCGCCGACGGCACCCTCAGCCTGCGCGGGATCAGCAAGCCGGTGACCCTGACCTTCACCTGGACCCCGGGCGAGCGCCCGGTGCTGGCCGGCAAGGCCACGGTCAAGCGGCTGGACTTCGACGTCGGCGCCGGCGACTGGGCCGACACCGCCGACCTGCCCAACGAGGTCGCGGTCAGCACCAAGGTGTTCTTCCAGGCCAAGTGAGCCGGAGCGGGGCCGGACAGACCGGCCTCAACCGCACAGGCCCGGCGGCAGCAGGCCGGCCAGCTTCGCCATCCACGCCGCGAGGTACAGGCACAGCCCGAACACCGCGTGCGCGGTGAGGCTGCGCCGGCGCGCGGTGGCCGGATCGGGAGTGCGGCGGGCGGCCAGGCCCGCGCCCATGCCGGGCTGCATCAGCAGGAAAGGCGCGGCCACCGTGCCGACCCCGACCGCCAGCGCCGGCACCAGGGTCGGCGCGCAGGCCCAGCCGGGCCCGGCAATCGCCAGCAGCACGCCGGCGAAGGCGATACCGATCAGGTAGTGCGCGGTCCAGCCGATCGCCTTCTCGCCACGCACCGCCGGCGAGGCCGCGATCGGCGCGTGCCGGAAACGGCCGCGCGGCATCCAGCCCAGCCAACGGCCGACCAGGGCGAAGTCCAGTGGAGGCACGCCGCTCAGGCGCTGGCGCGCGAACGCCCACAGGTCCATCAGCGCGGTCGCGCCGACACCGATCACCGCGGCGGCGATCAGGGCCTCGCCGGTCGTGCTCATCGCCGCACCCCGGCCGGGTCGCCGCTGCGCGCTTCGATCTGCCAGCAGGCGGCGTCGAAACGGACCGATTCACCGTCGACGAAGGGGTCGAAGGCCGGGCGCACGGCCGCGACGATGCGGGCCCGGGTGGCACTATCGACCCGATGCAGCGCCTGCCCCAACGCCCCCAGCCGGGTGAAATAGCGCTCCAGCGCGGATTCGGGCATGCCACAACCCATGTCCAGCGGCTGGATCTCGATGTCCCGCCAGCCGCCGGCATCGAGTATCCGCCGCACCCGCTCCGGATCGGCGAAGCCGAACTGTCCCGGTGCACCGGGAGCCGGCGCCGGCAATGGCATGGCCGCCTCCCGCAGCAGCGGCGCGGCGGCGCGTCCGGCCACGGTCATGAACGGGTTCTGGTCCGGGCCGCGCCACGCCAGCACGCACAGCCGGGCGCCCGGGGCGGCCGCGCGGCGGAGATTGGCGAAGGCGGCCGCGGGGTCGTCGAAGAACATCACCCCGAAGCGCGACACCAGCATGTCGAACGCGGCCGTCTCGAACGCATGGCGCTGCGCGTCGGCGACCAGGAAGCGGGCGTTGGGCAGCGCCTCGCGCGCCCGCGCGGCTTCGATCATCGGCACCGACACGTCGACGCCGAGACACTCGCCGCCCGCATCCAGCGCCCGCGCCACCGCCCGCGTGGTCGCACCGGTGCCGCAGCCGATGTCGAGCACGCGCCGCGCCGACACCGCCCCGGCCGTATCGGCCAGACGCGCCGCCAGCGGCTGGAACAGGTGGTCGAGCAGGTCCTGGTTGTCGACCCAGGCCTGTCCGCCGGTACCGTTCCAGAGCGCGGCCTGGTCGTTGCCGGCCTCGCTGGCGGACGCCGTGGCCGTCGTGGTTGCGCTGTGCATCGAAAGTCCTCCCGCTTGCCTGTGGTCGTGGATGGGCGCATCCTGCAACTTCAAGTCGACTTGAAGTCAAGCCCATGGGCGGCCACGCCAACGAACTGGATATCGCCGAGGTCGTGCGCCGCAGCGGCCTGCCGGCCTCGACCCTGCGCCACTACGAGGACAAGGGCCTGATCGCACCGGTCGGCCGCCACGGCCTGCGCCGCCAGTACGCGGCCAGCGTGCTCGAGCGGCTGGCGTTGATCGCGCTGGGACGCGCGGCCGGCTTCTCGCTGGACGAGATCGCACCGATGCTGGCCGCCGACGGCCGGCACCGGATCGATCGCGCCGTGCTGGCGCAGAAGGCCGAGGCGCTGGACGCGACGATCCACCGGCTGGCGGCGATGCGCGACGGCCTGCGCCATGCCGCCGCCTGTCCGGCGCCCAGCCACATGGAATGTCCGACCTTCCGCCGCATCGTCCGTGCCGCCACCAGCGGGGTGATCGCGGTGCCGGAACGGGCGCGGCGGAAGCCGGGGCTGCCGACGCCTCAGCCGGCGAGGAAGTCGCGGACCCGGTCGGCGTCGAAGGGCCAGTCCAGCTCGGCGCCGCCTTCAGGCTCGCGCAACACCGGCACGCGGATGCCATAGCGCGCCTCCAGCACCGGGTCGTCGTCGATGAAGACGCTGTCGAACTCGGGCGCACGCGCCTGCGCGAGCACCTCCAGGGCGAGGTCGCAGAGGTGGCAGTCGTCGCGCTGGTAGAGCACCAGCCGCGGAAGGCTTGCGGATCGGGATTCGGTCATCGGAGCCGGACGCTAGCGAACGGTCGGGGGCGGCCCCGTAGAATAAGGCGTCGCCCCGCCTGCCATCCCTCGCGGGGACACACCGGAGTGGTTTCATGGCTGTCAGCTGTTTCGACCTGTTCAAGATCGGGATCGGCCCGAGTTCCTCCCATACCGTCGGCCCGATGCGCGCCGCCGCCCGCTTCGTCGAGCGCTGGTTGGTCGACAACGGCGACCTGGAGCGCACCGCGCGCGTCCGCGCCGAGGTGTTCGGCTCGCTGGCCCTGACCGGCCGCGGCCACGGCACCGACAAGGCCGTGCTGATGGGCCTGGAAGGCCACTGGCCGAACCTGATCGACCCGGACCTGATCCCGCCGGCGCTGGAGCGGATCCGCGCATCCAGGCGCATCAAGCTGCACGGCATCCACGAGATCGGCTTCGACGAGAAGCACGACCTGATCATGAACAAGCGGCAGAAACTGCCGTTCCACACCAACGGCATGCGCTTCACCGCCTTCGATGCCGACGGCAACGTGATCGCGACCCGCGACTATTACTCGGTCGGCGGCGGCTTTGTCGTCAACCAGGACGAGGCCGCGGAGGACCGCATCGTCGCCGACACCACCGAGGTCGCCTATCCGTTCCATTCCGGCGACGAACTGATCGGCACCGCGACCCGCGAGGGCATCGCGATCGCGCAGATGATGTACGCCAACGAGCAGGCCTGGCGCTCGCGCGAGCAGATCGACGCCGGCCTCGACGAGATCTGGGAAGCGATGCAGTCCTGCGTGCAGCGCGGCATCCGCGAGAGCGGCACCCTGCCCGGCGGCCTGCACGTCTCGCGACGCGCGCCGGCCCTGTATGCGGAGCTGTCCTCGCGCCCGGAATCGGCGATGCGCGACCCGCTGACCACCCTGGACTGGGTCAACCTCTACGCGCTGGCGGTCAACGAGGAGAACGCCGCCGGCGGCCGCGTGGTCACCGCGCCGACCAACGGCGCCGCCGGCATCATCCCGGCGGTGCTGCACTACTACGACCGCTGCATCCCCGGCTCGACCCTGCAGGGGGTGCGCGACTTCCTGCTGACCGCCGCCGCGGTCGGCATCCTGTACAAGGAGAACGCCTCGATCTCCGGCGCCGAGGTCGGCTGCCAGGGCGAGGTCGGCGTCGCCTGTTCGATGGCCGCCGCCGGCCTGACCGCCGCCCTCGGCGGCAGCCCGGGCCAGATCGAGAACGCCGCCGAGATCGGCATGGAGCACAACCTCGGCCTGACCTGCGACCCGATCGGCGGGCTGGTGCAGATCCCCTGCATCGAGCGCAACGCGATGGGCGCGGTCAAGGCGATCAACGCCAGCCGCATGGCGATGCGCGGCGACGGCAAGCACAAGGTCAGCCTCGACAAGGTCATCAAGACCATGCGCGACACCGGCCGCGACATGCGCGACAAGTACAAGGAAACCTCGCGCGGCGGCCTCGCGGTGAACGTGATCGAGTGCTGAGGCGGTCCCCCGCCGCGCCCCACCCCTCAGCCCTCTCCTCCCTGTGCGCCCGCGTACGCCGGGCCGCGCGCTTGAGCCGTCGCGCCATCGCGACGGCCTGGGCGCGCCCGCGGCATGCTGCGCCGCAATACAAGCCAGCCAATTGACCTCTCAAGTCAATCTCAGTGTGTGAACACCGCCGCAAAGCCTTTGTTTATTTATTGACAACGATATCAATTGGACGCAGCGTCGGGGCCGAACACGCCTGCGAACGAATGCGACCGGGCGCCGGCATCGGGCCCAGACAGCGCGGCCCGGCACCGGTCCGGACGCAACGCATCGCACAGGGCGGCATTCGAGGAGGCCGCAGCCTCCCACGCGGTTCCGAAGGCCAGGGCGCCTTCGTTTTGTGAGTCAACGAGGGGTTTGGCGCCGGCCCGACACGGTCGGCGGCTTCACATCACATCGTTCCAGGGAGAGACACTCATGAAACACGCAGGACCCGGAAGTCTGTCGGCAAGACGGTTGTTGTCCAAAGCGATGCTGTCGAAAGGCCTGTTGTCGAGAAGTCTGTTGTCGACCGGCATGCTCGCCGCGCTGGCACTGGCCCCCCAGGCCGCCCTCGCCGCCTCGTGCGCCGGCGTCCCCGAGTGGGATGCGGCCACCGTCTACAACCCCGGCGACAAGCTGCAGTACCAGGGCCGCCTGTACAGCGCCAACATTCCGATCTGGAATGCGCCGCCGACCCACTGCCCCAGTTGCGGCTGGTACCAGGACCTGGGCGCCTGCGACGGCGGCGGCGACAACGTCGCGCCGAGCGTGGCCCTGACCGCGCCGTCCGACGGCGCCCACTTCGCCGAGGGCAGCGACATCGCGATCAGCGCCTCGGCCAGCGACAGCGACGGCACCGTCGCCAGCGTGCAGTTCTTCCGCGGCGGCGTGTCGCTGGGCACCGACACCAGCGCGCCCTGGCAGGCGAGCTGGAGCGATGCCAGCGCCGGCACCCACGTGCTGACCGCGGTCGCCACCGACGACGACGGCGCCAGCACCACCTCGACCCAGGTGACGATCACCGTCGACAACACTCCGCCGCCGGTCGACGACACCGCGCCGAGCGTGCCCTCCGGGCTGGCCTCGCCGAGCCAGACCGCCAGCTCGATCACCCTGGGCTGGAACGCGTCGACCGACAACCCCGGCGGCAGCGGGGTCGCCGGCTACGACGTCTACCGCGACGGCAGCCTGGTCGGCAGCCCGTCGCAGCCCTCGTTCACCGACAGCGGCCTGAGCGCCAACACCGGCTACAGCTATCGCGTGCGCGCCCGCGACGTCGCCGGCAACGCCTCGGCGCAGAGCGCGGCGATCAACGTGTCGACCCGCGACGGCGGCGATCCGCCCGCCGGCGACAAGCGGGTGATCGGCTACTTCACCCAGTGGGGCATCTACGGCCGCAACTACCGGGTCAAGCACATCGACACCAGCGGCGCGGCCGCCCACCTGACCCACATCAACTACGCGTTCGGCAACGTCCGCAACAACCGCTGCGAGGTCGGCCGGACCATCCCGTCCAACCCGAACACCGGCGAAGGCGGCGATGCGTTCGCCGACTACACCAAGGCGTTCTCCGCCGCCGAAAGCGTCGACGGCGTGGCCGACACCTGGGACCAGCCGCTGCGCGGCAACTGGAACCAGCTCAAGGAGCTCAAGGCCAAGTACCCGAACATCAAGGTGCTGATCTCGCTCGGCGGCTGGACCTGGTCGCGCGGCTTCGCCGAGGCGGCCAAGCCGGCCAACCGCGAGGCCTTCGTCGCCTCCTGCATCGACGCCTACATCCGCGGCAACCTGCCGGTCACCGACGGCGCCGGCGGTATCGGCGCGGCGGCGGGCGTGTTCGACGGCATCGATGTCGACTGGGAGTACCCGGCCGCCTGCGGCCTGAGCTGCGGCACCCCCGAGGACAACGCCAACTTCACCGCGCTGATGGCCGAGTTCCGCCGCCAGCTGGACGCGGTGCGTCCGGGCCTGCTGCTGACGATCGCCGCCGGCGCCGGCGTCGACAAGATCAGGGTCACCGATCCGGGCGCGTACCACCCGTACCTGGATTTCATCAACGTGATGACCTACGACTTCCACGGCGCGTGGGATCCGCAGACCAACCATCACTCGGCCCTGTTCGACTCGCCCAACGACCCCTCGACCGGCGACCAGCGCTTCTACAACTCCAACGATGCGATCGAGGCGTTCCTGTCGCGCGGGGTGCCGGCATCGAAGCTGAACCTCGGCATCGGCTACTACGGCCGCGGCTGGACCGGCGTGGCCAACGTCGACAACGGCCTCTACCAGAGCGGTTCGGCGGCGCAGGGCACCTATGAGGCCGGCATCGAGGACTGGAAGGTGATCAAGAACAAGGCCGGCACGATCCACACCGACGCCAACGCGCGGGCGACGTGGAAGTACGACGGCAACACCTTCTGGAGCTACGACACCCCGGCGCTGATCACCGAGAAGATGAACTACGTGAAGGCGCAGGGCCTCGGCGGTGCTTTCTTCTGGGAGTTCAGCGGCGACGACGCCCAGGGCACCCTGACCCGCACCATCGGCGACGGCCTGAAATAAGCCGCCCAGCGGTTCCCGCTTGCCCCGCGGCCGACGCCGCGGGGCCTCGGGGCGCCGGCTACCCCCTCGGGCCCGGCGCCCCGGTTTTTCGTCGCGAAGCGTGGTCCTGCGATCGCCTCAGCCGCGCGCGATCCGCAACGCGTCGTCGAGCAGACCGGCGGCGGTGACCGTCGCGCCCGCGCCGGGCCCCTGGATCAGCAGCGGTTGCGCGTCGTAACGGTCCGACCAGATCGCGACCCGATTGTCGGTGCCGGCACCGCCGGCGAGCGGATGATCGGCGGCCAGCGCCGCCAACCCGACCTTGGCGCTCCAGCCCGCGCCCTCGCGTTCCAGACGGGCGATGAAGCGCAACGTGTCGCCGTTGCGGTAGGCCTGCGCATAGCGCTCGCGCAGCAGCGGGTCGAGCTGCGGCAGGGCCGCGTCGACGGCCTCGCGCGGCAGCGCGGCCAGCCCCGCGGGCACCAACGATTCGACCTCGACCGCGTCCTGCTCCAACGGCACCCCGGCCGCGCGCGCCAGGATCAGCAGCTTGCGGCGGACATCCTCGCCGGACAGGTCCTCGCGCGGATCGGGCTCGGTGTAGCCGGCGTCGCGGGCCTGGCGGACGAAGCCGGAGAACGGGCGCAGGCCGTCGTAATAGTTGAACAGCCAGGCCAGCGAGCCTGACAGCACCCCAGCCACCGCATGGATGCGGTCGCCGCCGGCGCGCAGTTCGCGGATCGAGCGCAGCAACGGCAGGCCGGCGCCGACGGTGGCGGCATCGCCATAGCGACTGTCACCGAGCGCACAGGCATCCTCGACCGCGCGCCAGTCCGACAGCGCGGTGCCGCGCGCGAGCTTGCAGGCGGTGACCACGTCGATGCCGGCCGAAAGCCAGCCGGCATGACGCGC
>NZ_VICD02000237.1 GCF_006546735.2 Marilutibacter maris | reverse complement strand
GCGCCGGCATGGGCGCGACGCTCCATCCACAGCACCCCGACCCACGGCAGCGCGGCGGCGATCCCGACCACCGACCAGGCGGCGAGCGACGCTCGCCAGCCGACCGTATCGGCCAGCGGTACCGCCGCCAGTGCCGGCAGGATCGTGCCCAGTTGCAGCAGGGTGATATAGGTCGAGCTGACCGTGCCGACCCGGTCGGGGAAGTAGCGTTTGACCAGCGGCGGCAGCACCACGTTGCCGATGCCCATGCCCGACAGCGCCAGCGCCGAGGCCGCGAGCAGGGTCCAGGTGTCCGGGGCGAGGCCGCGGGTGAGCAGGCCGGTGGCGGCCATCAGCATCGCCAGCAGGGCGGTGCGCTCCAGGCCGACGCGATGCGCGATCGCCGGGGTGGCGACGCCGAAAGCGGCGAAGGCGGCGGTCGGCACCATCCCGAACACGCCGGTCATGGTGCTGCCGAAGCCCAGGGTCTCGCCGATCCGGTCCAGCAACGGGGTCAGCGAGGTCACCGCGGTGCGCAGGGTGAACGCGGACAGGCCGATGCCGGCCAGCACCCAGGCGCGCCCCCGCCAGAGGCCGCGGACGGCCGAAGGGGCCGCGGCCGGGCTGGCGGCGGACGGAGCGATCGCTGGGGTGTCGTTGGAAGACATGCGGTCGGGCGGACGGCGGCGGTCGCCGCCGTCGTGCATCGTTGTGGGGAGGGCGGGCAGTGTGCGCCGATGCCGCCGCCCAGACCAGACGGTCATCGGGGATGCTGCGTTTCAGCGGTGGTCCGAGTGGCTGCCGCCAGGTCCCGGCAACGTCGCCGCCCGCAGCGGCAAGGCCCGGTCTACTTGCGGCGCCGGCCGCGGCCGCTGGGTTCGGCGGCGGAGTGTTCGTCGGCGGTGGCGGGCGCGATCTTCTGCAGCACCCGGGTCACGCCGAGCTTCTCGATACGGCCGCCGGACTTCTGGAAGTCGGCGATGTCGGCGGAGATGCGTTCGCTTTCGATGCGCTTCTGGACGTTGTGGTCGGCGCCTCCCGCGGCGGGGCCGCGACGGGCGGGTGAGGTGCTGCCTTTCTTGGCGCGGGCCATCGAGGGTCCCCCGTGGTTGGGTGGACAAGCCGCGGCGGCGGGTCGGCGCGGCGAGAACCCCCACTATGCGCCTTTTGCGGCGCCGTGCCCATGCCGGAGCCGGCGGCCGGCGCCGCGCCGTTCAGGGGTGCTCGCCGCGGCCCTGGGCCTTGGCGACGCGGATCACCGCACGCACCTGTTCGCGGTCGCGATGGCGGGAGATGGCGACCGCGCCCAGCGCCAGCGCGCGCTCGCGCAGATCGCTGGGCACGTCGTAGTGGGCGCCGCTGGTCTTGTTCTGGAACGCGTGACGGGGGATGCCCAGGCGGGCGGCGAAGGCATGCAGCTCGTCGAGGGTATCGGCCATCAGGTGGGCCCAGCGCCGGCCGCGCCACTGGGTGACGGCGTCGTCGACGTAGACGCTCATGCGGTTGGGGGCTCGGGGACGTTCATCGGGGCATTGTCGCCTGTCGGGGATGGATTCTGCCTGCCGGGTGAACGGCGTTGGCCGCCGGGTCTGTTCAGGATTGTGTTTGCAGGCAAGTACCGGTAATGTTCGTAGTGCTGTGTTAGTCAGGGGTCACTCTGAATCGTGACCCGGTGTCGTTGATCTTCACGATCCGCCCATCGTTTCGCCTCGTCTGCTCCTTGCAACCAGCTTCAACGCCGCATCCGCGGCTCATTCAAAACGCTCCAGGAGCAACATCAAGATGTCCAATCGCGAAACCGGTACCGTCAAGTGGTTCAACGACGCCAAGGGCTTCGGCTTCATCAGCCGCGAGAACGGTGAGGACGTGTTCGTCCACTTCCGTTCGATCCAGGGCTCGGGCTTCAAGAGCCTGCAGGAAGGCCAGAAGGTCAGCTTCACCGTCGTCCAGGGCCAGAAGGGCCTGCAGGCCGACGCCGTCGAGGCGCTGTAAGGCCAACGCCAATATCGCCATGCTCCGCGCCGCCACCGGCGGTGCGGACTGACGACGGAAGCCCGGCGAAAGCCGGGCTTTTTCGTGGCCGCGATCCGGCGCCGGAGCGGTCGATTGGGCGCGGTGAAGCCTTCCCATGAACGCCCCATCGCGGCTCACGCCGCTCCTACGAAGAGCGTTTGTCTACCTCATGAGCCAACGGCGGGGCCCAAGGTTTGCGCAGCAAACTTTGGGAGATATCCGCGCGCAGCCGGATATCGTTCCCCCTGTAGGAGCGGCGTGAGCCGCGATCAATTCTTGCGGTGAACGTGTCGTCGCCGCTTGCGCTTCTACTTCAGCTGCAGCTCGACCCGCATCCGGCCTTCGTGTTCGGCGGCCTGCAGCGACGAGGCCAGGAACACCCGGGTCGGGTCGAGATTGCCGTCGGCGAGCAGGGCCGCCTGGATCGCCACCGCGCGCGCCTGCCCCAGTTGCAGCAGCTCGTTCTCCGCCACCGCGTAGCGGGGCCGCAGTTCGCCCTCCAGCCAGGCGATGTCGGCCTCGCGCCGGCTGGCGCGGCGCTCGGACCACGACTGCTCCGCCAACGCCTCCTTGGCGACTTCCGGGGGCTCCGGCCTTTCGCCGGTGCTCTGCCGGTACAGCTCCTCCAGCAGGTCGAGCCGGTCGCCGGGTTCCATGCCGGCATAGTCGAAGGCGCTGCCTTCGGCGGTGTTGCCGTTGGCCTGCGCCAGCGCGGCCATGAAGCGTTGTTCCTGCAGGGCCTGGGCATCGGCCGCGCCGGCGGCGCCGGCGGGAATGTCGAGATTCAGCGCCGGGCGGTCGTTCAGTCCCTTGGCCAGCGCCGCCAGGGCGCCGGCGGCGTCCGTCGGCAGTTCCGCCGAGCCGGGGGCGAAGTCGACGTAGCGCGCGTCCTCGGCGCCTTCGAACAGCGAGCCGAGGAAGGCGAACGGCGCGGTCACCACCTTGACGATGAGGTTCTTGATGATCTGCCAGACCACCGGGCCGATCCGGAACTCGGGATCGTCGAGGGTGCCGCTGACCGGCAGTTCGAGATCGATCACGCCGTTGCGATCCTTGAGCAGCGCCGTGGCCAGGCGGATCGGCAACGACACCTTGTCTTCGCTGTCGGTGGCGCCTCCCCACTCGAGCTGGTTGATGACGACATGGTGGTCGGCGACCAAGGCGCGGTCGTCGATCCGGTAGTGCAGCTCGGTGCTGAGCTTGCCCTTGGAAATCGCGTAGCCGGCCCAGCGTCCCGAATAGGGGTTGAAGATCGGCAGTTCGATGTTCTCGAACGCCATCTCCACGTCGGTGTGCCGGTCCCAGGCGGCGATGTTGGTCTCGCCGGTGATCCGCACCGGCGAGAAGCGGTTGACCACATGGCCCTGCAGGTCGATCCGGGCGCGGCTGTCGGCGGCGGTCGACAGCCCGGTGACCGATCCGCGCAGGGCCTGGATCTCGGCCTGGAAGTTCGGGTCGATCGAGAAGTCGGCGAAGCTCATCGTGCCCTGTGCCAGTTGCAGCCGGCCGATCCGGATCGGCATCGATCCGCCGGAGGGGGCCGGCGCGGACGATCCCCCGTCCTCGCCGAACATCGTTGCCAGGTTGATCGAGCGATCCTCGGCGATCACCACCCGTGCATACGGACGGGTCGCCCGTACCGTGCGCACCTTCAACGTGTCCGGCCCGGCACTGAATTCAAGCCCGTCGACATCGAGACGTTGCCAGGACAGGAACCGGCGCCTGTTGCGCGCCTCGATCAGGTCGAAGTCGGAGACGGTCGCGCCGCCGGAAAACCGCAGCCAGGGCCCGGACTCCGACTGCGGTTGCAGGGACAGTTCGCCGCGGGCTCCGGCGCTGCCCGAGCGCAGCTGCAGGCTGGGCAGGGCCGGCAGGTAGCCGCGGACCTGGGCGATCGGCAGCGTGTCGATCTCGACCTGCAGGGTCGCGGTGACGGTGTCCGGCACCACCTCGCCGCTGACCCGCAGCGGAGCGGCCTGGTTGACCGTGGCCTGCAGCTGGATGCCGACCGGGCGGCTCATGTCGAGGCTGATCGGCTGCGCGGTCAGTGCCAGCGGCGCGAGCCGGAAGCGGGCGGCGGGCGCGATCGTGCGGTCCTCGAAATCGACCTCGCCCTGTTCCAGTCGCAGTTCGCCAAGCTCGAAACGCCAGGTATCGTCGGCGGCGGGCGCCGCCGACGACACGGTCGTGGTGGACGGTTCGGCCGTCGCGCCCTGGGCGCCGGTGCCCGTGGTGGTGGCCGCCGTGGTTGCGGGCAGGGTCGTCGGGGCTGCCGCTGCGGCGGACGGAGCGAGCAGGCGTTCGAGATTCAGATGACCGTCGGCTTCGCGCCACAGGCTCGCCTTCAGTCCCTGCACCTGCGCCGAAGCGACGTCGACCTGGCGTGCCGGCCACGCCAGGCGGGTGTCGGCGACGCTTGCCGAGGTCAAGGTCACCCAGTCGCTGTCGACGCCCTTGGCCCGCAACGCCAGTTCGCCGGCGTCGATCCGTGGCAGGCTGACCTCCAGTCGCAGACCCTGCCCGGGCACCGCCTCGAAGCGGTAGTCGCCGGTCAGGTCGAAGCGGCCGGCGCTCAGCTGCAGCGGCAGTTCGTCGCTGAAGAATGCGTACACGCTGGTGGCCAGGAGGCCGCCGACCTCGAAGTGGCCATCGGACTTGAGCGGCTCCAGCGACAGCTGGCCATTCCAGTCCAGGCGCTCGCTCTCGGCACTGGCGGTGCTGAGGCGAAAGCCGCCGCCCTCGGGAGTGGTACGGAAGTGGCTGAGCGTGAAGTCGATCGGTGCCAGGGTCTTGCTCGGCTCCAGCGTCCTGCTGTGGTCGGCGAAGTCGATGCGGCCGCCGGCGACCGAGAGCGCCTGCAGCCAGAGCATCGGCAACGGCTCGTCGGTCGGCTCGGATTCGGGGATCAGCTCGGCCAGGTTGAGCGTGCCGTCGGGTCCGATCCGGGCATCGGCGTACGGCCCCACCAGGCTGACCTCGCGGAAGTTCCAGCTGCGCTGCCACAGCGACGATGCCTCCAGATCGACGAACAGCCGGTCGGCGGCGAGCAGTGGCTTGCCGCCATCGGCATTGGCGATCGCGATATCGGAAACCTCGAGGGTGAGCTTGAACGGATGGGTGCGGATCTCGCCCAGGCGCAGCGACTTGCCGAGCTCGTCGTGGACGAAGGCGGTGGCCTGCGAGCGCACCAGCTTGGGCGCCAGCCAGAACCCGGCGGCCGCATACAGGCCCAGGGCCAGCGCCAGCAGGGCGGGAATGAAGAACCACGGTTTGCGGATCAGTCCCATCGCGCACGCATCCCCAGGAGTCCGACCCGGCCAGGGCGGGCATGGGTCGGCGGCGACTGCCATTGCGGGAGGAGGGCGGCGCCCTCACATAGCCGGTACGGTGCCACGCGGTGCCGGTCGAACCCTTCACGGAGTCTTCATATGTCAACGGCTGCTGCGATCCGCATCGATTTCGTTTCCGACGTCACCTGCCCGTGGTGCGCGATCGGCCTGAACGCGCTGGAGCGGGCGATCGAACGGGTCGGCGACGAGGTCGCGGTCGAGCTGCATTTCCAGCCGTTCGAACTGAACCCGCAGATGGCGCCGGAAGGCGAGGATGCCGCCGAGCACCTGGCCGCCAAGTACGGACTGTCGCCGGAGCAACTGGCGCGCAACCGCGAGCTGCTGCGCGAGCGTGGCGAGGCGGTCGGATTCACGTTCGGCGAGCGTACCCGCGTCTACAACACCTTCGACGCGCACCGCCTGCTGGACTGGGCCGGCGCGCAGTCCGCGGACCGCCAACGCGCGTTGAAGCACGCGCTGCTGCACGCCTATCACGGCGAGGGACGCGACATGTCCTCGCACGACGTGCTGGTCGAGGTCGCCGCCGGGATCGGTCTGGATGCCGACGCCGCGCGCGCGGTGCTGGCCTCGGATGCGCATGCCGAGGCGGTGCGCCGGCAGCAGCGGCTGTACGCCGGGCGCGGCATCCAGGCGGTGCCGTCGGTGATCTTCGACGACCAGCACCTGGTCCAGGGCGGTCAGCCGGTCGAGGTGTTCGAGCAGGCGCTGCGGCAGTTGGCGAAGCTGGCGCACACCGCCTGAGCGCGCCCCGGGCGCTCAGAGCTCGGGGAGCTGCACGATCCTGACGATCCGGTCGACCCAGATGTCGCGCGGCGTGCGCGCCGCATCGAAGGCCACTTCCTCCAGCCGCACCAGGGCGTTCAGGCCTTCGTTGCCGTGGCCGTCCTCGAACACCTGCACGGTCGGCCGTGCGGCGACGGTGCCGCGAACCACGTCGCCGTCGTCGAGGGTCAGCTCGACATGGGCATCGTTGGGCAGGCGCGCGATCAGCGACTCCAGACGTGCGATCTCGGCGCGGTCGGTGTGGATGCGTTCGGCGGTCTTGCCCATCGTGGACTCCTTGCCGATGGCGGGTGCGAAGCGCAGAGGCTAGCGCGGCGCGCGCCATGTGCCGGTGAAGACGTCCCTTGCCAGTGCGGCGTGGAGGCCGGACGCAAAAAAAGGCCGCTCCCGGAGGAGCGGCCTGGCGGTGTCGTCGATGCGGATCGGCACCTGGGGCCGACTCCTGGAATCAGCCCTTGATGCAGACCACCTGGCGAAGCGTATGCACGACCTCGACCAGGTCGGTCTGCGCGGCCATCACCGCGTCGATCGACTTGTAGGCCGCCGGCGACTCGTCGATCACCCCCTGGTCCTTGCGGCACTCGACGTGGGCGGTGGCCTCGCGGTGCTGCTTGAGGGTGATGCTGCGACGTGCGGCGGTACGGCTCATGACCCGGCCGGCGCCGTGGCTGCAGCTGTGGAAGCTGTCCGCGTTGCCCTTGCCGCGCACGATGTAGCTGCGCGTCCCCATGCTGCCGGGGATGATGCCCAACTCGCCCTCGCGCGCGCTGACCGCGCCCTTGCGGGTCACCAGCAGCGACTCGCCTCCGTGCTGCTCGCGCTGCACGTAGTTGTGGTGGCAGTTCACCGCCATCCGATCGAGCTTGAACTTGGGCAGGCGGTGACGCATCTCGTGCAGCACCCGCGCCATCATCGCCTCGCGGTTGATCCGGGCGTAGTCCTGCGCCCACGACACCGCCTCGACGTAGTCGTCAAACAGCGCCTCGCCCTCCAGGAAGAAAGCCAGGTCCTTGTCGGGCAGGTGGTAGCCGAGCACCCGCTTCTCCAGCTGGCGCCGGGCCTGCTCGATGAAGTAGGTGCCGACCAGGTTGCCGGTGCCGCGCGATCCGGAGTGCAGCATCACCCACACCGAGTCGGCCTCGTCGAGGCAGATCTCGATGAAGTGGTTGCCGCCGCCGAGGGTGCCGGCCTGCACGTCGATGCGGTCGGGCCGGATCTTCGGGTGCTTCTCGCGGATGTGCGCCAGCCGCTCGACCAGCCCGGATCGCGTCAGCAGGGTGCCGACGCTGTCGGGCACGCGCCGGTGGTTGCCGCCGGGGCCGTTGCCGACCGGCACGCTGCGCTCGATCGAGTTGCGCAGCAGCGCCAGATCGTCGGGCAGGTCGTTGGCGGTCAGCGTGGTCCGCACCGCGGCCATGCCGCAGCCGATGTCGACGCCGACCGCGGCCGGGATGATCGCGCCACGGGTGGGCACGACCGAGCCGACCGTCGCGCCCTTGCCCAGGTGCACGTCCGGCATCACCGCGACCCAGGGGCCGACGAACGGAAGCTCGGCGATGTTCTGCAACTGGCGGTGGGCCTGATCCTCCAGCGGCACGCCGTGCACCCAGCCCTTGATCGGGGTGGTGGCGCCCTCGGCGTGGAGCAGCTCGAAGCCGGCTTGTGCGTTGTCGTTCAAAGTGTTCATCTTGAATTCCCTTCATGAATGACTCCGCATCGCGAATCCGTTCGCGACGCGGAGCTTGCTACTGCGCCGGCGCCTTCAGGCTCACCAGCTGCTTCATCACACCCTCCAGGCCACCGAACACGGTCATCGAACCGACCTTCTCGGTCACCTTCTCCAGCGCCTCCAGTTCCTTGAGGCGCATGAGCACCGGGTTGTCCTCGATCAGCTTCGCGGTGTTCAGCAGCGAGCGCGTGGCGTTCGCCTCCTCGCGACGGCGGATCACGTTGGCCTGGGCCGACTTCTCCGCCTGCACGACGCTGTTGAGGATGTCCTTCATCTCGCCCGGCAGGATCACGTCCTTGACGCCGACCCCGAGCACCTCGGTTCCGAGCTCGCCGACACGGCCTCGCACGTAGGCGAAGATGTCCGCGTCCAGCGACGCCTTGTCGCCGAGCAGCTCGTCGAGCGTCTTGGCCGCGACCGCCTTGCGCAAGCCGTACTGCAGCTCGCGGTAGACGTAGTCGCCGTGCTTGGCGACGCGGGTCACGGCCGCGACCGGGTCGGTGATGCGGGTGCTGGCGGCGAGGTTGACGCGCAGGCTGACCTTGTCGCGGGTCAACAGCTCCTGGCCGGAGACCTCCATCGACTGCACGCGCAGGTCGATGACCTGGGCGACAACGTTCTTGCGGAAGTTCCAGAATGCGTAGCTGCCCGCCTCGAGCACGCGCGACAACCTGCCGTCGACGAACAACAGGCCGGCGAACTCGGCCGGAACCTCGACCATGAGCGCCTTCGATGCCGCCGTGTTCGACAGCATGCCGAGCTGACGCAGACGCATCCGTACGTCGTCGCGCAGTTCGAGGCCGTCGGCCAGCGACACCCGCTCGACCGCCACGTCGACCAGGCCGCGCCAGTACAGGCGACGCGAACCCGGAGCGAGCACGTCCTCGAGCTTGCCGTTCCTCATCACCAGACCGATCTCGTCGGCACCGAGGTCGACATGCACGAACACCTCGTCCAGGCGCGCGCCGAGGCGGGCGATCAGGATGTCGACGTCGTGGCCGCAGTATTCGGGTGCGGCGATGTTGAAGGTTTTCACCTCGATTCGGCCGAACGGGTCGGAAAAGCGATATACGCCGGCGACCAGCACCTGATCGAACTGACGGTTGCGATACACCAGGCCGCGCTCGCCATCACCGATCACGACCCTCTTGGTCCAGAACATCGGAATTCTCCTTGTTGGCTCTGGTGTTCCGGTCCGCTTGAGGGCGGGGGACCGGTTGCCGCCGCGCACGGATGCGCAAAGGCTTCATTGAAAGATCCGCACACGGATGCGCGGGGTTCTGCGCACGGGTGCGCAGGACGAATAAGTGGAAACACCCCCGACGCTGGAGCCGCGGAGCCGGAGCGCTTTCGACGGCGGGCGACGATGCGTCGCCACGCGACGGTGCTGCTGTCGCATGGTTCCGCCTCGTCGCCGGACCGCCTTAAGGGCCCGGGCCCGGCGACTTCACCGCTGCCTGGCGTGCTCCCGCGATGCGCGGGGCATCGTGTTCGCACGCCTGGCAGGGGGTGTTTCCTGGATGGGACTTGCGTCCCTGTAGCAACGACGTGAAAGGTCGTATACCGGAGCGGGATTTGAACCCGCGACAATCGGAATCTGAATCCGACGCTCTACCCATCTGAGCTATCCAGTGGCGAAACGCACGGGACTCGAACCCGTAACCTCGGCATAGGCCGCGCTCTCCCCTTGAGCCAGCGTTTCCATTCCGGAACGCCTCCTCGCGGATTCGGGCATACGCCACGGCAACGCCGCGCGCACCGGACGGGCCTTGGAACCCGTACCGCAGGAATCCGTCTGAATGACGTTCCGCATTGGCGCCCGAAACAAGCGCCAATCCGTTGTGCAATCGCACCGCATCGCTGCCCGGGCCGAAGCATCCAGGCCCAGCGCAAAGCGCTTCACGGCATTCCCCGCCTCGCATCGGCCTGCATTGACGGCGATACGGATGCTTCGGGAAGACGCGATGCAATCGCGATGATCGTTTGAGGGGTGAAAGCTCCCTTGCGAACGCCAAAAACAAAACACCCCCGGGTTGGAGACCCGAGGGCGTTCGCGTTCCTCGGGAGGTCGGGGTGACCGACCTCCCGTTGGGAGATCAGTCCTGCAAGGGCGGCAGTTCGCGCCGTGCTTCGATCGATCGAACGAAGTCGCCTTGCACGCAACTGCCGCTGCCGAGGCCGTTGGGCCGCAGCGCGAAGCCGTTATCGATGTGCTTGGCGGAATTCATGGAAACGAAGCCTTGCAGGAGTGTTTGAGAAGAAAGCTGTCGAACGGATGCGCGTCGACAAGGCCGCGAACGATACGCCGCTGATTCTCCACATGCAAGCGCCGCTCGTCGGGCGCCAGCGGCGGACGGCGCTTCCCGCGGTGTGTCACCCAGGTGACAGAGTTCCCGGCACCGGCCTGCGCAGACTCGCGATCAGCGACGTGACATGGAGTGTTGCCGATGCAGGATCGCGTATCCCGAAACGATGGCATGCGTGCCGAAGACCGCATGTTCATCGAGGCATGGAACCGGACCAGACCTGAGCTGCTAAGACGCGCCAGGCGCCTGGCCGAAGGCCACGCGGACCGCGCGGACGACCTGATGTCCGCCACCGCGATCAAGGCGTTGATGTTCATGCGCCGATCCCCCGAAGCCATGACCGATCCCGACGGATTCCTGTTCGTCGTGCTGCGCCACGTATTTCTCGACAGCGTCCGCCGGCAGTCGCGGGAGCGCGCGGTCATCGACGAGGGCGCCGATGTGCAGGACGAGCACACCCATGCGTCCGGGTCGCTGGCGCTGTCGCAGACGCAGCGGCTGGAGCTTCACGAACAGCTGGACAGCGTGGTGTCGGCGGTGAAGCGATTGACCCGCGAGCAACGGCAGTTGTTCGGAATGAGGTTCGTCGAGGAGCTCTCGTATCCGGTGATCGCCGAGCAGTTGCAGGTCAGCGAGGCGTTGGCGCGCAAGCGGGTGCAGTTGTTGCGCGCACGATTGCGGGGACGGCGGCAGGACGCCTCCTGAGCGGGAGGGCTTCACATCGTCGCCGCTGCCGCGTTCCTGTGCAGGGGTCCCAGCGACGGCCCCACCTCCGTTTCCATGCCAGGGAGATCGATATGGCGCTCTACATGACCCAGACGATGAGTGAAGGCCTTCATCCCACCATCCAGTACTACCGCAAGCAGAGCCAGCCGCATGTCAGTCATACCGAGTCGGGCAAGTTCACCACCGATGCGGTGAAGACCTATGCCGAGACCTACGACGTACCCGTCGACGATGTCGAAAAGGGCAAGTACATGAGCTCGCAGGGCAAGCCCAAGTCCAGCACCGCGGTCGAGATATGAGCGGGTGCGACTTCGCGTTCACAGCGAACGCCGGCCGGCGTTCCAGTTGAAGCAGGGTCGGCGCGTATCGGTTGATCGATTGCGCGTCGACCGCTTCTTGCCCGATGCGTTCTTCCCATATCAAACACCCTTCAAATCCCGCCCCGAACCAAGGATTGCGCCATGGCCGACCCCGTGCCCGTCAACTCGCAGATCACCGATGCCGTCACCCAGACCAACGTCAAGGTCGTAGCGGAAGCGCCGGCGCAGGCGATCGCAGCGCTCTACCAGGTATCGAGCCACTCGACCGGACTGTCGCTGCAGAACGCGGTGCACAGCCAACAGGCGCTCAACCAGATTTCGAACGCGGTGGTGTCCAAGGCCGCGACGCTGATCATGGCGATCGGAGAAAAGCCATGACCGCGGTCGCGGGCGCGCTTGCTGCCGCCTCCATCCCTGAACCCGCGACAGCGAGGTAACCTCGATGGCGTTCTGGAACAGACGCAAGAACAAGCCCCGGCCCGCGTCCGCCGCTTCGGTCGCGGCCACGGCAGCGCCGGGAG
>NZ_VICD02000025.1 GCF_006546735.2 Marilutibacter maris | reverse complement strand
TGCAGCGAGCGGGCGGGCGTACTGGCCATGCGCGCCGAGTGTACTGCAAAGCCGGGACCGGGCCGTGAGCGACTCCGGCAGCGTCGCCGCCATGCCGGCGACGCGATGACAGATGGCCGGTGCCGGCCATATCCTGCCGGCTCGGCCCGGGCAGCAGGAGACGGACATGGAGCGGTTCGACGGCGGTTGCCTGTGCGGCAGGGTCAGGATCGTGGCGTCGGGGCGTCCGTACCGGGTCGGTCTGTGTCATTGCATGGACTGCCGCAAGCACCACGGCGCCTTGTTCCATGCCTCGGCGGTGTTCCCCGGGGACGCGGTCGTGGTCGAGGGCGAGACCGGCGACTACGCCGGCCGCCACTTCTGCCCGCACTGCGGCTCATCGGTGTTCTCGCGCAGCGGCGACGAGATCGAAGTGCACCTGGGCAGCTTGGACGCGCCCGACCAGTTCACCCCGACCTACGAACTGTGGACGATCCGCCGCGAAGCGTGGCTGCCCGAGTTTCCGCTGGCCAAGCGGTATGCGCGCGATCGCGAGGGGGCGGGGCGTGAGGAGGCGTAGGGCGCAAGGCCACGACCGGCGTTGCGCCACGCGTGGCGCGGAGCATCGCGCTGAAGGTCCCGTTCGTTCGAATGCCCGCCTATCGGTGAGGCCAGCTGGACTGGTCGCGAGGCAGCAGCCCATTGGGGTCGTGGGGCTCCAGCCATTCGGGTTGCAGCCGGTCGGTGAACAGCACGATGTTGAGCCCTCCCGGATTGGCGAGGCTCGGGAAGATCAGGCCGAGCTCACCGGCATCCAGGACGATGTCTCCGAGGGCCCAGCTCGGGGGCTCGGTTCCGTCGACGAACAACTGTCGCCAGTCGCAGCCCCAGTCGTTCCAGAGCGGGTCCCATCCGTCGTCATCCAGTTGCCGCAGGTCGACCAGCTCGGGAAGGCGGGCCAGGTAGGCCACGAGCAGGTAGGGCTCGGTCAGATCGTTGTCCTGGCGGTACTCGGCGGCGCAGGTGGCCTCCTCGAAGCTGAGGTAGAGCGCCGGCGTGCCGATCCGATTGAAGCGACCGCCGGCGCGCGCGGCGCCGGCACCGCTGAGGGGCTGGAAGGACCAGAGCGGGTTGTGGGCACGGAAGAGCGGGGTGCCGGCATCCAGCCGGATACGCCTCATCCGTTCTGGCCTCCGGAGATCGACTGCAGGTAGCGCAGGGCCTTGTCGGTGTCGCCGTCCTTGACTGCATCGAAAAGGGTGCGCTGGCCGAGCACGCGTATCGGCGTGTTCTTCATGTGGAAGGCGGCGTCGCGCACATTGGGCTTGAGGCCGAGCAGGGCCAGGAATACGCGGTTGTAGTCGCGCATGCGTTCCTGCGTGCGCGGGCTTTCCGGGTGCAGGCGCATCGTGTTGCGGTGTACGCCCAGCGCATTGGCCAGGACCGACAGGTCCAGCTCCAGGGTCGTGGCGAACCTGGCGGGCGAGAGGTAGGTCTGCCCGGGTTCGCGAAAGAGCTCGGTAATGTCTTGCTGCATGACAGCCGCCATTGCGCTCACCGTTCCGACAGGGTGTGGGCACATTATGTGCACAAAATGTGCACATATCAAGTGAGTGCGTCGCGCGTGTTCCGGTACGCGTGGAGGGCTGGGACGGCTTGTGCCAGAGCGGTATGGGGACTTCCCGGCATGGACGCGCAGGCGGCGCCAGCTGCTGCGGTCGGGCGCGACGTAGCGCATCGAGCTTGGGGGCAGGCTGCAGCTAGACCTCGCAACGGCAAGAACCCCGCGGATGAGATCCTCGCCGCCGCCGGCGAAGATGTGGAGTCGCGGTTGCAGGGGAGCAGCGATCTGGAGACTGAGGGGGAGCGATGGGAAATGTCGCGGCTTTCCTTGAAGCCGGAACGACGCATCCGCTGACACCCGGGACGAAGAGCTTCTGCGGCGTCAGCCCCGCCGGCGACGAGGCGCATGTAGCGCGATGGTCTTGATCGGACGGGGCCGCCACAGACATGGAAATGGGACTGATAGTCGGCACGGGATTGATTCCCAGCAAACGCGGCCGGCCGGGGCGCGACTAGAATCGCCTCGTCCCTTCTGACTGGGCGGAAACGTCATGCGACTCGGATCGCGTTCCCTGATCGTCCCCGTGGTGCTGGTGTGTTTCGCTTTGACGGCGGTGGAGGTTCCCAGCGCCACGTGGCCGACCACCGCCTCTCTCAGCCTCGGTGCGGGTGTTTCCGCGCTGTCGCTGATGGCTCTGGCCGCGGTGCTGGGCGCGCGATGGAAGGGCGTGGAGTCGCTGTTCGGCGGTCTGGATCGCGTCTACGAGACACACAAATGGCTGGGCGTGTGGGCGCTGGTTTTCGCTTCGTTCCATCTGGTCTTCAAGGCGGGAACGTCGGAATGGCAGACCGCCGCCATCCTGTCGCTGCCCGGGCCGGCGACGCGGCTGGTCCGACAGCTCAGCTTCGTGGCGCTGATGCTGATTGTCCTGCTGGCGCTGAACCGCAAGATTCCATACCGGACCTGGCGCTGGTGGCACAAGCTGTCGGGGCCTCTGTTCCTGATCGTCGTCGCGCACTGGCTCAGCTTCAAGTCGCCGATCGCGCTGGTCAGCCCGGCGGGGGTGTGGCTGGCCACGTTGTCCCTGCTCGGGGTGGCCGCCGCCGCCTACAAGCTGCTGCTGTATCCGGCGTTGTCGCAGCACGCCGAATACCGACTGCAATCGGTGTCGGCCAGTGCCAGTGCCGTCCACCTGCGGCTCGTTCCGGTGGGGCGGAGGATTCCGTTCCTTCCCGGTCAGTTCGCTTTCCTGTCCTTCGAACAGAACGGCCTGCGCGAGCCGCACCCCTTCACCATCGCCAGTGCGGGACAGGATGATGGCAGCATCGCCTTCGTGGTGCGTTCGCTGGGCGATTACACCGCGCGACTGGTGAAGGAAGCGAAGCCTGGCCTGGTCGCGGACGTCTATGCGCCGTTTGGCCGCTTCAAGCGCGTTGTCGGGGAGCGGGCAGAAATATGGATCGCTGGTGGCGTGGGGGTAACGCCCTTCATTTCGTGGTTGCAGGATGCCAGCGCCGGCGGACTGGATCGAGTGACCTTCTTTCATTTCTTCACGCCGGGTCGCGAGCTTCCGGAAACCGTGGACCTGTCGACGATGGCACAGGCGCAAGGGGTCGAACTCATAGACGTCCCGACAGGGCCCGGCACCGCCGAGTTTCGCCAACGATTCACACAGTTGGTCGAGCAAACCGGGGCATCCCGGGTCCAGATCAACTTCTGCGGTCCGAGGGGACTGCTCGATCAGGTGCGCCAGCTGATGCGGGAAACGGGGGTGGCCGAGGACCGGCTGCGACAGGAGTTGTTCGAGTTCCGCTGACGCAGGCGAAACCATGGCGCCGGAGACAAGGGCTCCCCGCCGCGCTCGCTACAATGTGCCTCCCGCGATCACCTCGGGGGCAAGCGCAGGCCGGGTCAGAGTCATGGGCAGCGCCACTTCGACGGTGCGGTGTCCACCCCGACGGAACGTGGGCATCGGGAACTGGCTTCGGCCATGGCCCGGACGATGTCCTGATCGTCTAGGACCCGGGCCGGCCTTCTATCGACGAGGACCGTGGAATGACCGCGACCGCTTCCGCACTGCTTTCCCTCGCGCTCGCGGGTGCAGGCCCGGTCGTCGAGCTGCCCGGGGGCTGGCGCCATCCGGTGGCCTCGGAGCTGGAGGATCCGCTGCGCGACGATTCGCCTTCGCGCTACACGCAGGCGACGGCGGACTTCAATGGCGACGGCATCGACGACACCGCGCTGTTGCTCAAGAGCCGGACCCGCAGCGCCGAGGCCCTGTGGGTGCGGCTGTCCGACGGCGCGGACGGCATCCGCTGGTTGAAGCCGATGGAGATCGATTGGGAGGGCCCCGACGCCGGTGTGGCGATGGCGATCGAAGTCCAGGCCCCCGGCGTGATCGCCTACGGCTGTTTCGACGGCATCGAGGATTGCGACTTCGGACCGGTCGAAGAGCGTCCGAAGCTGAAGCTGTCCGAGCCTTCGCTGCTGTACTTCAGGCCCGGCAGCGCCGCGTCGCTGTATTTCTGGAGTCATTCGCGGCAGCGCTTCCTGCGGGTCTGGCTCAGCGATTAGCGACCGTCCCTGCCGCGGACGCGAGGTCCACGGCAGGGACGGGCATCGACCCGGCGAACCTCAGCGGCCGTCGTCGAACAGGCGGGTGCCGCGGCCGTAGCGTCCGCTGGCGTCGCCCTTGATCCAGTCGCCGAGCAGGCGCAGGTAGCCGTCGGTGATGCGGGTGCCCTGGCGCTCGCCGTCGGGCAGGGTGCGGAACTCGAACATGCCGTGGTCGGTGTCCGGGAACAGGTAGACGTCGACCGGCTTGCCGGCGACGGCCAGCGCCTGCAACGCGGCGCGGGTCTTCTCGATCGGCGCCTCGCGGTCCTGTTCGGCCAGCACCCACAGCAACGGCGCATCGAGCCGCTCGAGCACGGCCTGGGCGTCGTAGTCCCAGATCAGTTCGAGATTGTCGAAGCGGGCGCGGCCGAGCCGGCGCAGGTCGGCGTCGGAAGTGCGCAGCATCGCGCCACTGTGCTCGCCCTCGATGGTCGCCGCCCACGGCGCGTCGGCCAGTTCGCGGCGCAACGCCTCCAGTGCCTCGAAGCCGTCGCTGAAATGCGAATCCAGCAGCCGCGCGGTGGCCTGCGAGAGCCGATCGATCTGCGCCATGGTGCGAGCGTCGTAGCCGGCCGCGCGCGTTTCGGAAATCATCTGCTCGCGGTCCTCGTCGATAGGCGAGACCACCAGGCCGAAGCCGATCGCGACGAAGTCCGCGTCCGAATGCGTTGCCGCCAGCGGCGCGACCCAGCCGCCCTGGCTGCCGCCGAAGTAGCCGGCGCGGCCGAAGCGGCCGGCCGCCATTGTGCGGGCGTGATCGAGCGCGGCGGCGGCGTCCTCGGCCAGCAGCTCGAAGTTCTGGGTGTACTCGCCTTCCGATTCGCCGGTGCCGCGCTTGTCGTAGGCGAAGGTGCGGATGCCCTGCGCGGCCATCATGTAGGCGTAGGAGCTGTGGGTGGAGGAATAGCGCTCGGAGCCGTGCACCATCACCACCAGGGGCATGTCGGCGGCGCCGTCCTCGGGTTCGATCAGGTTGCCGGCCAGCCGCGAACCCAGGCTGCCGAAGGTGGTGGCGGTCTCGCGCAGGGCCATGCGCGGCCACAGCGTGGCGCGACCGTCGGCGCCGCGCACGCTCAGGCCGTCGGCGGTGCAGCGCACCGGGCCGTCGTCCTCGACCGTGCTGCCGCGGCGGCCGTCGAGGAACAGATAGCGCTGCGCCGGCGGCGGCAGGCTGTCGATCGAGTAGACGACCACGGCATCGTTGCCGGAGCTGGGGCGATAGGCGCCGGTGGGGCAGTCGGCCATCGCGGCGGTGGCATGGAACAGTCCGGTGGACAGCAAGGCGGCGGTCAGGATGCGGCGCACGATCGGGAATCTCCTGGGGTGGGGGACGGTCGAAGCAGGCGCTGGACTCTATCCGGACGCGCGGTTCGCGGGAGGTGCCGGAGGTTGGGGGTGGCGGACTCCAGTCACGAGATGCGCATCGCGGGACGAAGGTTGCGCCGGACGTCCATACTTCGCGCATGGATATCCGAAAGGCGACCGCTTCGGACTTCGATGCGATGTGGGCGATCTTCCGCGCGGTCATCGCCGGCGGCGATGCGCTGCCGTTCCCGGACGACTTCGCCCCGGAGACCTTCCGCGCGCATTGGTTCGCCATCCAGACGCCTTATGTGGCGGAGGCGGCCGACGGCATCGTCGGCATCTACAAGCTGGGCGCCAATTACCCGGGACCGGGCGCGCACGTGGCCAGCGCGACCTACGCGGTGGATCCGCAGGCGCAGGGGCGCGGCATCGGCCGAGCGCTGGTGCTGCACAGCCTGTCCCAGGCGCGCGCGGCGGGCTTCGTGGCGATGCAGTTCAACTATGTCGTCGCCACCAATGCGCCGGCGGTGGTGCTGTACCGCAAGCTGGGCTTCGACATCGTCGGCACCCTGCCGGGGGCGTTCAGGCACCGGCGTCTGGGGCCGGTGGATGTCCATGTGATGTTCCGCAGGCTGTAGCCGCGGTGGCCGCGAGCCGGCCGCGGGCGCGTTGTTCCTCCGGTGAGGCCGTCCGCTCCCGCCGGTGGCATCGCGTGCGAGTGTCCGGGACGACCGGGGTCGCCGCGCAGCCTGATGTTGCGACGCGCAATCGCATTCAGGTTGTTCCACTGCTAGGTTGGGGCCTCGTGCTCGGACAGGGGGCGTGCGCGAAGCCGTCAATCATCTTCGGGGGTGTCCAATGACGCAGAACTCGCTTGCCGTGGCGCTGGCCGCGGCAGTCATGCTTGTCGCTTCCGGTAGCGCTTCGGCTGCCGATCCCGACCCGAACCGGGTCATGATCAAGTTCAAGCCAGGCGCCTCGGCGCAGGTGCAATCGGCATTGCGGGCGGCCGGCGGCCGCATCCACCTGGAACTGGCGCCGCAGAGGGTGATCGCCGTCAGCGTGCCGCAGCAGGCGCTGGCCGGGCTGCGCAACAATCCGAACATCGAGTATGTCGAACAGGATGCGCCGCGCTATCCGGCCGCGCAGGTCACGCCCTACGGCATCAACAGCGTGCAGGCTCCGCAGACCTGGGCCGCCGGCGCCGAAGGCAGCGGAATCAAGGTCTGCGTGATCGACTCGGGCATCAATGCCAATCACGAGGACTTCGCCGGCATCCCGATGACCGGCTATCCCAGCGGCTGGAACAACGACAGCTGCGGTCACGGCACCCATGTCGCCGGCACCATCGCCGCGGTCGACAACAACGTCGGCGTGGTCGGTGTCAGCCCGGGCGCGGTGTCGCTGCACATCGTCAAGGTGTTCGATGGCGCGGCCTGCGGCTGGAGCTATGCCTCGACCCTGGTCGACGCCGCCAACCGCTGCGCCAGCGCCGGCGCCAGGGTCATCAACATGAGCCTGGGTGGCGACTTCGCCAGCAACACCGAGGAGACGGCATTCGCCAACCTCAACAGCCAGGGCATCCTCAGCGTCGCCGCGGCCGGCAACGACGGCAATACCCGCCACAGCTACCCGGCTTCCTACGACAGCGTGATGTCGGTGGCCGCGGTCGACATCAACAACGCGCATGCCGATTTCTCGCAGAGCACCAGCCAGGTCGAGATCGCCGCGCCCGGCGTCGCCGTGCTCAGCACCTATCCGTACCGGACCGGTTCGATGACCGTCGCCGGCACCGGCTACATCGTCTCGGCGATGGAGGGCAGCGTGCAGTCCACCGCCAACGGCGCGATGGTCGACGGCGGCCTGTGCACCAGCGCCGGCAGCTGGTCGGGCAAGGTGGTGATGTGCGAGCGCGGCGACATCAGCTTCGCCGACAAGGTCAGCGCGGTGCAGGCCGGCGGCGGCGTCGCCGCGGTGGTCTACAACAACGAGCCGGGTGGCTTCTCCGGCACCCTGGGCACGATGACCTCGACGGTGCCGGCGCTGAGCATGAGCCAGGAGGACGGCCAAGCCCTGGTCGCCGCCTCGCTCGGCCAGACCGCGGCGGTCAGTTCGGTGTCGGAGGCCAATACCAGCGGCTATGCCTATCTCGACGGTACTTCGATGGCGACCCCGCACGTGGCCGGTTCGGCTGCGATCATCTGGAGCGCCAACCCGTCGGCGAGCAATCAGCAGGTCCGCGACGCGATGACCTCGACCGCGCTCGACCTCGGCCCGGCCGGTCGCGACAACGACTACGGTTACGGCCTGGTGCAGACCTTCGCCGCGACCGAGGCCCTGCTCGGCGGTGGCCCCGACCCGGCTGACCCGCCGGCCTCGCTGAGCGCGTACAACTACGGCATCAGCAAGGGCAAGCTGCAGATCGGCCTGCAGTGGAGCGCCGGCGACGTCACCGTCGACGTCTACCGCGATGGCAGCCGGATCGCCTCGGCGATCGACAACGGCGGCAGCTACACCGACGCGGTCAAGGTGCGCCGCAACAGCTCCGGCAGCTTCAGCTACCGGGTCTGCAATGCCGGCACCAGCGAGTGCTCGGCCGACGCCAGCGTCGATTACTGAGCCCGACGGCGCCACCGCGCCACGCAGAAGGCCCGCAGCGATGCGGGCCTTCTGCGTTTCCGCCGCCGGCCGGCAAGCGCGGATCAGCGCAGGCGCTGCCGCAGTTTCTGCCACAGCTGGCGGCGCGCGCTGTAGACGTTGACCCCGAGGACCAGGGCGGTCAGCCAGATCATGCCCTCGGTGGTCAGCGCGGCCGCGGTCGTCAGCACGATCAACGCGGTCCGCCCGACGCCGATCGCGAGGCCGGTGCCCAGCGCCAGCCAGGCGGTGACGCAGACCGCGGCGCCCAGGTAGAGCCAGCGCGTGCGGCGATGGCTGGGCGATGCGGGAGGGGTCGACAGCGGTTCCGGTGCGGCGTTCATCGGACCGCCCCCTGGCCGGTGACCGGCAGCAGCTCCGGTGGCAGCGGCGATGCGTCGGTCTCAATCACGCCGACATTGGACACGATCCACCAGCGCTCGCCGTCGTTGAGCAACTGGAAGTGGTTGATCCCGCGCATCAGCGGGGCGTCGTCGTCCAGGCGCAGGCGGATCTCGAAGCTGCTGGTCACCGAGGCCATCAGGTCATGCCGCTCGACCCGGGTCACCAGCGGGATCTCGTGGAAGCCGGTGTTGGCATAGGCACTCTCGGTCTGGGCGACCAGGGCCTCGGTGTCGGTGCTCATGATGCCGGTCATCGCATCGGACTTCACCGCGATCGACATGCGGGCGCCGTCCAGGAACAGGGCGCGGTAGCGGTCCCAGTCGCGCTGCGCGCCGGCCTCGGCGGAGATCACCTCGTAGAGCGCGTGCACGATGGATTCGGGCGATTCCCAGTCGCCGGGTTCCGCGGCGGCGACCGATGGCAATGCCAGCGACAGGGTCAGGGCCAGTCCCGCGGCGATGCGACGGAGCGGGCGGGAAGAAGAGCGGTGGGGATGGGACATGTCATTCTCCTTTGAGCGCGTCGAGCGCGGCGGTGTCGAGCAGTCGGCCGTCGAGCACGACGGCATGGATGGCACGGGTGTTGCGGATGTCCTGGAGCGGATCGGCGTCCAGCACCAGCAGGTCGGCCTCGTGGCCGGGCGCGATCCGGCCCAGGCGCCGTTCCGCGCCCAGGGCGTCGGCGGCATTGACGGTGGCGGCGCGCAGGACCGTCGCTGCCGGGACGCCGGCCTCGGCCAGCAACTGCATCTCGCGATGCAGGCTGATACCCGGCGCGATCCATGGATTGCTCATGTCGGTGCCCAGGGTCAGGCGCGCATCGGTGGCGTACAGGCGAACCGCCATGCGCTGGACCTTCGGCCAGATCGCGCGGGCGCGGACGAAGTCTTCCGGTTTCCAGCCGATCGCGAAGGTGAACCAGTCGTTCCAGCTCGCCTGCAGCGCCGGGTGCGCATGCCGGCGGGCGTCGTCCTTGTAGTCGTTGTCCAGGTCCTGCACGAAGGCGGCATGAAAGGCGACGAGGGTGGCGTCGAACACCGGACGGTGACGCTCGAACGCGGCCACCATGCGATCGGCTTCGGCGCCATCGGGGTCGAAGTGCTCCCACCACTCGAAGAACGCGAAGGTGCCGGCGCGGGCATCGGCCTGCCAGGCGCGTCGCGCCTGCGGATCGAGCAGGTCGGGGCTGGTCGGCATCAGGTGGACGATGGCGTCCAGGCCCATCTCCAGCGCGTCCGGCCAGGCGATCGCATCCAGGTGCGCGACGGCCGGACGTCCGTGCGCGTGCGCGGCCTCGATGCCGGCGCGCAGCTGTTCGCGGTCCAGCCCGGTATAGAGCTTGATCCAGTCGGCGCCGGCTTCGACCTGGTCGGCGACCACCTGCCGGACCTCGTCGGGATCGGACGCGGCGGTGGCCAGTCCGCGGACCGCGGCGTTGTTGATCACCGGGCCGGCGTCGAAGCTCTCCGGACCGGTCAGCCGGCCGCCATCCAACGCTTCGCGGTAGCGCGCGGCGGCGGCCAGATCGCCGCCCGGGTTGCGGATGGTGGTGACCCCGAATGCGACCAGCCGGCGCGCGTTGTGGTCGGCGATGGCATCGTCGGGATCGGCGACCATGGTCAGCTGGCCGCGCTCGCGTCGCATCTGCAGCGGACCCAGGCTCAGGTGGGCGTGCATGTCGATCAGGCCCGGCATCAGGTAGCGCTCCTGCATGTCGACGGTCCGCGCGTCGCGCCGGCAGGCGCGGCTTGCCGGCCGGGCGATGCGGACGATGCTTCCGTTCTCGATACGCAGGCATCGCGGCGGCGTGCTGCGCGCGCGCTCGACATCGACGATGCGGACGTTGTCCAGCGCAAGCGTGGCGGCGCGGGCGGTGCCGGTGGTGGCCGCAAGCGCCAGGATCGCGCTGAGGGCGAGGGCCGCGGCGGCCGATCGCGGCCAGGGCAGGAAGGGGATACGCATGGTCGGCAGGGCTCCGTTGGGGATGTCGATGTCCCCTCAGTGGCCCGGGCCGGCGGATTTCTTACGCGCGATGAATTCCTTTCGCAGGGTGTAAGAAACTGGCCGCGGCCGTCGACTGACGGCGATGAGTACCGGATCGCGTCCCGCCTGCATGCATTCCCTGTGGCCCAGTGTCGAAGCCTTCCATCCGCAGCTGTGGCGCGCGGTGTGCGGCTATGAGCGCAATCCAGCGTTGCGCGAGGAACTGATGCAGGAGGTGTTGCTGGCGGTATGGGAAGCGCTGCCGAAGCTGCGCGATCCCGATCGCCTGCTGCCGTTCGTGCTGCGGATCGCGCACAACCTCGGCGCCAGCCACGTGCGCTCATCGGTGCGCACGCCGGCGCTGGTGGCCTTCGATGCCGACGTCCACGACTCGCTGTCGCAGACATCGGCGGGCGAGGCCGAGCGGGCCCGGACCCAGTGGCTGTTCGAGGCGCTGGCGACGCTGCCGGTCAACCTCAGGCAGCCGCTGATGCTGCAGCTGGAAGGCTTCGACTATCAGGAGATCGCCGACATGCTCGGCATCAGCAGCGACAACGTCGGCGTCCGCGTCCATCGCGCGCGTGAACGACTCAAGACCCTGTCCCGGCAGGAGGATGCAGATGAACTTCGATGACGAACTGAAAGGCGCATGGCAGGGCGAGATCGCTCAGCCGCCGTCGCGCCGGATGAGCGATCAGGTCCGCCGCCACCGTCGACGCCATCGCCTGCTGCGCGGGCTGGAAGTGGTGCTGACCTGCGCCGCGGTGGCGGTGTTCGGCCATGCGTTGATGTCGCGCACCGCCGGACCCAACCACTGGCTGTTGATGCCGTTCTTCATGGTGTTCCTGCCGGTGGTCTGGAGCGTCGTCCTGCGCGCGCCCGGCCGGCACCGCGGCGATGCCAGCGAGCCGCCGCAGGTCTATGCGCGACTGCGGCTGGCGCAACTGCGCACCGACCTGCGCGACCTGTGGCTGGCGCGCCGGGCCGCCGTCGTGTTGCTGGCGTATGCGCTGGTCGCCCTGGCGGGGGCCTGGCTGTTCGGCGATGGCGACTGGCGTACCGCCTCGACCCACCTGCTGGTCTACGCGGTCGGATGGTGGCTGGCGACCTTTGCCTGGTGTCGCCACCTGCGCCGCCGCCGCCTGCGCGAGTACCGCTCGACCCGGCGGATGCTGGGACCGTGAGCCACCGGGCGCCGGCCCGTCGCGAGCGCATGAATGGCGCTGCCTGCTTCCAGGCAAAGAGAGACGCTGCCATCCATGGCGAAGCGTCGCCGGCTCCGTCCAGCTCCTGCCCGGCATCCCTGCCCGGCCATCCCTGGCCGGGCGTTCGTCAACGCATGAGCCAGTGGCTCACGGGCGCGCTTCCTCACCCTCGCCGATGTCCTCGTTCCAGACCTCGGGGTTGGCGGCGATCCAGTCGCCGAGCATCGAGATGCAGCGCTCGTCGGCGAGATCGATGACCTCGGTGCCGTTCTCGCGCAGCCAGTCGATGCCGCCGCCGAAGTTGACCGACTCGCCGACCACCACGGTGCCGATGTTGAACTGCCGCACCAGTCCGCTGCAGTACCAGCAGGGGGCGAGGGTGGTGACCATGATGGTGTCGCGGTAATTGCGCTGGCGGCCTGCCTTGCGGAAGGCATCGGTCTCGCCGTGCACCGACGGGTCGCCCTCCTGCACACGGCGGTTGTGGCCGCAGCCGAGCAGGACGCCGTCGTTGCGGTACAGCGCCGCGCCGATCGGGATGCCGCCCTCGGCCAGGCCGGCCTGGGCCTCGGCGATCGCGGTGTCGAGCAGGGCGCGGTAGTCGGGGGTTTCGATCATCGTTGTCTCCATGGGCTGTCCGGGCGGCCGGTTCCGGTGGCCGTCGGTGGGGTCAGGCGGCGCCGTCGCGGAGCATCTCCACGTGGGGGATGCCGTCCTCCAGGTACTCCGGCGACGCGACCTGGAAGCCGTGACGGGCGTAGAAGTGCTGCAGATGGGCCTGGGCGCCGAGCCGGATCGGCGCGCCGGGCCAGACCCGCTCGATCAGGGCCACGCCCTCGCGCATCAGCGGGTCGCCGAGCCGGCGCCCGCGCCAGTCCGGCGAAGTCACCACGCGGCCGATGCTGACTTCGGCGAAGGTGTCGACGCCGTGGCCGAGACCGCCCGGCAGCACCCGCAGGTAGGCGGCCAACCGGCCATCGGGCGCCTCGCCGAGCAGGTGCCAGGCCTGCGGGTGGTGGTCCTTGCCGTCGATGTCGAGGTAGGCGCAGGCCTGCTCGACCACGAACACCTCGCTGCGCAGGCGCAGCAGCGCATACAGCCGGTTCGGGGTGAGCTCGTCGAAGCGGGCGGCGATCCAATTCAGTTCGGGGGCGCTCATCGCGCCATGATGCCAGCTGCGCGGATTCCGTAGGAGCGGCGTGAGCCGGCGATCCCCGGGCTGCGCCCGGGAATCCCCAAAGTTTGCCTCGCAAACCCTGGGCCCCGCCGTTGCGCTTCCACACCCCCATTCGCGCTGCGCGCGAATCGCCCCCTGACTCAGGGGGGAACGATATCCGGCAGCGCCCGGATATCTCCCAAGGTTTGCTGCGCAAACCTCGGGCCCCGCCGTTGCGCTTCCACACCCCCATTCGCGCTGCGCGCGAATCGCCCCCTGACTCAGGGGGGAACGATATCCGGCTGCG
>NZ_VICD02000236.1 GCF_006546735.2 Marilutibacter maris | reverse complement strand
CGGCGGGGGCCTGCGAGCGCCCGCCGCGGTAACTGGTCACCGCCGTGCACTTGCTGCCCTTGACCCGCTTGCTGACATAGCTGGGGACGCCGTCGGCGCCCTCGCAACGGTAAATGGTGCCCGCCACCGCCGGAGCGGTGGACAGCAGGCAGACGATCCCCAGAAGCGCCAATCCCCCTTTCATGGTCGCGAGTGTCTCCCCAAACAGACCGAATTGCCACCTCTCCCGCTCTGGAAACGCGACTTTTCACCGGTTTCGGCCGCCAAAGCCGCTAGACTGGCAGGCTTCGCAGTGCTGACCGGCACGGAATAACCGCCGAACTCCCGGGATTACGACCATGTCCGAACTCCACCCCCTGCCGACCGCCGGGTCGATCCAGGCCGCCCCCGCCGCCCCCCGCGCGCCCGGCCAGGCACCGGCGCCGAAGCTGTTCATCCAGACCCACGGCTGCCAGATGAACGAGTACGACTCGGCCAAGATGGCCGACGTGCTGGCGGCGTCGGACGGTTTCGAGCTGACCACGGACGCCGAGGAGGCCGACGTGATCCTGGTCAACACCTGCTCGATCCGCGAGAAGGCGCAGGAGAAGGTGTTCAGCCAGCTCGGCCGCTGGCGCACGCTCAAGGACGGCGGCCGGCCGGTGCTGATCGGCGTCGGCGGCTGCGTCGCCAGCCAGGAGGGCGAGGCGATCATCAAGCGCGCGCCGTTCGTCGATCTGGTGTTCGGCCCGCAGACCCTGCACCGCCTGCCGGAGCTGATCCGCGCCCGCCGCGAGCAGGACCGCCCCCAGGTCGACATCAGCTTCCCAGAGATCGAGAAGTTCGACCGCCTGCCCGAACCGCGCGCGGAGGGCCCGACCGCCTTCGTCTCGATCATGGAAGGCTGCTCGAAGTACTGCTCGTTCTGCGTGGTGCCCTACACCCGCGGCACCGAGATCAGCCGCCCGTTCGAGGACGTGCTGGTCGAGGTCGCCGAGCTGGCCGCGCAGGGCGTGCGCGAGATCAACCTGCTCGGCCAGAACGTCAACGCCTACCGTGGCCCGATCGCCCCGCCGGGGGATGGGGAGAGCGACCCGGACGCCTCGCACGCCGACCTCGGCCTGCTGATCCGCACGATCGCCGAGATCGACGGCGTCGAGCGGATCCGCTTCACCACCTCCCACCCGCTGGAGTTCAGCGACTCCCTGGTCGAGGCCTACCGCGACGTGCCGCAGCTGGCCAACTACCTGCACCTGCCGGTGCAGTCGGGTTCCGACCGGGTGCTGGCGGCGATGAAGCGCGGCTACACCGCATTGGAGTTCAAGCAGAAGATCCGCAAGCTGCGCGCGGTGCGCCCGGACATCTCGATCAGCTCGGACTTCATCGTCGGCTTCCCCGGCGAGACCGACGCCGACTTCGAGAAGACCATGAAACTGATCGAGGACGTGGGCTTCGACCAGTCGTTCTCGTTCATCTATTCGCGCCGCCCCGGCACCCCGGCCGCGGACCTGGAGGACAGCGTCTCCAGCGAGGAGAAGCACGCCCGCCTGTCGCGCCTGCAGGCGACGATCAACGCCAACGCCCGGCGCATCTCCGAGGCGATGGTCGGCAGCGTGCAGCGGGTGCTGGTCGAGGGGCCCTCGCGCAAGGACCCGAACGAGCTGACCGGCAAGACCGAGAACATGCGCTCGGTCAACTTCGCCGGCCACCCGCGCCTGATCGGACGCTTCGTCGACGTGACGATCACCGAGGCGATGAGCAACTCGCTGCGCGGCCGCGTCCACACCCGCGACGGCGAGACCGCCTGAGCGGCCGGACGCCCGGCGCCATGACCCCGGGGGCAACGGACGCCCGCCCGCTCGCATTCGGCCTCCGCCTGGCGGCGGTGCTGGCGGTGGTGGCCGTCGGTTCCCTGCTCTACCTGTGGATCAACGCCCATCCGACCCGGTCGCCGGCCCTGCTGCCGGTCACCGCGCTGGACCGGGCGATCGGCTGGCATGCATGGACGATCTGGCCGTACTGGCTGCTGCTGTGCATCAACCCCTTCCTCGCCCTGGGGCTGCGCGATCGCGCACTGCTGCGGGCGGCGTTCAAGGCCTACGCGGTCGCGATGGGGCTGAACATGGCGATCTGGCTGGCCTGGCCGACCCGGATCGTCCGCCATGCCCTGCCCGACGACCTCGGCGGCGCGACCCGCGCGGCCTGGGACCTGCTGTACGCGCTGGACGAACCCCATACCTGCTTCCCGTCCGGCCACATCACCATCCCGGTGGTGGTGATGGTCGCGTTCGCCCGCCAGCATCCGGCCTCGCGGCCGTGGATCTGGCTGCCGACGCTGCTGTTCCCGACCATCGTCAGCACCGGCCAGCACTATGCGATCGACCTGTTCGCCGGTATCGCGACCGCGGCCGTGGGCCTGGCCTGGGCCGGGTTGCTGCGTCGACAGCCGCGGGCGGCGACGGCGGTCGCGATGGCGCGCGACTGATCCGTCCGGCGCCGCTCAGTCGACCTCGCGGGTCAGGATGACCGGGTCGCTCTCCAGCGTGCGATGCACCGGGCAGCGGTCGGCGACCCGCAGCAGGTCGGCGCGCTGGTCCGGATCGAGCGCACCGCTCAGCCGTATCCGTCGCGTGATGCGTTCGATATGGCCGTCCCTGCGATCGCACTCGGCGCAGTCCTCGGCATGGACGCGGTCGTGCTGCAGCCACACCTGCACATCGTCCAGCGGATAGCCCTTGCGTCGCGCGTACAGCCGCAGCGTCATCGAGGTGCAGGCGCCCAGCCCCATCAGCAGCAGGTCGTAGGGGTTCGGCCCCTTGTCGCCGCCGCCCTGCGCGACCGGCTCGTCGGCGATCAGCGCGTGGCGGGAGGTGAACAGGCCGCGCAGGAAGCCACGGTCGAGCTCGGTCACCAGCACATCGCCCTCGGCGACCGCCACCGGCGCCTTCGGTACCGGTGCGGCCAGCGCATCGATGTCGAGGTAGCGGCTGGTCCAGGCCGCCAGGGCGGTGGCGACGTACTCGGCGTCGGCCGCGCGGCTCAACAGATGATCGGCCTTGTCGAGCGAGATGAAGCTCTTGGGATGCAGCGCGGCGTTGTAGATGCGCGCGGCCTCGGCGATCGGCACGACTTCGTCGACCGGCGAGTGGAACACCAGCAACGCGCGCCGCAGCTTGCCGATATGGGCCTCGGAGGCGTTGTCCTCCAGATCGTCCAGGAACTGGCGCTGGATGGTGAACTCGCGGGGGCCGATCCGGACCCGGGCCTGGCCCTGTCCGCGCAGGTCCGCCTCCGCATCGGCGAGCAGGTGGCGGACATGCTCGGCGGTGGCCGGCGCGCCGATGGTCGCCAGCGCCTTCACCTCCGGCAGCGCGTGCGCGGCCGCCAGCACCGCCGCGCCCCCGAGACTGTGGCCGATCAGCAGGCTCGGCGGGCGGTACTCCCGGCCCAGCGCGGCGGCGGCGGCCAGCAGGTCGGCGACGTTGGAGGAGAAGTTGGTATTGGCGAAGTCGCCATCGCTGCCGCCCAGACCGGTGAAATCGAAGCGCAGCACCGCGATGCCGCGCGCGGCCAGGGCCCGGCTGATCCGGCTGGCGGCGGCGATGTCCTTGCCGCAGGTGAAGCAATGGGCGAACAATGCGTACTGCCAGCGCCCCGGATCGCCGCCTTCGGGCAGCTCCAGCAATCCCGACAGGGTCTGGCCCTGGTCGTTGGCGAATTCGAGCTTGATTCGTGTGTTCACGGCGCTCCTTGCGAACGGCTGATGGCAGGACGCCACCATAGCTTGACGCCTGTGTCACAGTGGTGGACGCGCCCCGCCGCGGCGCATCCTGGAGAACGACGATGCTGACCTGGCAGGACCTGCTCGCCTTCGCCGAGAACGGCAATCCCGAACCCGATCGCCGGGTCGAGAAGACCGATGCCCAATGGCGCGCCGAGCTGAGCCCCGAGCAGTACCGGGTCACCCGCCAGGCCGGCACCGAGCGCGCGTTCAGCAATCCGATGTGTGGCCTGCTCGAACCCGGGCGCTACCACTGCGTCTGCTGCGACACCCTGCTGTTCGACGCCGACGAGAAGTTCGACTCCGGCACCGGATGGCCCTCCTTCACTCAGCCCGCGCGCGCCAACGCGATCGCCTACCGCCGCGACGACAGCTACGGCATGCACCGGGTCGAGACCGTGTGCAACACCTGCGACGCCCATCTGGGCCACGTGTTTCCCGACGGCCCGCCGCCGAGCGGACTGCGCTACTGCATGAACGCGGTCGCGCTGCGCAAGGCCGAAGCCTGAATCTCCCGCAGGAGCGGCGCGAGCCGCGACTCCAGCCGTCCCGGGAAAACCCATCGCGGCTTACGCCGCTCCTACGAAAGCAGACCGCCGCACCGCTCCCGTAGGAGCTGCGCAAGCTGCGACCGGGTATCGCGGGAAAGCCATCGCGGCTTGCGCCGCTCCTGCGCGGATGCCGCAGCCGGCGCGGTCAGTCCAGGCGCTTGCGGAAGCGCTGGATCGCCAGCGTCATCATCGCCGCGGTGAAGCCGATCAGGGCCAGCACGTCCGGCCACAACTCCCACAGGCTGGCGCCGCGCAGCATGATGCCGCGGATCAGGCGCAGGAAGTGGGTCAGCGGCAATGCTTCGGCGATCCACTGCACCACCGTCGGCATGCCGGCGAACGGGAACATGAAGCCCGACAGCAGGATCGAGGGCAGGAACACGAAGAAGGTCATCTGCATCGCCTGGAACTGCGAGCGCGCCTTGGTCGAGATCAGCAGGCCCAGGGTCAGGTTGGCGAGGATCAGCAGCACCGCCGCCAGATACACGTGCAGCACCCGGCCCAGTACCGGCACCTGGAACAGCCACAGCCCCAGCAACAGCACCACCGTGGTCTGGACCAGGCCGATCACTGCGTACGGCAGCACCTTGCCGACCATCAGTTCGGAACGGCTGATCGGGGTCGCGATCAGAAGTTCCATGTTGCCGCGCTCGCGCTCGCGCACGATCGCCACGCCGGTGAACAGCACCATCGTCATGGTCAGGATGACCCCGATCAGGCCCGGCACGATGTTCACCGCCGAGCGCCGCTCCGGGTTGTAGAACGCAACCACGCCGATCGGCTCCGCCGCGCCCGGGCGCGCTGACGCGGATGCACCTGTGGCGCCGGCGATCGGCATCCGGGCGAGCTGGATCGCCGCGCTCTGGACCACGGTGTCGCTGCCGTCGACCATCACCTGGACCGCCTCGCGGCCATCGAGGCGTCGGCGCTCGAAATCGGCGGGGATCACCACCCCGACGCTGATGTCGCCCCGCCGCAGCATCGCGACCAGCTCCTGCGGCGTGTCGGCATCGGCGCTGGACCGGATCACCCCGGTGGCGAGCATGTCCATCACCACCGCGCGCGAGCCGCTGGTGCCGGCCTGGTCCACGATCGCGGCGTCGAGACCGCGCAGGTTGAGGTTGATCGCATAGCCGAACAACACCAGCTGCATCACCGGAATGCCGATGATCATCGCCAGGGTGATCCGGTCGCGACGCAACTGCCGCATCTCCTTGATCACGATCGCCAGCAGCCGTCGCCAGTTCATGCCGCCTCCTCGTTGTCGCCGCCGGCGGCCGCCGTACGGCCGCGGGTCGCATCGACGAACACGTCCTCCAGGTTCGGCGTCACCGCCGCGACCTCGGCCTCGCAGCCGGCCTCGCGCAGCACCTCGCGGATGCGCGCGTCGGCGTCGCCGTCCTCCCGGGTCAGCACCCGCAGCGCGTTGCCGATCTGGGCGACGCTGAGCACGCCGGGCACCGCCAGCAGCCGCTTCTGCGCCTGCCGCGGCTGACCGGCAAGGACTTCGACCGTGCGCCCGGCCAGTGCGCCGGTCAGTTCCGCCGGGGTGCCGTCGGCGACCAGCACGCCGCGATCCAGGATCGCCAGCCGGTGGCAGCGCTCGGCCTCGTCCATGTAGTGGGTCGACACCAGCAGGGTGGTGCCGGCATCGGCCAGCTCGAACAACTTCTCCCAGAAGTCGCGGCGCGACTCGGGATCGACCGCGCTGGTCGGCTCGTCGAGGAACAACAGCTCGGGCTCGTGGATGGTCGCCGCCGCCAGCGCCAGTCGCTGCTTCTGTCCGCCGCTCATCGTCCCGGCCAGCTGTTTCTGGCGGTCGCCGAAATGGTACTGCTCGATCAACGTGTCGATCCGCGCGCGGGTGCGCGGCTTCGGTACGCCCTGGGCGGCGGCCATGAACTCCAGGTTCTCGCGCACCGACAGGTCCTCGAACAGGGAGAAGCGCTGGGTCATGTAGCCGATCCGCTGGCGCAGCGTCTCGGCCTGCTCGGGCACCTTCAGGCCCAGCACCTCGACCGTGCCGGCGTCGTGGCCGAGCAGCCCGCACAGCATCCGGATCGTGGTGGTCTTGCCCGAACCGTTGGGGCCGAGAAAGCCGTACACGTGCGCGCGCGGCACGGTCAGATCGACCCGGTCGACCGCGACCAGCGCGCCGAAGCGCTTGCTCAGTCCGCGTGCGCGGATCGCATGATCGGTGGCCTGGCTGGAGGGCGCGTCCATCGTCTCAGGACTCGTAGTCGGCCAGGTGGACCGGCGGCAGTGCGCGCGCCTCGGCCAGCCACTCGCGGACGCTGTCGCGCCCCATCAGGCGCTCGCCCCAGGCCTGCATCGCCGGCCAGCCGGCGGGCTGTGGCAGATGCGCCTGCAGCCGCATCAGCGTCGGCACGAATGCCAGATCGGCCAGCGACAGGTCGCCGAACAGGTAGGGACCGCCGCCGGCTTGCAGTTGCCGCTCCCAGGCATCGAAGACGCGCGCGGACTGCTGGCGTTCGTCGGCGCTCATGGCCCGGCGCCGAGGGTAGAAGCTGCTCTCGAACGACAGTCGCGGGCACAGTCCGGACAGACCCGAATGCTGCCAGGCGAGAAAGGACCTGGCCCGGGCCCGCGGTCCCGGCTGCGCGGGCAGCAGGACGCCGCCGCCAAGGTCGTTGGCGTATTCCATGATCGCCAGCGAATCGAAGATCACCGCCTCGCCATCGACCAGCACCGGCACCGCCGCCGGCGGCGAGAATTCACCGATCCGGGCGAGGTTGGCATGGCGCTGGGGACGGCGGATGTCGACCACCCGCTCCTCGAACGCCACGCCGGCCTCCTTCAACGCCAGCCAGGCCCGGAACGCCCAGCTCGACGCGTTCCGGGTGCCCGAGTACAGGATTCTGCTCATGAGCGCTCCCGGTTCCAGCGATGGGTGGGCCCGCGCCGGGTCGGAGTGAATGCGCATGCGGCGGCCGTCATCGCGCGGCCCCGGCGCGGTCGCCATCGCGCTGCGGCAGGAACCGCACCTGGACCGGCAGGCCGACCGCCAGTTCGCGTGCGGCCTCGCCCTCCAGGGCGATCTCGGCCAGGTAGCTCAGCCGCGCCGCGTCCTCGCCGGTCAACGCGTAGTACGGCGTGAAGCTGGGTTCGCTGCGGATCATCCGCACGTGGCCGTCGAACTCCGCGTCCAGGCCCTCGACGCGAACCTTCGCGGGCTGGCCGACGCGGATACCCGCGCGGACCGGCTCGGGCACGTAGACCCGGGCATGCGGTGCCTCACCGACCAGCAACAGCGCCAGCGGCGCGCCCACCGGCGCCTGATCCCCCAGCTTGTACGGCAGGCTCTCGACGATCGCATCGCGCGGCGCGACCAGCGACAGTTTATCCAGAGTCACCTGCTGGACGGCGGCCTCGGCGCTGGCGGCAACCTCGGCCGCCCGGCCCTGGGCGACCCGCTCGCCGCGGGTGCCATGCTCCAGTT
>NZ_VICD02000235.1 GCF_006546735.2 Marilutibacter maris | reverse complement strand
CGAGATCCGATCCACGCCCATGTCCTACCTGGTCCTCGCACGCAAGTGGCGCCCCCGGCGCTTCGCCGAACTGGTCGGGCAGGAGCATGTGGTCAAGGCGCTGACCAACGCGCTGGATTCCGGCCGCATCCACCATGCCTTCCTGTTCACCGGCACCCGCGGCGTCGGCAAGACCACGATCGCGCGGATCTTCGCCAAGTCGCTGAACTGCGAGCAGGGCACCTCGGCCGACCCCTGCGGCGAGTGCGCGGCCTGCAAGGACATCGACGCCGGCCGCTTCATCGACCTGCTGGAGATCGACGCGGCCAGCAATACCGGTGTCGACGACGTCCGCGAGGTGATCGACAACGCCCAGTACATGCCCAGCCGCGGGCGGGTCAAGGTGTACCTGATCGACGAGGTGCACATGCTCTCCAAGAGCGCGTTCAACGCGCTGCTGAAGACGCTGGAGGAGCCGCCGGGGCACGTGAAGTTCCTGCTCGCGACCACCGATCCGCAGAAGCTGCCGGTGACGGTGCTGTCGCGCTGCCTGCAGTTCAACCTCAAGCGTCTGGACGAGGCCCAGATCAGCGGCCAGATCGAGAAGATCCTGGCCGCCGAGGGCATCGAGGCTGAGCCCGGTGCGATCCGCCAGATCGCGCACGGTGCCGATGGCAGCCTGCGCGATGGCCTGTCGCTGCTCGACCAGGCGATCGCCTATACCGGCGGCAGGCTCGACGATGCCGCGGTCGCGGCGATGCTCGGCACGGTCGACCGGACCCGGGTCGGGGCGCTGCTGGCGGCGCTGGCGGACGGCGACGGCGAGCGCCTGCTGGCCGAGGTCGCGGCGCTTTCGGAGTTCTCGCCCGACTGGGGCAGTGTGCTGGACGCGCTGTCCGAAGCGCTGCACAAGGTGCAGGTGCGGCAGCTGGTCGCGGGCTCGGAGGTCGAGGGTGACGGCGTCGATGTCGATGCCATTGCCGCCGCGGTCCGCGCCGAGGTTGTCCAGCTCTGGTACCAGATGGCGATCAACGGCCGTCGCGACCTGGGCTACGCGCCCAGTCCGCG
>NZ_VICD02000234.1 GCF_006546735.2 Marilutibacter maris | reverse complement strand
AGGTTCATCCGGGGCTCCTGGGGTGCTGTTTGGGTCGCACCTACAGAATTCCGGGATCGCCCCGGATGAACAACCTACTGAAAGATCACAGCTAGACCCGGCGCAGCCGGCGCGAGCCGGCATCGACCTCGAAACGCACCCATTGCCCCTGCGCCAGCGCCTCCTCGGGCCGCGCGTAGTGGCACTGTTCGCAGGCCGTGGCCGGCAGTTCGAAGAACCCGGCCTGCAGGCGCTCGCCGCCGACCGTCAGCAGGCCCATGCCGTGACGCACCGTCTGCGCGTAGCGGATCGCCTCGTTGCCCAGCGGCAGCAGCGTGTCCAACGCGGCGACCAGGCGGCGCCCGGCGGCGGCCGACTCGGCCTGCGGATCGGCTTCGACGCTGCCGGCCATGATCGCGTTGAGGGTCTGCGACGACACCGCCGGCACGGTGAACTCGACCGTCCGCGGCGCCAGCTGGGTGGCGAATCCGGCATGGATGTCGCCGGACAGCACGACCACGCCGCCGGCCGGTTCGAACACCTGATCGATCAGCTGCCGGCGTTCGACCGGAAAGCCGTCCCATTGATCGACGTTGAGGTAGAACCGGCGTCGCAGCAGTTCCGGCGCCTGCAACTCGGGGCGGGTCAGGTCCAGCACCATCGAGGTCATCGATACCGAGCTGGCGACCAGCTTCCAGCGCGCGTCGCTGGCGGCGATGCGCTCGGCCAGCCAGGCCGCCTGCGCTTCGCCCAGCGCCGAGGGCTGGCCCTCGGCCGCGCGCAGGGCGGCAAGCAGGTCGTAGGTGTCCTTGACCACGAAATAGCGGCTGCCCAGATCCTCGAACAGACCGGTTTTGCCCAGCGCGATCCAGGGCAAGCCGCGCGGCAGGGCGTCGTCGCTCTCCGCCAGCGGCACTTCCATGAAGCCCGGCACCGCGGCGTTGTAGCGGCGCAGGATGTCGTTGAGCACCAGCACCGCGATCGGTGCGTCGAGGATCGCGGCGACACGGCGGCGCGCCGCGGCCCGCTCCAGGCCCTGGTCGCGATAGGCCTTCAGCAGCGCCCGTCGCAGCGCCTTGCGCCAGCGCGGCCAGTGCGGATGGGTGGCGTCGACATAGGGCAGCAGTTGCCGACGCAGTGGCTCGAAGTCCTGGCCGATCCGCGGCAGCAGCCGGCGCAGCGCCGGCTCGTCGTAGGCCAGCGCGCCGGGGAAGGCGCCCTCGGGAATCAGGTGGTCGGGACGGTGGCTGCGATAGTCGACCAGCAGCAGCTGCAGGTCGCGCCCGAAGCGCAGCTCGCGCCACATCCGGGTATGCGGGAACAACCGTTCGGTGTCGACCGTCTGCTGTCCGGCCGCATCCTCGGGCCCGACCTCGATGTCGATCGGCATGTACTCGAAGTAGGCCTGCTCGGCGTTGACCCGGCGCCGACGATCGCCCTCCCCCTGCAACCCGTCGCTGTAGGTCGCGTGCTCCCGCCAACAGTCGTCGGAAAACTCGTGGTCGTCCCACATCGCGACCAGCGGCGTGGTCGCCAGCAGCTGCTGCAGCACCGGATCGGTGCGCACGGTGCGGTGGATCTGACGATAGTTGTCGAGGCTGCAGGCGGCCAGGGCGTCGCGGCCGCGCACGATCGCACCGCCGGCGTCGTCGAACGCGATCCGGCGCTCGTCGCTGGTCCTCTGGAAGCTCGGGTCGCCGACCGACTCGTAGATGAAGTCGCCCAGATGCAGGATGAAGTCGGGCCGCGGCAGGTCGTCGGCCGGCGTCGCCTCCAGCAGCGGCAACAGGCTGTTGTACCAGCGACCGCCGTAGTCCTGGCAGCTGAGCACGGCGAAGCTGACCGGCTCGTCGCTGTCCGCCGCCGGCGCGGTCCGGGTACGGCCGTGCGGCGACGCGACCCAGCCCTGCGCGGTCTCGCGCAGGAAGCGGTAGTGATAGCCGGTGCCGGGGGCCAGTCCGCGCAGGCGGACCCGCACGCAGTGGTCGGCGGATGCGTCCGCGCGCAGTTCGCGTTCGACGAGCAGGCGTTCGAAGCCGGCGTCGGCGGCGACCTGCAGGCGCAGCACGACCGCCCCGCCGCCGCTATCCGGCGCGCGGGTCCACAGCAGCACCCGGTCCGGCCGCGGATCGCCGGAGGCGACCGACTGCGGGAACCACTCCAACGCCCCGGCGGTCGCGGCGGCGACCACCCGCATCGGCCACATCGACGCGAACGGCAATGCGCTGGCGGTGATCGTGAGCGCCTTCAGCAGGCGGCGGCGTTGCGGATCGGCGGTCATCGGCAGCTCCTGTCGGGACCGCGGCGGGCGGCCGGAAAAGCGGCCGATCGTGGCCCCGGCAGGTGTCGATTTCGTGACAGGCGTGGCGCCGTTGACGCGCAACACAACTGCAACCACGCACTTCCATACTTCGGCGTTTGTTGCGGCCTGCCGTTCGGGCTCGCCGCTCCGTTCCGCTGTCCACTTTCCAGCTGTCCACTTTTCATTCGGGGAACCCATGACAACGATTCGCACAGGCGCCCGCCCGGGCCGGCGCCTCCGCCCGCTGCATTGCGCGCTGCAACTGGCCATCGCGGCCATGCTTCCGGTCACCGCCTCGGCGCAGCAGGCGCCGGGCGCCGTCGCCGATCCCGAAACCGCGGTCGAGCTCGATCGCATGGTGGTCACCGCGCAGAAGCGCGAGCAGCAGGTGCAGGAAGTGCCGATCGCGATCACCGCCTATTCCGGCGAGTTCATGGAGTCGCTGGGCGTGAGCACGATGGGCGACCTCAGCGGCTACGTACCCGGCCTGCAGGTGCAGGAGCAGAGCCCGAACAACCCCGGCTTCGTGATCCGCGGCATCACCTCCGACAGCGGCGCCGCCAACGTGCCGGCGCGGGTGTCGATCTTCCAGGACGGCGTCTCGCTGAGCCGCTCGCGCGGCGCCTCGGTCGAGCTGTTCGACATGGAGCGGGTCGAGATCCTGCGCGGTCCGCAGGGCACCCTGTTCGGCCGCGCGGCCGAGATCGGCGCGGTCCATCTGATCCAGAACAAGGCCAACGGCGAGTTCGGCGGCGAGGTCGAACTGGGCCTGGGCAACTACAACCAGCGCCGCTTCAGCGGCGTGCTCAACGCGCCTATCGCCGACCAGGCCCTGTACGCCCGCCTGGCGGTGTTCGGCGAACAATACGACGGCACCGTCGACAACCTGTCCGGCGGCGACCTCAACGGCAAGGACACCCGCGCTGTGCGCGGCAGCCTGGGCATGCTGATCGGCGAGATGAGCCGGATCGACGTGATCTTCAATTACCAGCGCGACACCCCGCCGGGCACCGACTTCCGCAGCGGCACGATTCCGAACCGCCGCGGCAGCACCGACCTGTTCGGGCCGGCCGACCTCAACCGCGGCGACGAGCTGGGCCTGGACCGCAAGGTCTACGGCGCGACCGTGCTCGGCGACTTCGCGCTGAGCGACAACTGGACCCTGGACACGATCAGCGGCTGGCGCCACTTCGAGTCCACCGAGCAGTTCGACGCCGACGGCTCGCAGATCGCCGCGCTGGAGTTCGCCGAGATCGCCGAGGGCAAGCAGTTCAGCCAGGAATTCCGCTTCAACTACGACGCCGGTGGCGCGTTCGCGGGCTTCTTCGGCGCCAGCTATTTCTTCGAGGACGGTTCGCAGACGGTGCCGTTCACCACCGACGAGCGCAGCCTGCTGGCACTGCTGTCGCACGATCCGAACGTGCGTGCGGCGATCGCCCAGCTCGGCCTGAACCTGCCCGAGATCCCGGTGCTGTTGCCGGACGGCACCCCGAACGTGAACTATCCGCTGCCACCGCTGCCATTGCCGCTGAACCCGGCGCACAGCGAGAGCTTCAGCAACTACGGCACCACCCAGGCCTGGGACGTGTTCGCCGACGGCACCTGGCGGGTCAACGATCGCTTCGAGCTGACCGCCGGCCTGCGCTTCAGCCGCGAGGACATCGAGGCCGGCTACCAGGCCGATCCCGGCAGCGCGCCGTCGCTGCTCGGCGGCCTCGGCGCCGGCGTGCCGATGCCCGGCTCCCGCAACATCCTCAACCTGGCCACCAACGGCCGCCTGACCCGCAGCGGCAGCTTCGACTCCGCGGTCGGCCGCCTGGTCGGACGCTACGCCTTCAGCGACACCCTCAGCGGCTACGCCAGCATCTCCCGCGGCCGCCGCCCGGAGGCGTTCAACCTCTCCCCGACCGTCTCCGAGGAAGTCCCGGCCGAGACCGTCGACAGCTATGAAATCGGCCTGAAGGGCAGCCTCGGCGGCAACCGTTTCGCCTGGGACGTGGCCGCGTTCCGCTACGAGTACAGCAACTTCCAGACCGACATCCCCAACCCCAGCGGCGGCACTCCGCTGTTCATCACCACCAATGCCGGCAATGCCACCGCCACCGGCATCGAGGTGGCGATGAACGGCGAACTGGCGCCGGGCCTGGTCGGCTTCCTCAACTACGCCTGGATCGACGCGACCTTCGACGACCGCGACGACGACGGCAACCCGCAGGCCTTCGCCGGCAACCGCTTCCGGCTGACTCCGGAGCACTCCGCTTCGCTGGGCCTGGACTGGCAGCTGCCGTTCGGCGCCGGCCACGCATTCTACCTGCGCCCGTCCTACACCTGGCAGTCGCGGGTGTTCTTCGAGGACGACAACACCGCCGGGCTGGAACAGGACGCCTACGGCCTGTTCAACCTGCGCGCCGGCGTGCGCCTGGACGACGGCCGCTGGGACATCGGCATCTGGGGCCGTAATCTCGCCGACAAGGAGTATCTGATCGACGCCGGCAACACCGGCCGCCTGTTCGGCACCCCGACCTACATTCCCGGCTCGCCGCGGATGTACGGCATCACCGCGCGCCTGAAGTTCTGATCCACGCGCCCGCCTCGCCCCGGAGCCGGCTCCGGGGCGATCGCGAACCGGCGCCGCCGCCATCCGCGGCAACGGGTGAACGGCTTCTCACGGGCCGCCGGGCTAGACTGTCGGCGGTAGCGCGGCGGCACATCGGCGACGCCGCCGCGTTTCTGTCAGCACGCACCGCGTCCCGGTGCGACGACCGACCGGAGCCACGATGCCCCCGATGCCCAAGTCCCTCGTTCCGCTATTGCTGCTCGGCCTGCTGGGTATCGGCCAGGCGCTCGCCCAGGAAACCGCCGGTGCGCCGGTCGCGAGCGAAGCTCCGGCCGGGCCGTCGGCGATCGCGGTCGCGGATATCCCGACCCGGGCCAAGGACGACGAGCGCTTCGCCCAGACCGTGATCGTGCGCGCGCGCCTGCCCGACCCCGGTGCCCGGCTGGTGCCGCAGCTCGACGCAATCGACGCGTCCATCGACGCACGCACCGACCTGCTCCAGCTGGAGAACCTCAAGACCCTGCCGGTGATGCGGCTGGAAAGCCTGGAGCGGCACTGGCGGTTCGACGCCCGCCGCTTCGCCGCGCTGAAGGCGCAACTGCAGCAGGCCACGGCGCCGTATGCCGAGGACGTCGCCGAGCTGTCCAAGCGCCGCGCCGACTGGGAGGCGACCCGCGCCGGCCTGGCCGGGTCGGGCGCCGCAGCGGCGCTCACCACCCAGGTCGACGCGGTCATCGCCCAGCTCAAAGCCGCCGAGCAGGCGGTGTCGGCGCCGCTGGCCCGCCAGATCGACGTCGGCCGGCGCGCCAATGCCGTCGAGGCCCGCATCGAGGCCGGCCAGAAGACCGTCGCCGCCGCGATCGACTACATCGACAGCCGGCTGCTGCATGCCGACGCGCCGCCGATCTGGCGGATGCGGCAGCAGGCGGGCGACCGGGAGACGGTGCTGGAATCGATCGACCAGAACGCCAGGATCGAATCCCAGTTCGCCGCCGACTACAACGCCGCCGGCCTCGGCAACCAGCGCGTCCTCAATGTCCTGCGCTTGCTGCTGCTGCCGCTGCTGATCTGGCTGAGCCTGCACAACCGCCGCAGCGCCCCCGGCACGGTCGAGGACGAGACCGCGGCGCGGGTACTGCGGCGGCCGCTGTCCTCGTGGCTGCTGCTGTGGATGATGGGCATCCTGGTGCTGGAGGCCGACGCGCCATTGATGCTGCACCAGTTAGCGATGCTGGTTGCGCTGATCCCGGTGCTGCGGCTGCTGCCCGCGCGCGGCTTCCGCCTGCTCGGTCCGTGGCCCTACGTCGCCACCGCGCTGTACCTGCTGGAGCGGCTGGGCTTCCTGGCGCTGCTCGCCGGCACCGATCTGTACCGGCTCTACGAGCTCGGCCTCACCGTGCTGGCGCTGGCGCTGACCGCGTGGCTGCTATGGCGCTCGCGGCGGATCGCGCGGGCCGGGCCGGCCACCCGCATCCAGCGCACCGTGCAGCTGATCGCCTGGGCGGCCGTGGTCCTGCTGGCGGTGTCCGCGATCGCCAACGTGGTCGGAGCGTTCTCGCTGGCGGAGATGCTGACCGGCGGGGTGATCGACAGCGGCTACTTCGGGCTGATGCTGTACGCCGGCGTCAACGTGTTCACCGCCCTGCTGCACCTGCTGATCGTCCGCCGCAGCGCCGACCGCCTGCGCGGCGTCCGCGAGCGCGCGGTGCTGATGCTGCGCCTGTTCGTCCGCCTGCTCAACGTCGCCGCGGTGATCGGCTGGCTGGCCTACACGATGAACCGTTTCCGCATCTTCCGGCCGGTCTACTCGACGGTCGAGGCGGTGCTCACCCATACCTTCAAGATCGGCGAGATCAGCCTCACCCTCGGCGACGTCCTGCTGTTCGTCGCCTCGGTGCTGATCGCGTTCTGGAGCGCCAAGGCGGTGCGCTTCGTGCTGGAGGAGGAAGTGCTGCCGAAGATGTCGCTGCCGCGCGGCGTCGGCAACAGCGTCGCCTCGCTGAGCTACTACGCATTGCTGATGCTGGGGTTCCTGGTCGCGCTGGCCGTCGCCGGCTTCGAGATCAGCCAGCTCGCGTTCCTGTTCGGCGCGCTCGGCGTCGGCATCGGCTTCGGCCTGCAGAACGTGGTCAACAACTTCGTCTCCGGACTGATCCTGATGTTCGAACGCCCGATCCAGCCCGGCGACGTGGTCGACATCGCCGGCATCTCCGGCAACGTCCGCGAGATCGGCATGCGCGCGACCACCATCAAGACCTTCGACGGCGCCGACGTGGTGGTCCCCAACGGCACCCTGCTGTCGGAGAACCTGACCAACTGGACCCTGCGCGACATGTTCCGGCGGATCGAGATCGGCGTCGGCGTCGCCTACGGCAGCGACCCGGAGCAGGTCATCGCCCTGATGATGGACGTGGTCCAGTCCGACCCGAGCGTTTCCAAGGTGCCCGAACCGACCGCGTATTTCATCGGCCTGGGCGCCAGCTCGCTGGATTTCTCGGTGCGCGCCTGGACCCGCGACTACAACAGCTGGTTCGCGATCCGCAGCCGCTTGCTGACCCGGATCTACGCCGCCCTCAACGAGGCCGGCATCGAGATCCCGTTCCCGCAGCAGGACCTGCACCTGCGCAGCGTGTCGGAGCCGGCCGGGGCGATGCTGGTGCGCGAGCCGCGACGTGGCGATCGCGATGATGACGACGGCGGTGCCAGCGGAGACCGCCCCCGGGATTGAGCCGAACCATCGGGCGACATCGTCAGCCCGCACGGCAAGCCCACTCCTGCCGTGGGCTTGCCCGGTGCCGCGGGTTTCGCGGACACTGCCGAGTCCTCGCCAACCACGGCTTTTCGAATGCACGCGTCCTCATTTGAAAACATGGAACGTTGTCACGCGCGCTACGTGACCGGTGCATGGACGCAGGCGCGCGACGGTATCACCGTGCTCGATGTCGGCGGCGCCGATGTCAACGGCGGCTATCGCCCGATCTTCCAAGGACCGGGAGTGCGCTACCTGACCGCGGACCTGAGCGCCGGCGACGGCGTCGACGTCGTCCTCGACGATCCCTACCGTCTGCCGTTCGACGACGGTTCGCTCGACATCGTGGTATCCGGGCAGATGCTCGAACACTGCGAGTTCTTCTGGTTGAGCTTCGCCGAGATGATGCGGGTGCTGAAGCCGGACGGCTTCCTGTTCCTGATCGCGCCATCGGCAGGTCCGATCCACCGCTATCCGGTCGACTGTTACCGCTTCTACCCCGACGCCTATCGCGCACTGGCACGCCACAGCGGCTGCCACATGATCGAAAGCTGGCTCGACGAACGCGGCCCCTGGCGCGACCTGGTAGGGGTGTTCAGCCACGCCCAGGTCGCGGTGCCGGAAGACCCGACCCGGACGCGGCAGCCGATCGCGCCGATCGACGTCGCCGCCGGCAGCGCCGAGCAGGAGGCGGTCTCCGGCCGCATCCACTACCGCGATACGCTCACCGCGCTGCATGAGCGACTGGCGCCGCGCCGTTATCTGGAAATAGGCGTGCGCCGGGGCGGTAGCCTGGCGCTTGCCCGCTGCGAGGCGATCGGCATCGACCCCCAGCCCGAACTAGATTCGCCGCTGCCGGCCAATGCCACCCTGCACGAACTGGCCAGCGACGATTACTTTGCCGCCGACGCGCTCAGCGCCTCGGCGCCGCGTCCGGATTTCGCGTTCATCGACGGTATGCACCTGTTCGAGTTTGTGTTGCGCGACTTCATGAATGTCGAGCGACGCGCGCATCCCGGCGCCCTGATCGTCATCGACGACATCTTCCCGTCGCACCCGCTGCAGGCGAGCCGGGAGCGCCGCACCCGGGTATGGACCGGCGATGTCTGGAAGCTGCATGCCTGCCTGGCCGAGTTCCGCAAGGATCTGCTGCTGATTCCGCTCGACACCGCGCCTACCGGCTTGCTGCTGGTTGCCGGCCTCGACCCGGGCAACCGCGTGCTATGGGATCGCTACAACCCGATCGTTCGCCGCTTCACCGCGCCCGCCGATCCGCCGCCGGAGGTGCTGGGACGGGACGAGGCCTGGGCCCCGGACGACCCGCGGGTCGGATCGATCGCCGACGCCCTGCGCGAGACGCGCGCATCCGGCGCCAGCCGCACCGACATCCTGCGCCGACTGCGCGCCATCGCGAGCCGACCGGAATGAGCCCGCCGCGGCTGTCGGTGGTGCTGATCGGCTACGACATGGCGCGCGAACTGCCGCGCACCCTGCACACGTTGTCGCCGGCCTATCAGCGCGACATCGATCCCTCCGACTACGAAGTCATCCTGATCGACAACGGCTCGCCGCACCGTCCCGAGCTGGAACGTCTGCGGGCCAGTTGCCCGGGACTGCGCTTCCATCGCATCGAGGACGCCCCACCCTCGCCAGTCTCGGCAATCAACCAGGGCCTGTCGCTGGCTCGCGGCGAGCTGATCGGAGTAATGATCGACGGTGCGCGGATGGCCACGCCGCGACTGCTGGCCTCGGCGCTGGAAGCCTCGCGCCTGCATCCGTGCGCGGTCATCGGCACGGTCGCCTTCCATCTCGGCCCCGACGTGCAGATGCGCAGCGTCGGCAACGGCTACGACCAGGCCGAGGAGGACCGCCTGCTGGATTCGGTGGATTGGCGCAAGGACGGCTACGAACTGTTCCGCATCGCGGTGTTCGCCGGCTCATCCGCGAAAGGCTGGTTCACCGTACCCTCGGAGACCAACGCGCTTTTCCTGCGGCGCGGCCAATGGGAGCAACTGGGGGGCTACGACCCCGCGTTCGTCACCCCCGGCGGCGGCCTGGTCAACCTCGACACCTGGGCCCGGGCCTGCGCGCTGCCCGACGCCCGGGTGACGATGCTGCTGGGGGAAACCACCTTCCACCAGGTACATGGGGGCATCGCGACCAATGCCCCTCCGCGCTCGCGCTGGGCGGAGTTCCATGACGAGTTCGTCGCAATCCGGGGGCATGACTACCGGCCTCCGGCGCGTGCGGCCGCCTGCTACGGGCGGATTCCGCCACAGGCCTGGCCGAGCGTCATCGCCTCCAGGCCTCCCACCTCGACATGAAGCAGACGGGCTCCCGTGGGAACCCGCCTGCGATCGGTGAATCAAGCGGTCCCAGTTTCAGCGGCCGGGCACGCGGCAACAGGTGCGCGAGGCACGCAGCGAAGCATTGCCGCCACTGTTGTTCTGCGCCGAGCAGGTACCGTTGGAGAAAAAGACGAAGGGCATCTGCCAGGTCGACGACTCGCAGTTGGTCGAAGTCTGGGTATAGCCCGCCGCGCACGCCGGCGCCACGGTGTTCTTGGTCGCGCCGGGAGCGACCGAGTCGATCGTCTGCGCGGTCTCGACGCACTGCAGCGCGGTCGCCTGCGGGTTGATGAAGTAGCCTACGATGTCGCCGACCACATGCGTGGTGGCGGAGGAATAGAGCGACATCTCCGCGGCCGACGGCCCCTGGTCGAGGGCGACGATCGACAGCGTGGTGTCGATCACGCCCGGGTTGTAGGCCATCGTCGCCGCCAGCGGTCGGGTGGTGTTGAACGGAAACGCGGTGATGAAGCCCTGCGCGGACGGCGTGACCACGCTGAAGTTGATCGCCGCGGCGGCGAACGATCCGGCGGCGCCGACGCCGTTGCAGTTGCTGGCGTCGCCGCCCTGGCCGGAATAGTTGCCGATCGCGGTGACGTCCAGATTGCGGGTGCTGCCGGCACCGATGATCCCACCGGCAACCCGGGTGTCGAAGATGCGGCAGGGAGGAACCGGCACGTAGACCAGGTCGGCTGCCGCATCGCCCAGGCTCTGGATCGAAATGTCACCGGCCTGCGTGCTGATCCCACCGATCGAGGCGCCGCCACTTGAAACCGAAGTGAAGGCGAGCGTCATCTGGTCCAGGGTATTTGCATTGGCGGCGGCCTGCAGCGTGTCCAGACTGCTGGTGGCGAACAGATCGCCCATCTCCCGGGCCCAGGCCTGCGGGGTGATCTGGTAGGTCTCGGCCACGAACGGTCCCCACTTCATCATGATCTCGTGGACCAGTTCATAGCGACGGGAAGGCTGCCCGTTCTCGGCGGCATTCGCGCTGGGCATGGCACAGGTCATCGCACCGACCGCGAGAAGCAGCGGAGCCGCCACATTCGCTGCGTACTTGAGTTTCATCTGCTGAATCCCCTTCATTAGGTTGCGTCCATGGACACCCTCCGCGCCATGGTCAAAAGGGAAAACGCAAGGTCGCGGAATTTGGTGCCACGGTCCGGCCACCATCCGCAGGCGGATGGACAACGGACGCCTGCGCAGCGTGTCGGAGCCGGTCGGGGCGATGCTGGCACGCGAGCCCGGGGCTCCGGCAGCGGATTGATGACGGAGGCGGAACTGCCCGCTGCCGGACCCGACGCGGCGATGGCCGGGGACCACCCCGACCATCGCGTCGGGCATCGTCAGCCCCCAGGCACCCGGCAGCAGGTGCGGGAAGCCCTCAGATTGGCGGCACTCTCGCCATTGTTCTGCGCCGAGCAGATCCCATTGGACATGTAGACGAAAGGCATCTGCCAAGACGACGACTGACAGTTCGTGGCCGTCTGGGTAAAGCCGGTCGCACAGGCCGGCGCAATCGCGTTCCTGGCGACTCCGGGGTCCGCGACCTCCACCGTCTGCCCGGTCTCGATGCACTCCAGGGCGATGGGCCGGGGCTTGATGAAGTAACCGACGATATCCCCGACGACATGCGTATCGCTGGCCGAGTAGATGGACATGTCGGCGGCGGACGCATCCTGGTCGAGGGCAACGATCGACAGCGTGGTATCCCGCACACCCCGGTTATAGACCATCGTTGCCGCCTGCGGACGTGTGGTCCCGAACGGATATGCGGTAATGAATCCCCGTCTGGCCGGGGTCGCCACGCTCAGGCTGATCGCCGCCGCCGCGAACGCGCCGACCGCCCCGACGCCGTTGCAGTCGCCCGCATCGCCACCTTGGAGCCCATAGCTGGAGACCCCCGTCACGTCGAAGTCCCGCGTGCTGCCGGATGTGAGGATTTCCCCGGTGACGCGCGTATCGAAGATCCGACACGGCGTAACCGGCACGTAGACGAGTTCCGCACCGACGCTCGCCGGATTCTGGGCCGAAAGGGTTCCGGCCAGCGCACTGACACCGCCGATCGCAGTGCCATTGCCGGAAGCCGGGACCAGCGCCCGGATCATCCCATCCAGACTGCGGGCATCCACCGCCGCCTGCAATGCATCCAGGTCGCTGTCCGCGAAGACCCCACCCATGCCGCGAGCCCAGGCTCGAGGGGGCACCCGATGGGTCTCGGCGATGACAGGCGCCCATTTCATGACGATTTCGTGCACCAGTTGATATCGGCGCGATGGCCGTTCCGGGTCGGCGGCATTCGCCTGGGGAATGCCGCTGGCGATAATCCCGACCAGGGCGAACAGCGGTGCGACGACGGGCCTTGCATGCTTGTACTTCATTGATCCTCCTTGTGTCGCAGCTCTCCATGCACACGCTCCGTGTCATGGCTGCGTGGCCACGATGCATCATGAGGTTCTCGACTCGTGAGACTCTCGACTCGCCAGCGTTCCGGCAGTTGCCATATCGCATTGGCAGGTGCCGATCCGGACACCCTCGGGAAGCTGTGGCACGACGGCTCCACACCTGCCTGCCCCACGGACATCGGCGGTATGATCGCGGTGGGGACAGACGGACAACCACGAGTCTGGCTCCGGTGCGCGATCCAGACATGTACTGTCACAATCCCTGACGCCCAGACCCCACGTTCCGCTGCGCCCATCCACCGAAGGAGGTCGTCATGAACGCACTGACCCAGTTGTGGCTCCCCGTCCTGGTTGCCGCGGCGCTGGTGTTCGTCGCCAGCAGCCTGATCCACATGGTCTTCAAGTGGCACAACAGCGACTATCGCAAGCTCGCCGACGAGGACGCGGTGCAGGCGGCGTTGCGCAAGGCCTCGCCGACGCCCGGGCTGTACACCGTGCCGCACTGCGCCGACATGAAGGCGATGCAGGAGGAGGCGATGCTGAAGAAGCTGCACGAGGGCCCGGTCGCCTTCATCACCGTGTTCCGCAACGGGCCGCCGCGGATGGGCGAATCGCTGCTGCAATGGTTCGCGCTCAATCTGGCGATCGCCGCGATCGCGGCGCTGTTGACCGTGCACCTGCTCGGCGCCTCGGCGCCGCCTCCGCACGCCGCCCACCTGGCCGGCGTGCTCGCCTTCCTCGCCTACGGCGGCGGCGGCGTGCAGGCCGGGATCTGGATGGGAAAGCCCTGGGGCAGCGTCGCCAAGGACCTGCTCGACGCGCTGATCTACGGCGTGGTCACCGCGGCGGCGTTCCTGTGGCTGTGGCCGGGCGGCTGAGCGAGCCGACGCCAGCGTCGTCGGCTTCCAGGCCCCATAGCGCCAGCGCTTCGGCCGCGATCACGTCCGGCCGCTCCTCCGGCCAGAACAGCTTGTAGCCCGGCAGACGGCGCACACCGCGCGAGCGGTCGAACGCGCGGTCCAGGTGATCGGCATCGGCCGGCGCGAAGATGGTGTCGGCCATGCCCCATACGATCCGCGTCGGCACCCCGCAGCTGGCCAACCGGGGACCGATACCGGTCAGCGGATTGCGCGCCAGCGCGACCGCATAGGCGTTGGCCAGCGCCTTGCGCCGTGGTGAGGCGATCAGCGGCGAGAAATAGGCGGCGATCGCCTCGTCGCCCGGATGGCCCGGGTCGGCGTAGCACATCGCACCGATGCCCGCGTCCGAACGCGCCAGCACCGGATCGGCGTGCCAGGGCACGATCCACTCGTCGACCCATCGGTTCTCGCGCGCCAGCTCGATCACCGGCGCCATCGCCGCCGGCGGGCTGTTGATCTCGCTGTCGCAGTTGCTCAGCAACAGCGAACGCACCCGCTGCGGGTGGGCGGCAACCAGCAGTTGCGCGGCCTGGCCGCCGCTGTCGTTGGCGATCACGTCGACCCGGTCGATGCCGAGCCGGTCGAGCACGGCGACCAGCATCGCGACCTGTTCCCGCGGCGCCAGATCCTGCCCGTCGGCGACCTCGCTGTGGCCGAGGCCCAGGAAGTCCGGCGCGATGCAGCGGCGATACCGCGCCAGCCGTTCGATCGCGCCACGCCACTGGAAGCTGTTGAGCGGGAAGCCGTGCAGGAACAGGGCCGCCTCGCCCTGGCCATGATCGATGCAGGCGATGTCGCCGAAGCGGGTCGGAACGAAGCGTCGCAGCCGATGCCAGGCCGCGGCATCGATCCCGTCCTTCGCGGTGGCCGCGGCCGCGCGACCGGGCAGCAATCCCGAACCGGCCGTGGCCGCGGTTGCCAGCGTACCGACCGCCAGCGCGATGAAGTGCCTGCGTTGCATGTGTCGTTCTCCGTCGGGGCGCCTCCCCGGTCGACGCAGAGCCTGCGGTGACGCCCGCGCCGCGGCAATGACGCCGCAGGTCATGGAATGATGACGTCGGAAGTCATGGTTCCCGCCCGCGCGCGGCCCTATGCTTGACCGCGTTCCATCACCACGAACCCGCACCATGGCCCTCGCCGCGACGCCCCACATCCAGCCCGGCCTATTGCTGCGCGAATGGCGGCGCGCCCGCCGTTGGAGCCAGCTCGACCTGGCGATGACGGCGGAAATCTCGGCGCGCCACCTCAGCTACGTGGAGACCGGCAAGGCGCGCCCCAGCCGCGAGATGGTCGGGCGCCTTGCCGACGCGCTGGAGATGCCGTTGCGCGAGCGCAACGCGCTGCTGCTCGCCGCCGGGCATGCGCCGCAGTATCCGGAGCATGGACTGGACGCGCCGCAGATGGCGCGGATCCGCCAGGCGATCGACTGCATCCTGTGCCAGCACGAACCCTATCCGGCATTCGTGATGAACCGGCACTGGGACATCCTGATCGCCAACGATGCCGCCATCCGGGTCAATCGCTGGCTGCTGGACGGGCGCGACAGCCGGCATCGCAACATGCTGCGGCACTTCTTCGATCCCGACGACCTGCGTGCGCGGGTCGCCAACTGGGAGGAGGTCGCCGGCGAACTGCTGCGCCACCTACACGCCCTGGTCGCATCGACCCCGTCGGACCTGAAGGCGCGCGCCCTGCTGGAGGAGGTCACCGCCTACCCGGGCGTGCCATCGCAGTGGCGACGGCGCGAACTGGGCAGCGTGCCGGCACCGGTACTGAACGTCGGGTTCCGCCACCAGGGACTGGAGCTGGGCTTCTTCTCGGCCCTCACCACCTTCGGCACCCCGCGCGACGTCACCGTCGACGAACTGCACGTGGAGTGCAACTACCCCGCCGATGCCGCCACCGCCGAGGTGTGCCTGGCGCTGAAGCAGCAGGACGCCGGCGATACCGAAACCGGCGACATCCCCTCGCCGCGCTGAGGCGCCGGCGTCAGGGTCGCGGCGCGCGCCGTTGCCGCCAGGCGATCGCGAACACCGCCAGCCCAGCCAGCGCGGTGGCCGCGCCGACATAACCGGTCGAGGTCCAGCCCAGGCCGGCGCTGATCGCCATGCCGCCCAGCCACGGGCCGAGCGCGTTGGCGGTGTTGAAGGCGGAGTGGTTGGAGGCCGCCGCCAGGGTCTGCGCATCGCCGGCCACGTCCATCAGATGCGCCTGCAGCACCGGCGCCAGCGCGCCCATCGTGCCGACCGCGACCACCGCCGGCAGCAGGGTCCACAACGACTCGGCGGCGAACGGGAACACCACCAGCACCGCCGCCGACCACAGCAGGATCACCGCGACCGCGCGGAACTGCAGTCGGTCGAACAGCCAGCCGCCGGCGAGACTGCCGAGGATGCCGCCGACGCCGAAGGCGAGCATGCCGAACGGGGTCCAGGCCTCGGGCACGGCGGTGACGTGGATCATGGTCGGCGCCAGATAGCTGAACACGCAGAACATGCCGGCGAAACCGATCGCGCCGATGCCCAGCGCCAGCCACACCGGCGCGCGGTTGAAGTCGCGCAGTTCGCGGATCGGGTCGGCGCGGGGCTCGTCCGGATCGGGCGGCAAGGTGCGGGTCAGCGAGACCACCGTCGCCACCGCGACCATCACCACCAGGCCGAAGGTGTAGCGCCAGTCCAGCGTCTGCCCCAGCCAGGTCGCCAGCGGATTGCCGATCAGCAACGCGACCGCCAGCCCCAGCAGGACCCGGCTGACCGCGGTGCCGCGCTGTCCCGGCGGACTGATCGAGGCGGCGACCAGCGAGGCGACGCCGAAGTAGGCGCCATGCGGCAGTCCGGCGACGAAGCGCGCCAGCAGCATCGTCGCGTAGTTGGGCGCCAGCGCGCTGGCCAGGTTGCCCAGCGCATAGAACGCCATCAGCGCCAGCAACAGCGGCCGTCGACGCAGGCGCGCGCCGAGGATCGCCAGCAGCGGGGCGCCGACCACCACGCCGATCGCGTAAGCGCTGACCACATGCCCGACCTGGGGCTCGGTGACGCCGAGTCCGCGGGCGATGTCGGGCATCAGCCCCATCACCACGAACTCGCTGGTGCCGATCGCGAAACCGCCCATCGCCAGCGCGAACAGGATCGCGCGGACGGTCGCCGGCGGCAGCACGCGCTCGGCGGTAGCGGCGGGGATACCGGAGTCGGCCATGGACAGGGCTCGGGACAGGAAGTGCCAGGGCGCATTGTTGTGCATTGCAGCAACCGGCGAAAGCCCATGGCTGCACCACTGTGTTGCCGGATCCGGGGTTTCGGCCGCGAATACGATTGCAGCCCCGCCACGGCGATCGCGCCAGGCCCTGGCCGCTCGATCGCCGCCACCGCGTTCCCGGGCATATCCACACCTGTTTTGCCCACACCTGCCGTCTGCACGAGTCTGTGGAGGATCCCATGTCCCGCGCGATACCCAGCGCGCGTGCCTTGGGCGGGCATGGACCGGCAAGCGTCGCCGACACGGCCGCCCGCGGCCACTACCGGATCACCGTCGAGAACGAGGCGGACTTTTCGGTGCGACGTCTGTGCCCGCTCCGGCACAACTACTGCGACCACCCGCTGCTGCGGCTCGATCGCCTGGCCGCGCTCGCCCACGAACTGATGCCGACCCGGCAATGCCGCTTCATCGTGCCGGGAATGACCGAGACCTCGAAGTTCGATCACCGTTCGCGTCCGGTGGACGGGCGCGGCATCGACGAGACCTTCGAGCGCATCGAGGAACCCGGCTCGTGGATCGCGCTGTACAACATCCAGACCAACCCGCTGTACCAGGCCTTCGTCTGGGAAGTCCTGCGCAGTGCCGGCGTCCTGCTGCGCCGTGAGCGGCCCTACGAGGCGCGCGGTTTCCTGTTCATCTCCGCGCCGCCGTCGCTGACCCCGTTCCACATCGACCGCGAGAACAACTTCTGGCTGCAGATCCGTGGCCACAAGACCCTGAACCTGTGGGACAACACCGACCGGGTCGCGGTCGCCGCCCGCGATGTCGAGGACTTCATCGTCACCCAGTCGCTGGAGCACGTCGGCCTCACCGACGCCGCCCGGCCACGGGTGCATGCCTTCGAATGCGGTCCCGGCGACGGCGCCTACTTCCCCTGCACCACCCCGCACATGACCCGCAGCGACCGCAGCTGGGTGAAACCCGGCGACGCGATCTCGATGTCATTCGGGGTCGTGTTCTACACCCCGGACACCCGTCGCCGGGCCTATGCATTCGCGGCCAACCGCCTGCTCAGACGCGCCGGCATCGAACCGCGCATGCCCGGCCGCAGCCGCTGGCTGGACCGGGCCAAGCGCCCGCTGGGCATGGCCCAGATGGCCGCCCGCCGCATGCGCGGCTTCCCCCTGCCGCACGGATTCTGAGCCCGGCCGCCTTCCGTGCCGGGTTGGCCGAGCGCGCGACGCCGCCGCGTTTGCGCACGTATCCGCCCCGCGTCCGAGGAAGGCCCATGTCCAGCGTCGAAGCCGTCGCCTCCCCCTGTCCGCTGGATGCGGCGATCGGCCCGGACGACACCGGTGGCCACCGGATCGACATCGACGACCCGGCCGGTTTCTCGACGCGTCGCCTGTGTCCGATCCGGCACGGCTATCACCAACACCCGATGATGCAGACGCAGCGACTGGCGGAACTGGCCAGGTCGCTGATGAAGACCCGGCAATGCCGCTTCATCCTGCCCGGCACCACCGACGCCTCGAAGTTCGACCACCGCTCGCGGCCGCAGGACGGACGCGGCATCGACGAAGTGTTCGAGCGGATCGAGGAACCGGGCTCATGGCTGGCGCTGTACAACGTGCAGACCGACCCGCGGTACCGGGCCCTGATCTGGGACATCCTGGGCAGCGCCGGCGCGGTCCTGCGGGGAAGCGAGCGCCCCGGCGAGGCCCGCGGCTTCATCTTCATCTCCGCACCGCCGTCGGTGACCCCGTTCCACATCGATCGCGAGAACAACTTCTGGCTGCAGATCCGCGGCCGCAAGACCCTCAACGTCTGGGACCACACCGACCGCGTCACCGTCGCCGCCCGCGACGTGGAGGATTTCATCGTCACCCGTTCGCTGGAGAACGTCAGGCTCACCGATGCACTGCGGCCGCGCGCGCATGTGCTGGAGTGCGGTCCCGGCGACGGCGCCTACTTCCCGTCCACCTCGCCGCACATGACCCGCAGCGAACCGGCATGGGTGACGCCCGGCGACGGCGTCTCGATCTCGTTCGGGGTGGTGTTCTACACCCCGCTCACCCGCCGCCACGCCTACGCGCACGCCGCCAACCGGATGCTCAGGCGCGTCGGCATCGAAGCGCGGATGCCCGGCGAGTGCGACTGGCTGGACCGGGCCAAGCAGCCGCTGGGCATGATCGGGATGGCGACGCGACGCTTGCGTGGCCTGCCGGTGCCGAGCGGATTCTGAGCGTCGAGCCGGCCGCCTATGGCGGCAACGGCGTACCCAGCGGCCTCAGCTCCAGCACCACGTGCTCGCCCTCGAACCGCACCAGCAGCGGCAGGCTGTAGTTCGGGAACGCCAGCGCAAACTCCGCCCCATCGTTGATCAGACGGTACAGCTCTTCGTTGAGCTTCAGCGGTTTCCGCACGCACCCCTTCGCATCGACCCGCCCCTCGATCGGCAGGCGTACGGGTTCGCCCGGCGCCGCGTAGGCGACCAGCCGCCAGTGCGAGTTCACGCCGATGCTGTAGGCCGCGCCGTGGGCGCCGCCCAGATCCAGGCCGCAGGCATCCAGCGCGAGTGTCATGTCCTCGCGCGCCCACATTGCCCGCGCCGGAAACGACTGCCGATTCAGCGCCCGGAACTGCAACCAGTCCAGGCGGTCCTGCAGGCGGCCGATGCCGTAGTCGCCGAAACCCGGCTCCGGCTGCAGTGAGGCCAGGCGCTGCAGCCCACGCTCCAGCACAGCCGGATCCTCCTCGTGCTCCAGCCGCTCCTGCAGCAGCCTGAAGGCCGGCGCCATCGCCTCGCGTATCCCGGCATCGGCCGCCTGCTCGTACAGCTTCAGCGCAAGCGCCGTATCGCGCTGCTCGAAGCCCTCGCCGGCACGGGCCAGCTCGGCCAACTGGAAATAGGCCACCGGCACCTCGCGCTCGATGCCGGCCTCGAAGGCCTTGCGCGCACCGGCATCGTCGCCGTCGAGCTTCAGCAACACGCCGTAGTTGGTCCAGGCCAGACCGTCGCCCGCCTCCGTCCCCTTGCGCAACCACAGCAGCGCCGACTCGCGCAGCTGCGAACGCTCCTCGCCGGTCATGGTCGGCATCTGCCGCGCGATCATGTAGGCGCGCAGGAACTGGCGGCCGGCGTCGGCGATGCAGGCCGCGTCCGGGGCCTCGTCGCAGGCCTGGGCGTAGTAGCCGCCGGCGGTGCGGGCGCGATCGACGAAGCCGCGCAGGCCAAAGCTCGTGGTCGGGTCGGGCGGGGTGTGGGCACGGCCCAGGTTGTACAGGGTCGGCACCCGCAGCCCCCGTGTCAGCGCTTCCTCAAGCAGGACGATCGCCTCGTCGTTGTCGTCGTTGTCGCCGGCCGACATCGCCATCAACCCGAGGTTGTGGCTGGCGCGGGCCGAGCCCAGCGCGCGGGCCCGCTCGTAGTAGGCCCGCGCGGTGTCGGCATCGGCCTCGACGCCGCGCCCCAGGTCGTAGGCCTTGCCGAGCAGGAACAGCGCTTCGGCGTCGTCGCGCTGCGCCGCATCGCGGGCGCGTTCCAGGAACGCGTCGAAGCGCCCCTCCTCGAACAAGCGCTCCAGCGACGATGTCGCCACCGCGGGCGTCGCCGCGGCCGCGGTCAGTGCCAGCGCGAGGGCGACGGCCATCCTTGAACGTGCGGATCCGGAAGCGGCTCGCATATCGGCGTTCCATACTGAAGGGCCGCCGATTGTAGGCAGTACGCACCGACGATGCGCGCGACGGCGCGCTCCTCGCGCGTTACGCCCGATCCGGACAGGCCGTCGCGGTCTGCGCGCAGGCACGCCCCGGTCACCGCCTTCACTCCCACGCCACCGCGGCAGGCGCAGCATCGGTGGCCCGGACGCCGACGGCGTCCATCCCGGCCAGGGAGGGCCGCCACCACGGTTCCAGTCGGGAGAACACGCCATGCCCCGTTTCCTGCGTTGGCTCGCACTCGGCCTCGCCCTGGCGGGTGCCGCCGCCATCGCCGAGGACCGCAAGACTGTCCAGGCCGTGCATTTCGCCAAGGGCGCCAGTGCCAGCAGCGTCAGCGGCCGCGTGCATGGCTACGACACCGCCAGCTACACCCTGGGCGCGAAAGCCGGACAGACCATGCAGGTGCGCCTGACCGGCAGCGCGAACGCCTACTTCAACGTGATCGCACCCGGGCAGGACTTCGCGATGGAAGAGGCGATCGAGCGGACCGAGTGGTCGGGCGAGCTCCCGGCCGACGGCAGCTACCGCATCGAGGTGTTCCAGCCGCGTGCGCAGGCCCGCCGCGGCGAGACCGCCGAGTACACGATCCACTTCTGGATCGACTGACCGCGGCGGCGCGGGCGGCGGTCCGCTACACCGGCAGCGCGGTGGTCTTCTTGACCGTGCGCAGCGCCAGCGTCGACTGCACCCGCACCACCCCCGGCAGCTGGGTCAGGATCTCGGTGTGGATGCGTTCGAAGTCGGCGGCATCGGCATAGGCGACGCGGACCATGTAGTCGGCCGCGCCGGCGAGCAGGCAGCATTCGGTCACCTCCGGATGCTGTTGGATCGCGCCCTCGAACGCATCCAGCGCGGTGCGCCCCTGCTGGTCGAGGGTGACCAGGACGAAGGCGGTGCCGGGCAGGCCGGCCAGCTCCTCGTCCAGCAGCATCACGTAGCGGGCGATCAGGCCGCGTTCCTCCAGCAGCTTGACCCGGCGCAGGCAGGCCGACGGCGACAGGTTGATGCGCTGGGCCAACTCCATGTTGGTCAGCCGGCCGTCCTCCTGCAGCAGGCGCAGGATCGCGCGGTCGCGCTCGTCGAGGTCGGGCTGGATCGCTCGCATGATATTTCAATAGTCGATCAATGATTCGAATACAGTGCGACTTTCGAAGCCAAAAGGCAATTATTTTGGAAAGAAAGTGCGCGGTTGTTCGTTCATACTGCGGAACATAATCGTCCGCTGTCCTGACCGGCCATCGTTCCGGCAACGCTCCTGCTGCCACTGCCCGGGTCCGGCCACGACGGCACCTTCCAACCCCAGAGACCACCGCCATGCGCATCGGCGTCCCCAGCGAAATCAAAGTCCACGAATACCGGGTCGGCCTGATCCCCTCGTCCGTCCAGGAACTCGTCCACCACGGCCATGAGGTCGTCGTGCAGGCCGGTGCCGGTCTCGGCGCGGGGCTGACCGACGACGACTACGTCGCCGCCGGCGCCACCATCCTCGGCACCGCCGAGGAGGTGTTCGCCCAGGCCGACATGATCGTCAAGGTCAAGGAGCCGCTGGCCGAGGAGCGCAAGCGCCTGCGCAAGGGCCAGATCCTGTACACCTACCTGCACCTGGCTCCCGACGCACCGCAGACCCAGGACCTGATCGAGTCCGGCGCGGTCTGCATCGCCTACGAGACGGTCACCGCCAACAACGGCTCGCTGCCGCTGCTGACCCCGATGTCCGAGGTCGCCGGCCGGCTCGCCCCGCAGGTCGGCGCGCACGCGCTGGAGAAGGCCCAGGGCGGCCGCGGCGTGCTGCTGGGCGGCGTGCCCGGCGTGCCGGCGGCCGAGGTCGTGGTGCTCGGCGGCGGCGTGTCCGGCACCCACGCGACCACGATCGCGATCGGCATGGGCGCCAACGTCACCGTGGTCGACCGCTCGGCCGATGCGCTCAAGCGCCTGGCGACCCAGTTCGGCACCTCGATCTCGACCGTGTTCTCGACCCGCTCGGCGATCGAGGAGCTGGTGCGCCGCGCCGACCTGCTGATCGGCACCGTGCTGATCCCCGGCGCCGCCGCGCCCAAGCTGGTGACCCGCGACATGGTCAAGACCATGAAGCCCGGCTCGGTGATCGTCGATGTCGCGATCGACCAGGGCGGCTGCGTGGAGACTTCGCGCGCGACCACCCATGCCGAGCCGACCTACGTGGTCGACGATGTCGTCCACTACTGCGTCGCCAACATGCCCGGCGCGGTCGCCCGCACCTCGACCTTCGCGTTGAACAACGTGACCCTGCCGTTCGCGCTGGCGCTGGCCAACAAGGGCTGGAAGCAGGCGCTGATCGACGACGTCCACCTGCGCAACGGTCTGAACGTCTGCGAGGGCCAGGTCACCTGCGAGCCGGTCGCCCAGGCCCACGGCCTGGCCTACGTCCCGGCCGAGAAGGTGCTCGGGCTGTAAACCGCGCGGCCGTCGAATGGCCGATCGCGCAACACCGGACGGGGCCGCAAGGCCCCGTTCGCATTCGCGCCGGGCGACACCGCATCGCGTCGGCGCTGGCCCCGCATGCGCATGACTGCGACACTGCTCCGGACAACGACTTCCGACGGGGGCAGACCTTGATCGATGGACGCAGGTTCGGGCGCAGCGCTCTGTTTGGGGCGTTGCTGGCCGCGGCGGGACTTGCGTCGGCACCGCCGGCATCGGCCGCCAAGGCGATCGACAAGACGACCGCGCCGATGGAAACCTCGTCGGTGGCGCCCCCGGACCGCGACATGACCTTCTACCGGCAGCGGCTCGCACTGGCGAACGCCTTGCTGCGCGAGGACAACATGGCGGGCGTCGGCCGCGAGCTGTCGGCGGTCATCGACAGCCCGCTGTTCGACACGCTGAGCCGCGATGTCCAGCTGCACATACTGTCGACCGCTTGCTGGGCCGCAACCCGCGAGGAGCAGGCGAAACGGGCGCGCGACCTGTGCCAGCGCGCCATCGGCTACGCCGAAGCAGGTTCGGACGACTGGTATCGGCTGGCGATGCTCGAGAGTTTCCTTGGCGAGCACGAAGCGGCGGCGGCGGCGTTCATCGAATTCGTGCAACGGTGGCCGGAGCAGCTCGAAGACATCGACGAGATCGTCATCCACCAGTTGCGCCATGCCCTCCCGGCCGATTCCCGGGCGCGCGTGGAGATGGCCCAGGCGCTGTTCGACGCGAACTGGAAGAGCCCCTACGGTGGCGACAGCTCGATCTGGTACGACCTCGCGCTCGCGCGCCTCGGCCAGAACCAGCCCGAGCAGGCACGGGCGGTGCTGACCCGTATCGACACGCCCGTCGACCTGATCCGTATCCGCAGCGACAAGCGCTTCGATCGCGTGTTCAACCGCGACGCGCCCGGCCACGACGTGGATGGCGCGTTGCGCCGCCAGATCGAGGCCCAGAAGCAGCACGCCGTGATTTTCCCCGACGACGTGCGCGCGCACGTCCAGCTCAGCTACGCGCTGCTGTCGGCCGGCCGCAACGAGGAAGTGATCAAGCTCGCCGACCGCACGATGGCCCGGCTCGCGCGCGCGTCGCTGGAGCGCCCCGCGTTCACCCACATCGACGAGCAGGTCTGGCTGATGGACAGCCGCGCCGTCGCACTCAGGAGGCTGGGTCGGGTCGACGACGCCCTCGACGAAATGCGACGCGCCAGCCAGCTGAGCGAGCAGGGCGAACAGAACGTCAGCCAGGCCCTCAATCTGGGCGACTTCTACTGCAGCCTGGGGCGTCCGGACGAGGCAATGGCCGCGGTCGCGCAGATCGGAGAAATGAGCGCCTATGGCCAGATGGTCCTGCACAAGGTCCGTCACTGCGCGGCCGTCCAGCGCGGCGATGCGCGGATGGCCGGGGCCTCCCTGGCCCATCTCGACGGGAACGAAGACGAAGCCCCAACGATCCTGCTCGAAGCGTTGTTGCGCGCCGGACGGATCGACGAGGCCGCCGCCCGCTTGATCGCGCAGCTGCAATCGGACGATCGCCGCGGGCGGATGCTGGAGTGGCTGCAGAACTATCCGTTGCCGCAGCCGCTCCCCGGAAACGTCGCCATGCGCGCCGCACGCGCGGCCATGCTGGCCCGCGACGACGTGACCGCCGCGATCGCCGCGGTGGGCCGGATCGAGCGCTACGACATCATCCCCACCGCGGAACTGGACTAGGGCGGCAAACCGCGCGGCCATCGCGGCGGCGGCAACCGCGGGGATGGGCCCGCACGGGTCCATCCTTTTGTTACGCGGCGCGCACGGGCGGCGTCCCGACCCAACCACAGGTCCGAATCCGGCCAGCATCGGCGCTGGCGACTGCCGACACTGTGCGCCCACTTCGAGGAGCACGGCACCCATGGCAGCACAATCGCTTTCCGGAAAGGTCGCGATCATTACCGGCGCGAGCTCGGGCATCGGACGCGCGGCGGCATTGCGCTTCGCCGGCGAAGGCGCGCGCGTGGTGGTGGGCGCGCGCCGCGCCGACGCGCTCGCGGAGCTGGTGAAGGAGATCGAGCGCACCGGGGGCGAGGCGCTGGCCTGCCCCGGCGATGTCCGCGACGAGGCTCACGCGGCCGCGCTTGTCGATGGCGCGCTGGATCGCTTCGGCGCGCTCGACATCGCCTTCAACAATGCCGGCAGCGTCGGCACCATGGGACCGGTCACCGGGATGTCCGTCGCCGACTGGCGGGACACCCTCGACACCAATCTGACCGGCGCGTTCCTCGGCGCCCGCCGACAGCTCGCGGCCATGCTCGAGGCCGGTCGCGGTTCGATCATCTTCACCTCGACCTTCGTCGGCCACACCGTCGGCATGCCCGGGATGGCCGCCTACGCCGCGGCCAAGGCCGGCGTGATCGGACTGACCCAGGTGCTGGCCGCGGAGGCCGGACCGCACGGCGTGCGGGTCAACGCGCTTCTGCCCGGCGGCACCGATACGCCCGGCGCGCGCGACTTCACCCAGGCGCCCGAATCGCGGGCCTTCGTCGAGGGACTGCACGCGCTCAAGCGCATCGCCGAACCGGACGAGATCGCCGAAGCGGCGCTGTTCCTCGCCTCCGACGCCTCCAGCTTCATCACCGGCAGTGCGATGCGGGTCGACGGCGGCGTATCGATCAACCGCACCTGAGCGCGCCTTCCCGCGGCCCGGAGCGACCCGGCCACGGGAAGGCGCCGGCCCGGGCCCATGCCCGGACCGGGTCGCGGTGGCTCAGTGCAGGCCGCCGCTGGCGACGATCTGCTCACCGCTCAGCCAGCGCGAATCGTCCGACCCCAGGAACACCGCGATCGTGGCGATGTCGTCCGGCTGACCGATCCGGCCCAGCGGGGTCTGGGCGATGGTCTCCGCCTCCAGATCCGAGCCCATTACCCCGACGCTGTGGGTGCCCTCGGTCTCGACCATGCCGGGGTTGATCGCGTTGACCCGGATCCCGCGCGCGCCCAGCTCCTTCGACAGCACCCCGGTGATCGCATCGACCGCACCCTTGGTGCCGCTGTAGACCGCGGTGTGCGGCGGGGTGACCCGGGTGACCACCGAGCTGACATTGATGATGCTGGCGCCCTCGCCCATCTTCGCCGCGGCGGCCTGGGTGGTCAGCAACAGCCCCAGCACGTTGACGTCGAACTGGCGGCGGTACTGCGCCTCGTCGATCTCCTCCAGCGGCGCGAAGCTGTAGACGCCGGAATTGTTGACGAGGATGTCGAGGCGTCCGAACTGCCCGGTCGCGGCATCGACGAGCGCGCGCGCGTCGGCCAGCTCGGAGACGTCGCCCTGCACCGCGACCGCGCGGCCGCCGGCGGCGACGATCTTCGCGACCACCGCGTCGGCGCCCGCCTTGCTGGTGGCGTAGTTGACCACGACCGCGGCGCCCTCGGCAGCCAGTGCGATGGCGATGGCGGCACCGATGCCCTTGGAAGCGCCGGTGACGATGGCGACCTTGTTCTGCAACTTGCTCATTTGGATTGTCCTGATGGCGGGAGGAGGCGGACGACGGCTGGCCGTCACCCCACTCCAGATGCGCACGCGGCCGCCGGGGCAAAAGTGCGGGAACAGGGAATGAGCATCCCGCATTCGGGAAGGCGCGGACGCGTGCGTCGACGGCAGGAGCGGCGCAGGCCGCAATGGCGCTTTCCCGACAACAGCCCATCGCGGCTCACGCCGCTCCTACGGGGCCTCGATACGGAATCCCGGACCGGCATGGGGTGCGATCGGCCGGTCCGGTCGTCCGGTCCGGCCGGATCGGACGACCCCGGCGCGGCCGCCAGCGAGCATCGAGCCGTCATTCCACAGACGGAGCTTGCGATGGCCTCCATCGTCAGACACGGCCTGCACGGCCTGCGCTACACCCTGTTCGCTGCCTCCAGCCTGCTGGTCGCCGCCTATGCCTTCGCCTTCCTGCGGATGCGCCCGTTCAACCCGCACGACCCGTTCATGGTCAAGTTCGCGGTGTCCGGGATCGACGTGCCGATGCACTTCTTCGGCGCCGGCCTGGCCCTGCTGCTGGTACCGCTGCAGGCCAGTGGCTGGATCCGCCGCCGGCTGCCGGCCGTGCATCGCACCGCCGGCTGGCTGTACGCGGGCGGGGTGCTGATCGGCGGCCTGGGCGGCCTCTCGCTGGCCTTCGACGCGCACGGCGGCTGGGCCTCGGGCGCGGGCTTCGCGCTGCTGTCGGTGCTGTGGCTGTCGATCACCGCCAACGGCATCCGCCTCGCGGTGGCCGGCGACTTCGTCGGCCACCGGCGCTGGATGAGCCACAGCCTGGCGATGACCTTCTCCGCGGTGACCCTGCGGGTGATCCTGTTCGTCGGCACCGGCCCGCTGGCCCTGCCGTTCGACACCGTCTACATCTTCTCGGCGTGGGCGAGCTGGTCGCTGAACATGGCGCTCTGCGAGCTGTGGCTGCGCTGGCCGCAATGGCGCGCGCACCGACGCTCACCCGCCCGCGAGTCCGCGCGGGCGCCGGGACGGACCGTAGCGATCAGCACGCCTGCGCTTGCGCCCGCCGAGCCCGCCACGCGCTCGGGGTCGCAGCGGTCTCGCGCTTGAACGCCGCGTTGAAGGTCGACTTGGAGGTAAAGCCGCAGGCATAGGCGATGTCGAGGATGGTGCGGCCGTCGTCCGGGTCGGCGAGGCATCGGCAGGCCGCGCCGATACGCTGCCGATTGATGTAGTCCCAGAACGTGCAGCCGAATCCGCGGTTGATCGCCATCGACACCAGGTACTCGGGATAGCCGCTGCGGCGCGCGACCTGGGCGATCGTCAGAGCCGGCGCCAGGTACAGCGCTTCCTCGTCCATCAACCGCTGCAAACGCGCCTGCACCTCGGGCAGGCGCGGATCGTCGGCGGAGTCGGTGGCGGCCTCCGGACTTGAGACCGCCGCGACGGCGGCCGATGCGCCAGCGCCCGGGTCATCGACGGCCGCGATCGCGTCCACGTCCGTGGCCGCCGCTTCACCTTCCCGCTCCGGCGACACCGGCGCCTGCATCAGGCCCAGATAGCCCAGCACGCAGGCCCAGACCGCGACCGCGCCGTAGACCAGCAGATAGTCGATGCCGGGAATGCGGGTCGTGTCATGCAACAGCGCGATCGCCCAGATCAGCACCTGGCCCAGCGCCATCACCACCACCCAGCGCAGCGACATGCGATCGGCATCGGATCGGCGCTCGCGCACCTCGCGCCGGTAGCGGACCACCCGCAGCAGCGCCGCCACCACGTAGCTCAGGCTCCAGGCGTACAGGAACAGGCTGTACCAGGGCACAGGCGGCGGCAGCGCGCGCGACAGCCATTGGCGCATCAGTTCGGCATTGAGCGCGGCGTCCGCGAGCAGCCCCGGCGCGAACAGCGCCAGTGCCACCGCGAAGCCGAGCAGATGCAACAGATCGCGCCAGACCAGCCGTCGCGCGGTGGTCAAGGTGCGCACGTACAGATAGAAGAAGGTGCCGTACAGGAACGGGAACGTTCCGACCAGCAGCAGCACCCGGAACAGCGCCGGCGCGGGCGTCGCCAGGAACGCCGCCTTCACCGCCAGGTCCAGTCCCACCAGCGCCAGCCACGCCGCCAGCACCCGGTTCGCCGCGGCGTTGGCCGGGCGGCGCCACAGCGCCGGCGCCAGCAGCAGGGCCTGGGCGGCACCGATCGCGTAGATGACGACCCAATGACTCATTGTCGCGATTATGTCAGGCGCGGTCGGGCGACGCGGCGTTCGCGACGAACCTCAACCGCAGGAGCGGCGCAAGCTGCGATTGGGCCTTGGCGGGAAAGCCCCGTCGCGGCTTACGCCGCTCCTACGGCGGACACGGGGAAGCAGGTCAGGCAGCGGCCGCGGCGGCGCTCGCCAGGTGCCCGGCGATCCGCTCGCGCAGCGCCGGGCCCTGCGGCAGGCGCAACTCGAACTCCCGCCGCAGCACCTCGATCACCGCGTCGGCATCGGCCAGCTCGCGGCGCTCGCTGTCCGCGCCTGTCCGATGGATCGCGAAGCTGCCGTCGCGCAGGGTCTTGCGGTATCCGGGACCGGTGCGGGCGGCGCGAAGCTGGTGGCGGAAGCCCGAGTCCGGGTGGGTGGCGACGTACCAGTTGCCGACTTCCAGGTCGATGGCCGCCTGCGGCTGCAGATCGAACACGTACATCGGCCGCCATTCGTCGCCTACCTGCGCGCTCAGCAGGTAGCCGTCGCCGCGCCGGAGCAAGCGATAAGGCTCGTGCGCGGTCGCCTGCGCGGCCTCGGTATCCAGCCGCAACGGCGCGGTCGGCACCATGCCGCCGAAGCCGACATCGCTCACATGCGCCACGCCGTCGATCGTCACCAGGGCCAGCTGGTGGGTGCGCGCGGTCAGCGCATCTTCGCCGGTGCCCATCACCACCCGCGCGGTCAGCGCGCGCGCTTCGAATCCCAGCTGTTGCAGCAGGGCCAGGAACAGGCCGTTGAGCTCGTAGCAATAGCCGCCACGGCCCTCGTGCAGCAGCTTGCGCTGCAGCGCCGGCAGATCGATCGGCACCGACGCGTGCATGAAGCTGGCGATGTTCTCGAACACGAATGCCGCGGTATGGCGGCGTTGCAGCACACCCAGGGTATCCAGGCTCGGCGCGGGTGGCGCATCGAAGCCCAGGCGCTGCAGGTACAGATCGATATCGGTGAGCGGCGTCGCCATCGCGGCGTCCTCGTGCGGGGGGAGCGTCATGCTGCGCCCTCAAGCACGGTTGAGGTCAAGCGTGCCGGGCCGGTACCGCTGGAACACCGTGGCGCATCGATTCCGGCACGGCATGCGATCAGCCGGCGAGCGAGGCCAGGATATGGCCGCGCAACCATTGGTGGGCCGGGGCGCGATGCACGCGCTCGTGCCACAGCATCACCAGCTCGAACGCCGGCACCTCGACCGGCGGCGCCACCACCCGCAGCCCGGGGTGCCGGGCCGCCAGCCGCTCGGGCAGCATCGCCACCAGATCGGTTTCGGCGAGCACCGACAGCAGCAGCAGGAAGTGCGGCACCGACAGCACCACCCGGCGCGACAGTCCACGTGCGGCCAGGGCCTCGTCGGTCGCGCCGCGGAAGCCGCCGCCATCCGGGGAGACGATCGCGTGTTCGAGCCCGCAGAACTGCGCCGGCGTCGGCCGGCGTCGCAGCCGCGGATGGTCGGCGCGGCCGGCCAGCACGTAGCGCTCGACGAACAAGCGGCGCTGGCGCAATCCGGGCGGCGCATCGTCCAAGGTGTGGAAGGCCAGGTCGATGCTGCCGTCCTCGGCCTGGCGCGCGATCCGCGCCGGCACCATGCCGACCACCGCCAGGCGCGTGTCCGGCGCCGCCGCACGCAGCCCCGCGAGCATCGGCAACACCACCGTGGTGGCGGCGTAGTCGGTGGCGGCGATCCGCCAATCCCGCGTGGCCGCCGCCGGATCGAACGGGCCCGCCGGCGCCACCGCCTGCTGCAGGGTCTCCAACGCTTCGCGCAACGGTC
>NZ_VICD02000233.1 GCF_006546735.2 Marilutibacter maris | reverse complement strand
TGGCCCAGCGCGATCCCGGCCTCGCCGGCCAGCGCGCGCAGGAAGGCGTCGGGCTGGCGCAGCAGCAGGCCGCAGCCGTCGCCGGACAGACCGTCGGCGGCGATGCCGCCGCGGTGGGTCATCCGCGACAACGCCTCCAGCGCGCGCTGCACCAGCGCGTTGCTGGGGCGGTCGTCGAGCTGGGCGATCAGGCCGAAGCCGCAGGCGTCGCGCTCGTCGCTGGGGTCGTAGAGCCCGGGCGAGGCTCGTTCCGCCGGAGTTGCTGCCGGCAAGGACGGAGTGCGCGCACCGCGGCTCGGGTGCGGGTCGACGGGGACGGCGGGGTGTTGCGCAGACGCCATGCAGGACTCCGTTGTGACAGTGCCGGAGGGCCCGGAAGGCGGGGACGGAACAGCGCGGTTCGCTTGCGCGATCCGGCCTGCCGGGAACCCAGGGTCTCCCGACTTAAGCACAATTTGTGCGCTGCGGCAAATGGTCTGCTTTTCAAGTAAATGGTTGAAAGTGAAACTATTTTTGGGGCCGTGACTGTTGGCCTCACCGAAATGTCGTAGCAGCGGCGTCTGGCTCAGCCCCCTGGGGCAGGGGGAGCGATATCCGGCTGCGTGCGGATATCTCCCAAGGTTTGCTGCGCAAACCTTGGGCCCCGCCGTTGCGCGGCCACACCCCCATTCGCGCCTGCGGTGCGAATCGCCCCCTGACGTAGCGGGCTGGAGGCGAATGCCCTCCTGCTCTTCGTAGGAGCGGCGTAAGCCGCGACGAAGCGTTGCCATGGAGGCCCGATCGCGGCTCACGCGGCTCCTGCGAAACCCTTCGGCATGGGAGTCGCGTGGATGGAGGCGTCGTGGCGCCCCCTTCCATGCCCGATTGCCCCCGCGCGGCGGGGACCAATGGCCCTCCGGGCCTGCGCGGCGAACCGGTAGACTTGCCGCTCCCCCCGCCGTCCGCCGGCCCCCATGACCGAGTCCGCACCCGCCGCCACTGGCGCGAAACGCCGCGCCGCGCTGGCCTTCATCTTCTTCGTCGTGCTGATCGACGTGCTGGCGTTCGGGCTGATCATCCCGGTGCTGCCGCACCTGATCGAGCAGTTCTCCGGCGGCGACACCGCGCATGCGGCCTACTGGGTCGGTGCGTTCGGCACCATCTTCGCGGCGATCCAGTTCGTGACCTCACCGATCCAGGGCGCGCTGTCGGACCGCTTCGGCCGCCGCCCGGTGATCCTGTTGTCGTGCCTGGGCCTGGGTCTGGACTTCGTGTTCATGGCGCTGGCGCCGACCCTGGCCTGGCTGCTGGTCGGGCGGATCATTTCCGGCATCACCTCGGCCAGCTTCACCACCGCCAATGCCTATGTCGCCGACGTGGTGCCGCCGGAGCAGCGCGCCAAGAGCTACGGCATGATCGGCGCCGCGTTCGGCATCGGCTTCACGGTGGCGCCGGCGATCGGCGGCTGGCTCGGCGAGATCGATCTGCGCCTGCCGTTCTGGTTCGCCGCCGGGCTGGCCCTGCTGAACTTCGCCTACGGGCTGTTCGTGCTGCCCGAATCGCTGCCCAAGGAGAAGCGCAGCCCGCGCTTCGACTGGTCGCACGCCAACCCGGTCGGTTCGATCGGCCTGCTGCGGCAGTACCCGATGGTGTTCGGCCTGGCCGCGGTGGTGTTCCTGGCCAACCTCGCCCATTACGTCTACCCCAGCGTCTTCGTGCTGTTCGCCGGCTACCGCTTCGACTGGGGTCCGCAGCAGGTGGGCTGGGTGCTGTTCCTGGTCGGGGTGTGCAGCATCATCGTCAACGCGGTCCTGGTGGGGCGCATCGTGCAGCGCCTGGGCGAGCGCCGCACCCTGCTGCTGGGCCTGAGCTGCGGGGTGATCGGTTTCACCGTCTACGGCCTGACCGGCAACGGTTGGCTGTGGCTGCTCGGCATCCCGGTCAGCGCCTTGTGGGCGCTGGCGGCGCCGGCGACCCAGGCCCTGATCACCCGCGAGGTCGGCCCGCAGGTGCAGGGCCGCATCCAGGGCGCGCTGATGAGTCTGGTGTCGATGGCCGGGATCGTCGGGCCGGCCCTGTTCGCCGGCAGCTTCGGCTATTTCATCGACGATGCCGCGCCGGTCCACCTGCCCGGCGCGCCGTGGCTGATCGCCGGCGTGCTGCTGGCCTGCGCGGTGCTGATCGCCTGGTGGAAGGCGCCGCGCGCGGCGACCGCGCCGGTGCACGAGGCGGAACCGCAACAGGTCGCGGACACGGCGCCGGAGCAGGCGCCGCCGCGCAGCGACACGGTCGCGGAGACGCCATGACGGGACCGGGCATCGCGCCCGGCCCCGCCGCGTCGGGCATGCCTCAGTTCTTGACCGTCACGTTGTCGATGTAGACGTTGACGTCGTAGCTGGTCTGCGCGCGGTACAGCCAGATCGCATCCAGGGTCACGCTGCCGGCGGTGATCGCGCCGTTGCCGCCGACCCAGGCGTTCCAGTGGCCGCTGTTGGTCAGGTCCCATTCGACCCAGGTCCAGGTGTTGGCGGCCAGCGAACGCGAGGTCGAACGCTCGGTGCCGTCGCTGTCGTCGATGCCGACCGCCACGCTCATGCCGCTGCCGGCCGAGTACACCCAGAAGCCGACCCGGCCGTTGCTGCGGCTGAGCGAGGTGTTGTTCGACGGGCTGCCGCTGCCGGACAGCAGACGCACCGCCCAGCTCGACGAGCTGGAGGTGTTGTCCTTCAGCAATACCCGCAACGAGCAGCTGCCGTTGTGGCGGATGCTGCAGTTGCGCTCGGCCAGCGAAGCGCTGGAAATGCCGGTGGTGCTGCCCGAATAGGCCGGACTGGTGTTGAAGTGGCCGACGCTGCTCTCGAAGCTGTCGAGCACCTTGGTGGTGCCGCCGCTGCCGGGGTTGAGCAGGTTGTAGTAGCTGCCCCAGTTCCAGTTGATGCCCGGGTCGGTGTGGGTCTGGCCGCTGTAGTGCTGGTGGCCCTTGATCTTGACGCTGGTCGGCAGCACGTTGATGCCGCTGCTGGCCGGCCCGCTGTAGGCGCTGGCGCAGCTGATCGCCGAGTACTTGGAGCAGAACGAGCGCACCAGCGCCGCCGAGCTGTTGTACATCGCGCTGGTGTACCAGGAGCTGTTGTTGACGTAGCCCTCGTGCTCGATGCCGAGGGTGTAGCTGTTGTGGCTGCGCACGTGCCAGGCGGTGTGGTGATTGCGCACCATCTGGGTGACCTGGCCGTCGGAACTGCGGATCACGTAGTGGGCGCTGACGTTGGCGGAGGAGTTCTTGAACCAGGAGATCGTGCCGGAATAGCTGCCCTGCGCGGTGTGGATGGTGACCGCGCTGACCGAGGCGCTGCGCGAGGCGGTGTAGTTGGACGAATGCGCCGGGTTCCAGATCGCCGGACCGTAGTCGGTGCTCGTGATGCCGACGTCGGCATTGGCCTGGACCCTGTCGCCGCCGGCCGGCGCGGTCCGCATCAGGGTCTCGCTGACCGGATCGATCGCGTACTGGTCGGTGATCACCCGGTCGGCCTCGACGTCCAGGCGCACGAACGGCGCCTTCTGCTGGATCAGCTGGGCCGGGGTGAACGCGTGCTCCCAGCGCACCGCGCGCTCGGGCACGACGATGCCGCGATCGTTGACGCCGCGGTCCTGGGCGAGCAGCACGTCGTAGGCGAAGCTGGTGTGGGCGAAGTCCATCACCGCGCTGCGGGCGACCGGGGCATCGCCGGAGGAAAAGCCCGCATAGGCGGCCAGCGCGGCGGCGATGTCGTCGTTGGCCGGGTGCGCGAGGGGGCTGCTGGCGCGGATCTCGCGGTCGAGCAGGGCGGCGGCGGCGAGGATGTTGGTGCGCGGGTCGGCGATCACCCGCGCGGCCGGGACGCCGAGCAGGCGCGCGCCCTCGCCGACCTGGTCGGCGAAACCCTCACCGTGGTACAGGCCCATCACGCCGTAGGCGCGCGGCATGTGCTGATGGCTGCCGCCCTCGCTGGCCGGCTCCGGGCTCAGGTGCATCCAGCGGCTCTGCACGTAGGCGATCGCCTCCAGGGTGCCGGCCGGGATCGCCGGGTAGCGTGCGTAGGCCTGGCGGAAATGGCCGGCGAATGCCGCCCGTTGCGGGCGCAGGCGCGCTTCTTCCTGTTGCAGGCGCTGGTTCAGGGCCGCGTCTTCCGCGGCGGCGGGCGCTGCCTGGGGCGGCGCCGCCAGCGCGGTGCTTGCGAGCAGGCTGGCGAGGGTGGCGGACAGCAATCCTGCCGCCGGGGTCTTGATCGTCTTCATCGTCCGTGGTCCTTGACTGGTCGGTTGGGTCGTCTTGCCGGTGCTGCCTGGCCCCTTCTACCTTTCGCAAGTTTCAATAACCGACGAATGGATCAAGAAATAAAATATTCCATTGCGGTGACGATCGGTAACGCCGACGAACGGCGGTAGGCCAATCGGCTAAACATGTGATGAACATCACGCAATGTCGTGACCATCCACCCAGATACCCGCCTGCGACGACGGCCGCATACTGGCCGCCGGATCCGCAGGACATGCCGATGAGGTCGGTCGCGATGAAAGCAGTCAATGCAACGGGCCTGGTGGCCCTGTCCCTGTCCCTGGCGCTTGCGGGTTGCGCCAGCAGGCCGAGTTACTACGACACCAATGCCGCGGTCGACGCACGGCCGGAGTGCACCGGCATGGGCAACGAGAAGACCGGCGAGCCGGTGCCGGCCTGGTGCGAGCGCGAACAGGGCGCGACCTGGTCGACCGACGACGACGACAAGATGGAAGTGGATTTCAGCGGCAAGAACGACGACGACCGCTGAGCGCCGCCGCGCTCAGCCGCAGCGCAGGCCGGTGATGACGTTGTCGTCGTCGACGTCGATGTTGAGCCGGCTCTCGACGAACTCCATCGTCACCATCATCCCGGGCCGGATCACCCGCACCGATTCGGCGCCGCTGGCGACGCGCGCGCGCTCGACATTGGCCTCGGTGGCCGGCTGACCGACCATCTCGGTGCGCGCCTTGTCGGCGTCACAGGTCATCGCGGTGGCCGGCAGCGGATCGGACATCGGCGGCGCACGCCGCGGCGCCTGGGCCTGCTGCGCCGGCGCGTCCGCCTGGGTGTCGGCGTCGGAGCGGCCATCGGCGTCGCCGGTGGAGGGCGGGGTCGCCGAACACGCGGCCATCGCGATCGTCATCAGCATCGCCGCCATCGTGGTCACCGGCACCTTGCATCGGGTCTTCATCCGCAGCGGATGCCGTTGATCGCGCCGCGTTCGTTGACGTCGACGTTGACCCGGTCCTGGCGGTAATCCATCGTCGCCGGGGTGCCCGGGTGCAGCACCCGCACGTCGCGGCTGCCGGTGTCGCGGGTGATCCGCTCGATCACTTCCGGATCCGGCGCCAGGCCGATCGCCCAGCGCGCGCCCTCGGCATTGCATTGCGCCATCGGCGGCGGCGGAGGCGGCATCGGCGCGCAGGCGGACACGGCGGTCAGCACCGACGCGGCGACGGCAAAGGGGAGCAGGCGCATGGCGGCGTTCCTCTCAGGAAAGATGGCCGCAGCCTACACCCCGGCCGTGCGCGCGGCATGAAGGCCGGGCAACGCGATCGCGACGTCGTCCGCGCTGGCCGCCAGCGACAACAACAGCCGCGCCAGGGTGATCACGTCCTGGCGGTTGTGCGCGCAGACCCGTCGCAGTCGCGACGCGCTGCCGCCGCGCAGGTAGGACAGCCACGCCGCCGGTGCCTGCGCACCGGGCAGGTCGTCCTCGCGGACGATGCCCAGCAGCTCGCGTTCGACCGTCGCCAACCGGCAGTCGGCCCAGCGGCCCTTGTGGAAGCGGCGGGTCGGAAACAGCAGGTCCAGGTGATCCAGCGCGGCGATCGGATCGCGCATCCGCGCCAGCCGGTAGCGTGTCTTCAGCAGCGGGGCGTCGTAGCAGCGGCCGTTGTAGCTGCACAGCAGGGTGTCCGCGCGCAGCCAGGTGGCGAAGGTATCCAGCATCGCCCGCTCGGCCGCCATCGTCGTCATCAGCAATTGGCGCACCCGCAGCCCCGGACCGTACAGCGGGTCGTGGTGCCAGTCGGCGGCGCCGATCTGGAACGCGCGGGTACCGGTGCCGCCGGCCAGGCCGGTGGTCTCGGTATCGAAGAACAGCAATCGCGACGGTGCCACCGATTCATCGCGGCGGGCGAAGGCCAGCGGCAGCGGTTGGCCCGGCGGCGCGAACGGCAGGTGCTCGACGATCAAGCGCAGGCCCGGCGCGATCTCCTCGCCGGGCAGGGCGCGGTCGGCGGCGTCGCTGGCGACCGTCACCCGGC